>JBAGRP010000001.1:6314615-6646153 GCA_036924855.1 Nitrobacteraceae bacterium AZCC 2146
GCATCACTTTGATGTTTAGCTCGCTCGTCAGCCTGCGGGCTAAGCAGGTGGGCTTACTCTTGGATCGCTTACCTTGGTCTCCGACTATCAATCGAAAATGCCGCAAGCTCCTAAGGCTTACTCCGGAGGAGTGTCTTCTTTGCGGAACTTCGGCGTCGCTGTCTCGTCGTAGCCACTTCGGCTGCTGTAGAACATGAGAACCATCAAGCCGCAGCCGATGACTAAGGAGAAAATAGTACCAAGCGCGAGCGCGATCCAGCCATGGATCGACATCTGAGCATCCTCAGCAGACGTCCATGCCATCATGCTCCACACAATTGCAAAAAGAAGCATGGCGAAAAGCGCGGCGAGCAGCAGAGTTTGACCCAGTCCAAAATTTCGGGGTTTTGTGGTTCGGTCGACAGGATCATTCATTTTTCAATCCTTTCTCCATGCGCTCTCCGGCCCTCGATCTGGCGGAGGGCGGAGACAAATCCTCCGTGCCACCAAGCTTGTCGGTCTTGATCGCGAGAAGACCTCTGATGACCAAGCACGGCATCGATCGCACAGTATCGCTTGGTGTGGTCCAAGTTCGGGGTATCAAGGCGGTGCTATCGCGGCGCGTCACTGCGTCGGAAGGACAAGGATCTGACCAGGATAAATCAGATTGGGATTGCGGATCTGTTCCCGGTTTGCCTTGTAAATGACGGCGTAGCGCGTGCCCGCGCCGTAGGTTTCCCGGCTGAGGCGCCAGAGGCTGTCGCCGCGAGAGACGGTGGTAGTCACGATCTTTTGCACGATCACGGTAGAGGGCGAACCTTCGTCTATTCGGACGGTCGAGAAGGCGGCGGCCAGCTGCGGCTGTTGTGCAGCGGCAATGTCAGGACGCTTTGACGCTGTGGCCTGTGCCGGCACGGACGCGGTGGTGGCCACCGTCTCGGGAACGTTGAACGGTACCTCGGCGCGTGCGCGCACCGCGCCGGAATTCGACCCCATCTCGTCCAGCCTGACGCGGTAGTTGCCTGGCGCCACGCCTTCATTGATCGTGACCGCAAAACGTCCATCCGAACCGGCCGTTACCGACGCAACAAAGCTGTTGTTCAGATAAAGCCTCACCGCGGCACCAGGACTCGCCTGGCCGCTCACATGGAGCTTTCCGCCCGGCTCGGTATCGACCGCCTCCACAACCACTCCCGCTGCCACAGGCTTTGGAGTTGCCGGCTGCGATAGCACGATGGTGGGTTTGTTTGGCGTCATCAGCGCCACCACCGGCCGGTCGATCGGACTCGGATCAAGCACCACCGCCACACTCTGTTTGGACATGACCTGTCTGCCGTCCGGCTGTTTGGCACGTAGCATGAGGTCGTAAGTGCCCGAGGGAAGCCGGGGCGGGACCATAACGAATTGACCGGATTGATCTGCGACCGCGCGATCATGCAACTCGCCGTTGCGTAGAAGTTCTACCGTTGCGCCCGGGGTGGTTCGACCCGCGATCACCGCTTCGCCTGTCGGCTCAATACGGGCAATGTCGAACGCCGGCACGCCGTCGTCGCTGTCCGGCTGAACAGCCGATCCGGCCAGCGCGGCCGCCACGGCGGTTGCCTTTGCCTCTGCCGCTTCGAGTGCGGCAGCCGGACCTTGATTTTGTGCGCCCGATGCCGGCCTTGAGACCGCCGACGCGGCGGTTGCGGCCTTGGGGGCAACCGCCGGCTCGCGACGGACGTGTTGGATGGCGAAGCCAAGCGCCAGACCACAGGCGGCGACAAACGCCACGGACGGCACGACCATTCGGCTCATCGATGTGGCAGTCATAGAGTTGCTCCGTTGACCGGAACGTAAGCTCGTAAGCACTCTACACTGTTATTGGGCGAAGTGGATACACAAGCGTGGCATTCGGCACCTTGATCGGCCCCAGCGCCGCCGGCTTCGCCTTCGACCTCAACCACAGCTACACGCTGCCGATTGTCGCCAGCGCCTGCGCGAACGGCGGCAAAGTCTCGATAAAGGCCCAAATTCCTGTCGGCGCGGAAGAGACGATCGCCGGCGCCTTGGTCAAGGCGTTGTTTGGGCAAGCGGGCGACATCATGAATGCCCTCGCTCGGAAGAACCAGACCGGTGGCCATGCAGCGAACTAAATTGACGTCGGTGATGCTCTCGATTGCGCTGCCTGCTGGCGGGCTCGCGCAGGACGCGCCGAGATACTCCTTCGTGAGACCGACAGCCGACCTTCACCATCCTTAGTGCAACAGTTGCTGACGGCTCTTGATGTAGCGCTTGGAACGCCAGGCCTGGGGTTTCGACTCGCGAGACACCATCCGCTTCGGGAACGTCGACTATTGATGCTGTGGATGGTTGTTGAAGTTTCGCAAAGGCTTGAGAGCGCTCGCTAGTTCTCGATCCAAACAGTCATGCCCGGCTCAAGGCCTGCCGGCTCTAGCTGCGGGTCGAGGCGCAAGCGCAGCGTGTTGCGGTCATGATCCCCAATTACCCGCTCGGCTTGCCAGGTGGCGAACGTTCCGAGCGGCCGCAGTTCGGTGATGACGGCTTTGATCGTGCCATCGGCACCGTTCCGCATTACGCTCACTGGTTCTCCGATCGTGAGACCGCCGAGATGATCTTCGCGCGCGTTGAACGAAAGCCATTGCTTGCCTACCGCCTCGACCATCAGGATCGGTTGACCTGCGCGAACATTCTCGCCGACCTCTGCGGCGATGACGCTGACCACACCGTTGGCTGGAGCACGCAAGATCATCTTTTCAAGACGGCGCGCAAGCACGGTGACCGCGGCGGCCGCGGACTGCACCTGCGCGTCGGCGATCGCGCGTTCCTCCCGGGTCGGGCCCGCCACGGCCGCATCGTAATTTGCCTGGGCCTTCGCCACATCGGCGCGTGCGCTTGCAGCATCGTTTTCGACCTGGTCAAGCGCCTGCTGGGACTCAAAACTCTGGCGTGCCAGCGTGCTGGTTCTTGTGAGCTGGGCCTGCAAGTAGTCGAGGCGGGCACCCGCCTTGGCGATTGCAGCCTTCAGAGAATCGATCTGTTCACGACGCACGCCGGCATAGACGTTGTTGCGGCTCGCAGTTGCCGATGCCAGCGCGGCACGCGCCTGGTCCGCTTGTGCCGTCAGCTCCACCGCGGAGAGCCTCGCCAGAACGTCGCCCGCGTGCACCTGGGCTCCCTTCTCGACCGCAATCGACACGAGTTGGCCGTCCACCTCCGGCTCCACCCTGACTTGGGTCGCCCGGACGACGCCCACAATTATGGCCGCCGATCCGGAATGACGCACGGAATAGATCAGCGCGCCCGCGGCAAGCACGAGTGCGATCGCAACAATGGCGGCGACCTTAACTCTGCGCATGTCTCTGTCCTCTCTTGACGGCAAACGCCGAGATCACGGCGAGCGCGAAATAGGCCAGGGTCAGACACCACAGTCCGAGCCAATCATGCGCGACCTCCCAGATGCTGGCACCCAGCTGGTTGATGCGCACGAGGCCATCAATCGCGAAGTCGGCGGGAAACATCCGACCCAACGCGATGGCCGCGTCGGGGATTGCTTCGCGCGGCCATGCGAAGCCGGCGGTGAAAAACTGAGGCAGGCTGGTTGCAAGCAGGAGGAGGGTTGCGTTTTCCGGCCGTGTGAACCAGGCCCCGATGGCCTGTCCCATGAAGCTCGTCGCCAGCAAAAAGACGGTCGCGAGCGCGAAGATTTGGGGGAGATGCCCGAGCGTCGAAAAGCCGTAGATGCGCGGCAGCACGACGAGATAAAGCGCAAGCGCCGGAAAGTAGATGGTCAGATGGGCGATGCCGCGGCCGAGCACGCCGGCGAACGCTCCGCCGCCGCTCGCCAGCGCAGTGCCGGTCAACATCGCAGCACCGATCAGGAGTGTTTGCTGCAGGATCAGCACAAACGCCGCCGGGACGATGTAGCTCGCATAGCCGCCGACCGGGTTGAAGATCGGCTGCAGCAAGACGTCGGCCGGGCTCGTGCTCGCCAATTTCGCCTTGACGAGGCTTCCGTCCGAGCGCGCGCCTCGCGAAACGAGTTCGGACGTCAATGCTCCGACGGCCGTGGCGACCCCGCTTGCGGTCGACCTGAATACGAACAAATAGGTGCCATCCGCGTAGACCGGGATGTGAGCGGTGATGCCCTTGAGCACGTCGCGCTCGGTGCCTGCGGGGATTTCGACGGCGGCAAAGGCCTTGCCACGATCGATCGCGGTGCGCGCCTCGGCAAGTGTGCGGACGCGAACCGCAACGCTCAATGCGCCACTCGCATCCAGCGTCTCGACGATCTGGCGGCTGAGATCGCTGAGATCATTGTCGACGACCGCGATGGGAAGCTTGCGAAGGATCTGGTTCAGATAGGGTTGCGGATAATAAATGCCGTAAACCAGGGGAGCCAGGAACAGCACGCTGAAGGCGCTGCGCGCTCTGAGCACGCGCCGCCACTCCGCCACGAAGGCGCCGCCGATACCTCGCGGCGTGCGGGCGATTTCTGGTTGCTCGGCTGGCCGTGCCGTCTCAAACCGGCCCTTGCGCTTGAGGCTCGCCATGCGCAGCAACGCGAGACCGGCAAAGAGTACCGCCAGACCAGCGAGCGCCGCGAAAGGAACGGCGGATTCCGGGACCGGCAATCCCCGCGCCGCTTGTCCCAGCAGGACGGCCATGTACCAGCGCAGCGGCAAGATCGTACTCCAGACCTGCGCAAAGGCATTCATGCCGACCGTGGGAAAGCCGACGCCTGCGTAGCCGAATGCAGGAGAGGCAAAGAGGCCCGCAAGTCCGAGCCCGGTCGGCAAGTCGCCAACCAGCAGCTGCAGCAAGGCGCCTACCGACAAATAGGCAATGATCAGAAGGGAGCCGGCGGCGACCATCAACGGCAGGTCTCCCCTGAAGGGGATTTGCAGCACGCCCTCCAGGAAAAGCGGCTCGGCCAGCATGATCAGGAAGAAGATGCCGAACAGCGGCGCGAGCTTGCCGGCCAGCGCGACGACCGGATCGCCTCCGGCGCTTTCGAGCCAGGCCCGCGCGTCGCGACGGCGGAATTCAGAGCCGACGGAATAGCCCGCGGCGAGCGTGATCACCACATGGATGATCGTCGGCAGCAACGCACGGAGCAGGAACTGCGCATAGTTCTTTTGCGGGTTGACAAGCGCGATGGTCTCCGCGGCGAGCGCTCCCATGGAAGCCGGTGCGGGGGCGGCGCGCTTGGCGGGGGCGGCCACGGACGCCGCCGCCGACAGCGCATCGCTCAGTCCCGAGGACGCAATGCCGGCCGCTGTCAGGAACTGCTGGTTATAGAACCCGACGACCTGAGGACGGCGTTCGGCCTTCAGGTCGCGCTCGAAATCCGGCGGGATATGGATTGCCGATATCGCCTTGCCCGACCTTATGTCCTGCACGGCCGTCGACAGCGTACCGGAGCGGTCGACGATTTTCAGGCTCGGCGAGGCCGCGACGTATTCCACCAGGGCACGCGAGGCGTCCGACCTGTCTTCGTCGACGACCGTGACCCCGAGCCCGCGTATGACCGGATGGCTGAAGACGGTCGTCAGAACCACGAACGCAAACAGCGGCACGCCGAAGATCAGAAGCAGCGCCACGCGATCGTGAAACAGCCAGTGGCACTCGCGCCGCGCGACCCGCCAAAATCCCGGCTTCGGCGCCGGCTTCATTGCCGTGTCCGCCAGTCGAGATAGGCGCTCATTCCCGGTCGCAGCTCGGGCACCGGCTGGACCGGATAGGCGCGGATCGAAAACGTCCGCAAGTCGAAATCGCCGGAAGCACGCGTGGCCCGCCAGCTCGCATATTCGCCCTTGGTCGCAATAAGCTTGACCTCGACCGTGACACCGCGGTCAGCGAGGGCCGGAATATGGACGTCGAATCGATCGCCGACCTTCAATCCCTTGACCAGATCCTCGCGAAGATCGAAGTGGATCCAGAGGTCGGTCAGATCGATCAAGGTAACGAGCGGTACGCCCGGCGACACATACTCGCCCGGCTCCACGTTGCGCTGATAGACCTGCGAGGCAACGGGAGCGTAGACCCGGAGCTGATCGATGATCGATTGAACGCTCTGGATATCGGCATTGGCCTTTTCGACGCTGGTCCTGGCAATAGCCCGCTCTTCCTGTGTGTAGCCGTTGACGGCCTGGTCGTAGGCTGATTTGGCCTGATCGACTGCGCGTTCACTTTCGTGCAGCGCATCAGTCACTTGGTCGAGGCGGGCTTGCGGCGCGTTGCCTTGCTCGGTCAATGTATGAGTGCGATCAAAAGTCTTCTGCGCCAGCACCAGCGCCGCCTGCGCGCGCTCCATTTCCGCTTTCCGTGCAGCAATGGCTTCCGCCCGTGTCCCGGCGAGTACGTTGGCAAGCTGGGCCTCCGCAACAGCCCTTGCCGGGCACTTTTCGGACGTCACAATGGACTCAGGAATATCTGCTGTTGGAACAAGAGCGGAAGTCGTGCTTGCGTGGCCCGATCTCCGAGTCTGACCCGAAGCAGAAATTGCAATCGTTCGCGGCGAGGTAACCTACTGGCGAGGTGATAGGGACTTCGATTCCGATCGCTTGCGGGTTCGATTAGAGACGGCCGGCGAGCGTTAGGTCCGCGCTTTCAAAGTTGATGTCTGACTTCACGAATCTTCTGCCGCGAGGCGCAGCCCTCAGCTCCAGCTCACCGCCGCGAGTGGCTCGACGGTGGTTGCCGAACCGGCTCACGCCGGTTCGGCAACGGCGATCACGACCGTATGAAAGCGAGCAAGTCGGAATTGATCACGTCTGCATTCGTTGTGCACATGCCGTGCGGAAAGCCGGGATAGACTTTGAGCGTGCTGCTCTTGAGAAACTTGGCCTGAAGCAGTGCGGCGTCCTTGTAGGGTACGACCTGGTCCTCGTCGCCTTGCATGATGAGCGTCGGCACCTTGATCGCTTTCAGATCTTCCGTCTGGTCGGTCTCCGAGAAGGCCTTGATGCCGTCATAATGAGCCTTGGCGCCACCCGTCATGCCCTGGCGCCACCAATTCTGGATAATTCCCTGCGAAACCTTCGCACCCGAGCGATTGAAGCCATAAAACGGACCGGATGCCACATCGAGATAGAACTGCGACCGGTTGGCGGCCAGCGCCTTGCGGAAGCCATCGAACACCTCAATCGGGGTCCCGTCGGGATTTTTGTCGGTCTTGAGCATGAGCGGCGGAACAGCGCTGATCAGAACGGCTTTGGCGACGCGACCCTGAGGCTCACCATACTTCGCGACATAACGTGCCACTTCGCCGCCGCCGGTGGAGTGGCCGATATGGACGGCCTTGCGGAGATCGAGATGCTCGGCGACCGCAGCCGCATCGGCGGCGTAGTGATCCATGTCGTGCCCGTCGCTGACCTGCGTCGAGCGGCCGTGGCCGCGGCGATCATGGGCGACGACCCGGAAGCCTTGGGCGACGAAGAACAACATCTGAGCGTCCCAGTCATCCGAGCTGAGCGGCCAGCCATGATGAAAGACGAGGGGCTGCGCCGTCTTCGGCCCCCAATCCTTGTAGAATATCTGCGTCCCGTCTTTGGTCGTTACAAATGTCATGCTCTCGGCTCCTTTTGTCTGGGCAGCAGTTTTATGGGTAGATTGGGCGGTCGCGGTGCTGAGGGAAAACAACGGAGCCGCAGCCGCGACAGCACTTGCTACAAGAGCCGTCCGCCGGGAGATCAAACTCTCCCTATCCCCTGCGTCCTTCGATTTCATCATGCCTCCTTGTTCGGGGGCGAACGCGAACTTCGAAAACCCCTGAAACTTCAAAACGCGCGCTTTCGGACTGGTCCGAGGCCGTGGCGGGCCCCGGTTCCATCCATTCCTTCACTGCGGGGTTGTAATGTTTCCCCGCTGCACACGCTAGTCTGAGCTAGGCACAACTCGCAAAAGGGAGCAGTTTTGTTCAAGTGGCGATCGAATTGGATGACTTCAGCGTTTGCATGCTCTTCCCGGCGCCGGTGGCATTTCATGGTTTGCAGCGGAAACGCCCAATGGCCGACAGATTTTTAAATGACGCGCGCTCGTTCAATGGCGTGTCCAGCGATGACGCGATGGCAAGTGGATTTGCGATAGTCCGCTTTGCCTGTGAGCAGTCGCATTTGGCAGGTCAGGTATTGGCACTTTTGCGAAGTGCCGAATGGCTCTGAGATTGTCTGCTCGTCGGGGTAGATCGGAAGTAGGCGGCATCCTCTCAGAACGACGCGAATGATCCAAGGCGGACATTGGGCCCACCAGCGTCTCAAGCTGATTGTGTGCCATTTCTCGCTCGCCGCCCAGTCGTGTGATCTACCATTGCAGAAGGCATGGCCCCTTCGGAGGGCATATGCGACGGCGCGATTTTTATCGCCCTTCTCGGAGGTGCGGCTGCGCGGCTTGTCGCGGCGCCGGCAATCTCGACAAGCGTTGGGGCGAGTGGTACGACACCCACAGCGTTTTGGGGAAAATCATGCGACGGCGGCTGGAAGCCTATATTCCAATCGTACTGCTTGCGATCTTGGTGCAATTGATTGCGCCGATCGCTTCGTTTCGCGTCGTCGCCAACGCGGTTTCCGACCCGCTTTATATGGATATGGCGTCGATCTGTTCGGGAATGACGTCCCCTCAGGATGACTTACAGACCGCTCCCGCCAAGACGCAGGATCATAACGGCAATTGCTGTGCGGTTTGTGCGGCTGGCCACGGCGGCGCCGCCACCGTCGATCCGCCGCCGCTGGCTTTCGTAACCCTGCAGCGCCAGTACCAGCTTGTCGCGTGGCTGGAAGCCGCTGAACGGATGCCGGCCCTCAGGGTCGGCTCAAATACGCAAGCGCGCGCCCCGCCGTCCATTTCCTGACCTAGCACACATTCGAGTCGGTGCGGCAAAAGCCGTGTCGGTTGATGCAGTCGAGTCAAGCCGGCCTCCGCGCCGGTGTCAGGATTACCCTATGTTTCCTTATCGTGCCTTGAGTAGCGCTAGCACCGTCGTGCTTTGCAGCGCGCTGTCCTCTTTTTCTACGAAGTCCAACGCTCAGAAGGCAGAACAGACACTGCCGCCGGTGACTATCGAGGCCCCACGGGTGGCCCGCGCCAAGCCTGCCGCGCAGAGGCCGAGAGCACGCTCATCTTCAGCCAGTCGGTCGACGAGGCAGATCGCCGCTGCCCCTAACCCGACTATATCGACGCAGGGCAAGACCATTGCAGCAAGCGCCGCGCGCGGTTCGCTCAATCAGGCCCCGGCCGGACAGACCGCGACAACCATCGATCAAAGCCAGTTTGAAAACAGACCGTCGTTTTCGGTGAGCGACGTGTTGCGCGACAGTCCCGGCATTTCGGTGAAGCAGGGCAATGGGCCTCGCGATTTCGGCATTTCCATTCGCGGATCCAACGCGCGCAACGGCTTCGGCATTCGCAACCTGGTGATCTTCGACGATGGTTTCCCAGTTACGCAGCCTGACGGTCTTTCCCGCAGCGACCTGATCGACCCCCGTGCCTATGGTGCCATCGATGTCATCAGGGGGCCGTCATCGGCACTCTATGGCAATTATGCCACCGGGGGCGCGCTGAACTTTCGCACGCGACCGGGAGGCACCATTGACGGAGTCGAGTACGGCGTGGATGGCGGAAGCTTCGGCTATCTCAACAACTATCTTGCCGCTGGCAAGAAAGTCGGCAATTTCGAAGCCTCGCTGTTTGCGAGCGATGCACGCGGCGATGGCTTCATCGGCAATAGCTGGTTCAATACCCAGACGGTGAATTTCCTCGGGACGCTTCAGGCGACCCCCGACGATCGCTTAACGGTTAAGTTTATCAACAATGACCTGAGCATTCGGCTTCCGATCCGGTCGTCGCTCAACCAGTTTTACCAAAACCCGTTCCAGCAGGGCTGCACCACGGGCGCAACGGCAGCACCCGGCTGTGGCACGGTGACGTTGTTCAACAACGGTTTCAACACTGCTGCGGGCACTGACAGGGAAACTGCAGTCCAGGCTGGGCTCGGCCGCAACAACCGCCGAACGATCGTCGGTGGCCGCTGGGAGCATGATTTCGACAACACGACGACCTGGCGAAATCAGTTCGTATTTGACGACAGAAACATCAGCCAGCCGACCGGGTCTACCAGCGCGATCGGCGACTTTCCGTCCTACAATTACATGACGGACATCACCAAGCGGGGAGACATCCTCGGGATGGATTCGACCACCTTTATCGGTGGCTTCTACAATTCGCTGACGGCGTCCAGCGACACCCGAAACGTGATGCCGGGCGGAAACGCGACGTTAGGCCGGCTGTCGAGCAACCTTTTCAGCGATACCACGAATTACGGACTCCGCGCGCGCGAAGAACTAAGGCTGACGCCGTCATTGACGGCGGTTGCCGGCATCGGGTGGGAAACAACCCTTCTGAAGGGCTTGAATACGGCGTACACCTACACGGGAGCGGCGGGCGTCACGACAACTGCGATCACAACCGCCGACAGGCAGTTCCAGAATACGGCGCCCGAATTGGCGCTCCTATACAAATTGAACAACGAGTGGCTTCTCCGTGCGCGAGCAGCCACGGGCTACGGAACGCCTCAGGTCTCAAACCTATTCGTGCTCCCGAGCGGTCTATCCGGAAATAATACCCAGCTCGATACGCAAAAGAACCTGGGTTACGATCTGGGCTTCGACTGGACGCCGAACAACGCGGTCAAACTCAGTGCAACTGGTTTTTATGAGTTCTTCCGCAACGAACTCGTCAGCCAAGCGACACCCTTAGCCGGCATCAGTTACACGTTCAACGCGCCAAGATCTGAGCATCGCGGGGCGGAGCTTGCCGCGGACTGGAAGTTCTACCCCGGCTGGCGGTTCACGGCGGCTTATACGTATCTCGATGAAGTCTATACCGAATACACGGAGAACATCACTAACGGCGCGGTCTTCAGCTTCAATCGGGCGGGAAACAAAATCCCCGGCATCTCGCCGAACGAACTGACAACACGGCTCGGCTATGACGAAATGTCGGGGCGGCTGGCGGGGCTCGGCGCGTTCGTCGAGGTCCAGTGGAAAGACTCCTTCTACATGGACAACGCCAACCTGTTGAAGGCGCCTGGCTATGAACTGGTCAACCTCAATGTGCACTATAAGACAGACCTTGCTTCTGACTACTTCAGGGCGTTGAGCCTGTATCTTGAGGTCAGAAACGTGTTTGACCGGACGTATGTCGCTTCCGCCAACAACATAGGGAACTCGGTCACGGCCGCCGGGATTCAAAACCCGGCGAGTATCCTGACGAATACGACGGGTTCGATCTACGCCGGGTCGCCACGTGCCTTCGTTGCCGGCATGAAGGTCGCGTTCAAATGACCGACAGGTGCTGCGGAGGGAGTATGGCCATGCTTCGAAGAGGTTTGCTCGGGACGATCGCTTTTGCGCTTTGGCAAACCGCTGCATACGGGCAAATGAGCCACCAGCACGCCTCGGAAACGGCGTGCGAGGAGACGGTATTGCGCTGCGCATCGAAGGTGACGCCTACCTTCGGTCCTGACGGAATGCTGTGGCTGGCCTGGATGGCGGGCGGCCAGATATCCGTCGCGAGTTCAAAGGACGGTGGCCACAGCTTTTCGACGCCGGTTCAGGTGGCCAAAGAGCGTCTCAACCTGGATTGGGGCCCCGATGCGCGTCCCAAGATTGTCGTCGATGGCAAAGGCGGCATCGCTTTGGCGTTTTCGATCTTCAGGGACAAGGCTTTCAATGGCCAGGTACTTTATACACGGTCGGCGGACGGAGGTCAGAGCTTTGCGGCGTTGCGACCGATCACGTCAAACAACGAAAGCCAACGGTTCGAAGCGCTAGGCCTTGATGCAGACGGGTCGGTGTTTGCGGCCTGGCTCGACAAGCGCAACCGTGTTCCCGCGCAGCAGAATGGTCAGAAATACGAAGGCGCGGGCCTGTTCTTTGCGTCGTCGAAAGACGGCGGCGCAACTTATTCCGAAGCCCGACTAGTGACGGACAACACCTGTGAGTGCTGCCGCCTCGGTTTGGCATTCGCCGGGCCCGGCCACCCGGTCGTTGTGTTCCGAAATATTTTTGAAGGCAGTGTTCGGGATCACGCGATCGTAACGTTTTCCGATCCGGTGACCCCCGGCGAAGTTCGCCGCGTCAGCAAGGATGAGTGGCAGATAGCTGCGTGTCCTCATCACGGGCCCAGTCTGGCAATCTCAGCGTCAGGAACCTATCATGTGACGTGGTACACCAACGGGAAGGTGCGCAAGGGCCTGTTTTATGCGCGCTCGCAAGACGAGGGCAGGACCTTTTCCGAGCCGCTTCCGATCGGCCAGTCTGATCGCAATCCCACCCGCCCTTACGTCGTTGCGGGGCCGCGTGGCACGACGATCGTCTGGAAGGAGTTTGATGGCGAGAAGACGACGGTCAATCTGATGACGTCCCATGATGACGGCAAAAGCTGGTCGAAGCCGACCGCGGTCGCCACAACAACAGACACCTCCGATCACCCGCTGCTGGTCAGCGATGGACAGAAAACTTTTCTTTCCTGGATGACCAAGGCCGACGGGTATCGTATTCAGCCGATCGAGGATGCGCCATGAGACGTCATTTGCTTGCTGCGATATTCCTTATCGCCTTTCTCGCTCCGGCGCCGGGTTCCGAGACGCCGTCGCAACTCAAGCCATTCGTGCGGGGAAGCTGGCAGGACGTTCTGCGCTCGCACGCAGGCCGGCCGACGCTTGTGCATTTTTGGGGCGTAACTTGCGGCCCCTGCAAGATCGAACTGCCGGTGCTTGGGCAATTCATGAAAGATCATGCCGTGATCGATGTGGTGACGATCAGCGCGGATCTCGTTCCGGATCTGCCCGGCGCCACCCGGTCGATGCTGGAAACAGCCGGGCTCTGGTCCGCGGAGAACTGGATTTTCAGCGATGGATTTGTCGAACGCCTGCGATTCGAAATCGACCCGACCTGGCAAGGCGATATCCCTCGCACCATCCTCATCTCGCGCGAGGGAGCCATCACCACGATTGAAGGGTCAGTCGAAGTGAAGGACCTCGAAAAATGGTCCGATCAGCAACTAGCCACAACGAGATGAGGACAAGAGATCGCGGCCGATGTGATGATCAATTGAAAGCGATCTGAGTTTGAGGCTAGGGCGCGGGACGGTTCGTCGTTGCACACAATGCTCGGCACCCCGAAAGACAGCAACCAGCGACGTTGCTTGCTTAAGGTGATTGAATACGGCTGCGACTTCCGAGTTTGGCACAAATGCGAAGTGGCGACCGACACCGCAGACGTCCGATTATTGGGGTGGACCGGAAGTGCCGGCCGAAGGGCAAATCCTCACCTTTGACCCAACCCGGACATACACCGAATAGCAGCTGTCATTCGGCCTGCAATATTGCCCCCCTGAGCCGGGGGATCGGCGTCCAAAATTGACCCCCTACAGGTTGGTCTGTTGCGCTGCCTGCTTTGTAACGAAGCAGGTGGTCGGAGATGCTGATCGTGGAGACGATTGCCCGGATTAGGCGCGAGCACTTCATCAAGGGCAAGACGATCAAGGAGATCGCCCGGGATCTGAAGGTGTCGCGGAACACGGTGCGGAAGGTTCTGAGGTCGGGTGAGACCTCATTCGAGTACGAGCGTGTGGTCCAGCCGCGTCCGAAGCCGGGACGATGGGCAGCAGAGCTCGACGGGTTGCTGGCGGCAAATGCAGCCAAGGCCGCTCGAGAGCAGCTGACGTTGATCCGGATCTTTGAAGAGCTGCGAGGGCGCGGTTATGACGGTGGTTACGACGCTGTGCGGCGTTACGCCAGACGGTGGAGTGGGGAACGCGGACAATCGACGGCTGCAGCCTACGTCCCGCTGAGCTTTGCGCCGGGAGAAGCCTATCAGTTCGACTGGAGCCATGAGGTCGTCCTGCTCAATGGCGTGACGGTGATCGTGAAGGCCGCCCATGTCCGGCTCTGCCACAGCCGCATGCTGTTTGTGCGGGCTTATCCGCGCGAGACGCAGGAGATGGTGTTCGACGCCCACGACCGGGCGTTCGCTTTGTTCAAGGGCACCTGCGGACGCGGCATCTACGACAACATGAAGACTGCAGTGGAGACGATCTTCGTCGGCAAGGGTCGTCTCTACAACCGCCGCTTCATGCAGATGTGCAGCCATTACCTGGTTGATCCGGTCGCCTGCACGCCAGCGTCGGGCTGGGAGAAGGGTCAGGTCGAGAACCAGGTCGGGCTTGTCCGCGAACGCTTCTTCACACCGCGACTGCGGTTCAAAACCCTCGACGAGTTGAACGCCTGGCTGCTGGACAAATGCATCGCGTACGCCAAGGCGCACCGGCACCCGGAACTGAGCGAACAGACAGTCTGGGAGGTGTTCGAAGCCGAGCGGCCAAAGCTCGTTCCTTATGCCGGCCGGTTCGATGGATTCCATGCGGTGCTGGCATCGGTCTCGAAGACCTGTCTGGTGCGCTTCGACAACAACAAGTACTCGGTGACGGCCAGCGCAGTCGGGCGGCCTGTCGAGGTTCATGCCTATGCCGATCGCATCGTGATCCGCCAGGACGGACGCATCGTTGCCGAGCATCCGCGCTCGTTCGGCCGCGGCGAGACCACCTACGATCCCTGGCATTACGTGCCAGTGCTGGCTCGCAAACCCGGCGCCTTGCGCAACGGCGCTCCCTTCAAAGACTGGGTGCTGCCGGCGGCCATTGAACGTGTACGGCGCAAGCTCGCCGGCGCCGACGATGGCAATCGGCAGATGGTCGACATCCTCAACGCAGTTCTGACTGACGGTCTGCCGGCCGTCGAGGTGGCCTGTGCCGAAGCGATCGCCCACGGCGTCCATTCCGCCGATGTCGTTCTCAACATCCTGGCCCGCCAGCGTGATCCTGCGCCGCCAGCCAATATCCTCACACCGGCTGCGCTGACATTGCGCCATGCGCCAATCGCTGACTGTGCCCGTTACGACAACCTCAGGAGAACCATCTGATGGAACGCACTCAACTCTTCGACCTCATGGGTGAGCTCAAGCTCTACGGCATGAAGGCCGCCTTCGACGAGATCATGGCGACCGCCATCAAGCGCCAGCACGAACCCCAGCGCATTGTTGGCGACCTGCTCAATGCCGAGATCAATGAGAAGCAGGCCCGCTCGATCAAGTACCAGCTCACCATCGCCAAGCTGCCGCTTGCCAAGGACCTTGAGGACTTCCAGTTCGAGGGCACACCCATCAACCAGACGCTGGTCAATGATCTCGCCGGCGGCGGGTTCATCGCCCAGCAACGCAATGCCGTTCTGGTCGGCGGTACCGGCACCGGCAAGACCCATCTCGCCATCGCAATCGCCAGAAGCTGCATTCGTTCCGGTGCCCGCGGCCGCTTCTACAACGTGGTTGACCTCGTCAACCGCCTAGAGACTGAGACCCGCAACGGACGGCAGGGCCGTATCGCCGAGCATTTGACCCGGATGGACTTCATCGTCCTCGACGAACTCGGCTATCTGCCGTTCGCGCAATCCGGCGGCCAACTACTGTTCCACCTCGTCAGCCGGCTCTACGAGCGAACGTCCATCGTCGTCACCACTAATCTCGCGTTCGGAGAATGGCCCAGCGTGTTCGGCGACGCCAAAATGACAACGGCGCTGCTCGACCGCTTGACCCACCATTGCGACATCGTCGAGACCGGCAACGACAGCTGGCGATTCAAAAACCGCGACGACGATCAAGCAACCCGCGCTCGTGTCGTCTCCGCAATCCCGGCCAGCTCCGACGACACGAGCGCTACCGCTAAACCGACTCGCTCAAAGGGGTCAAAATTGGACGCCGATCTGGAGTGGGCCCTCCGGGGTGGACAGGTTAGCTTTCAGTAATTGACCGGACGGCCGGGCTTTCAGAGGATGAAGGCCATGGCAAAGCACCGAACCCACAGCGTCGAGTTCAAACGGCAGGTGTCGCAGGAGTATCTGAGCGGCGAGACGCTGCACGGGCTCGCGAAGCGGCACAATGTCTCCCGTAACCTGATCCGCATCTGGGTCGAAAAGTATCAGGCAGGCGCGCTCGACGAGGACGTCGCTTCCGCCGATTTACTCCAGACTTACGAAGCGCGAATCGCCGCGCTCGAGCGCCTCGTTGGCAAGCAGGCTCTCGAACTGGAGTTTCTAAAGGGGGCTCTTCGGCCACGACCTCGGCCGAGAAGCGAGACCACATCCGCTATTGTCGGCCCCGCGGCATCAGCGTTGCCGAGGGATGCAGGCTGATGGGAATGGCCCGCTCCACTTTCTACGACGAACCGATCCGTGCGGCCGACGACACAGCCATCGTCGCGGCGATGGCTGTGATCTGCGACGAGTTCGAGCACTATGGCTGGCGCCGGGTCCAAGCCGCCCTCAGGCAGCAAGGCGTGGTCGTCAATCACAAGAAGGTCCGCCGTCTCATGCGCGAGCATGACCTCCAACCGAGAATGCGACGCCGCTTCACGACAACGACCGATAGCGATCACGACCAGCCGATCTTTCCCAACCGTGCCGAGACCGTGGCCTTGGACGGACCCGACCAGCTTTGGGTCGCCGACATCACCTACGTCCCAATCGTCGGTAGCTTCGTCTATGTCGCCGTCATTCTTGATGCCTGGTCCCGGCGCGTCGTAGGCTATGCCATCAGTCGCTCCATCGACGCGCGGTTGACGCTCGCTGCCCTTTCTGTCGCGATCGAGAAGCGACAGCCGCCGCCTGGCTGCGTCCATCATTCCGATCGCGGATCCCAATACGCTGCCAAGATCTACCGCGACTACCTTGCCGAGCACTGCATCAAAGGATCCATGGGTCGGCGAGGAAATCCGTACGACAACGCCAAGGCCGAAAGCTTCATGAAGACGCTGAAGGTTGAGGGCGTTTATCCAATGGCGTTCGAGACCCTCGCCGACGTTGTCGAGAATCTTCCCAAATTCATTGACTACGTCTACAACACCCGAAGGCTACACTCAGCTCTCGGCTATATCAGCCCCGCACAATTTGAGAAGCAACACGCCCGGCAGACGGTCAATCCAGCGGCCTGAACCTGTCCGCCCCGAGGGGCCCACTCCAATCTGGGGTCAAATTTGAGCACGATGACGTAATTGCGGTCGGCGCTCGCGGCACGAAAGCTCCGTTAGTATAGAGCTCTCGCAGTCAAATGAGTCGGAGGAGCTGTCATGAAGCAATACGTCGGACTGGATGTCTCGCAAAAAGATACCGCGGTATGCGTGGTCTGCTAAGTCTGATCCCGGCGCTCTGACCCACCTGCTTCGTAAACATGCCCCACTGGCGGAGCGCATTGGTTTTGAGACCGGCGCGATGGCGAGCTGGTTATGGCACGAGCTTCGTAGAGTCGAGCTTCCTGTCGTTTGCATCGATGCGCGGCATGCACACGCGGCCCTGTCGGTACGTATGAACAAGAGCGATCAAAATGACGCTCGAGGCCTTGCGGAACTGGTGCGGGTCGGTTGGTATCGAGAAGTCAAGGTTAAGAGCGAGGAAAGTCAGAAGATCCGCGCGATACTCGTCGCGCGATCCCGGCTCGTGTCCATGCGGCGGGACATCGAGAACCAGGTCCGCAGTCTGATCAAGGAATGTGGGTTGCTATTCCCTCGCGCCATCGGCCAACAGTTCCGCAATCACGTCAGCGAGCTATTGGGTGAAGACCATCAGCTCCTCAGCGTAATCGCGCCGCTCCTGTCGATTCATGAGCATATCTGTCAGCAGCAGAGCAAGTTCGACGACGAGGTTCGCCGGTTGGCAAAGTCGGACGAGACGACGCGTCGCCTGATGACGGTTCCTGGTGTCGGCGCGACAACTTCATAATGCTCACTATCAGTTGCGTGAGACGATTATCCGTTACCGATTTCATCCCCGTTACGGGCAAACGGTCATCGTGACCAGTCGCCATCGCCGTGGTAACGACGTCGCTGTGACCATCCGTCAGCCCGATGGCACACTGGCGCAGCTGCCGATCTGGATGACGGAGGATTCGGCGGAGGCGATGGTGGTGACGGAGATTCCACTTCTGCCGCTGGCGCATCTGCGTGAGCTCCGTCTCGAGCTCGATACCTGCCTAAGCTTGTTGCACGACGATTCCCGTCGTGAAGGAGACAAGCATGACGCGTCGGCAACAATATCAACGCCAATCCGACCTCTTCGTGCCCAAGACGCCACTGGTACCGATGACAGCGTCCGAGCGGGCGAAGCTATTGCCACTGGTGAGCGCGCTTTTGTCGGAAATACTCAGTGTCGTCGCAGTGACGGAGGCAGGTGATGAAGATCACGCCTGATCATCTGGCGCGGGGCGCCTTCATCTACATTCGGCAATCCACCGTCGACCAGCTTGCCAACAATCATGAGAGCCGACGGCGTCAATATGGCCTTGCTGATCGTGCTCGAGCTCTCGGCTGGACGGATGTGACAGTCATTGATGACGATCTTGGTCGCTCGGGTTCGGGCGTCAGCCGTCCGGGATTCGAGAGGCTGCTTGCAGCGATCTGTGAAGGCCGCGTTGGTGCCGTGTTTTCGATCGAGGCGTCGCGCCTGGCGCGCAACGGACGCGACTGGCACACTCTGATCGAATTTTGCGGCTTGGTCGGCACGGTGATCGTCGATGAGGATGGAACGTATGAACCACGCCATCCGAACGACCGGCTATTGCTGGGCATGAAGGGGACGATGAGCGAGCTCGAACTGTCGCTCCTGCGGGCCCGTTCGATGGAAGCCCTGAAGCAGAAGGCACGACGGGGCGAGCTGTTCTTCTCGGTAGCCGTTGGCTATGTAAAAGTAGGCCGCGACAAAATCGAAATGGATCCCGACCTGCGCGTGCGTGAGGCGATTGGGCTGGTCTTCGCCCGGTTTGCCGAGATGCAAAGCATCCGCCAAGTGTTTTTGTCGCTTCGAGGTGACCAGATCGCGCTGCCGTATATCGACCCCAAAGTCTCGGGACAACATCAGGTGATGTGGAAGCTACCGGTCTACACGTCGGTGAGCAATCTTCTCACCAATCCTGTTTATGCTGGTGCTTACGCCTTTGGCCGAACCGGAAGTCGGATGACAATCGAAAATGGCCGCAAGCGAATCGTTCGCGGCCGCCGCAAAGATCGCTCAGATTGGGCGGTCTTGCTCGTCGAGCATCACGAGGGCTATTTGTCCTGGGCAGACTTTGAAAGGAATCAACGGCTGATCGCTGACAACGCCAATGGTAAGGGCATGATGGTGCGCGGACCGGTGCGCAAGGGGGAGGCTTTGCTCGCCGGCCTGCTGCGCTGTGGTCATTGCGGCCGCCGGCTGCTTGTTAGCTACAATGGCACCAAGGGCGATGTCGGCCGCTATAATTGTGACGCGACCCGGAGCAATCCCGGTGCTGGTCCCTGTATCTCATTCGGCGCTTTGCGGGTCGATGAGGCGGTGGGAGCCGAGATTGTGCGGTTGCTGCAGCCGCTCGGTGTTGAAGCAGCCATCCAAGCGATCACACAATGCGAGCACCAGTCTGGCGAAAAACAACGCCAGATCGAGTTGGCGCTCGAGCAGGCGCGATACGAGGCAACCAGGGCACGCCGACAGTATGATACGGTCGACCCTGATAATCGTCTGGTCGCTGGCGAACTCGAGCGGCGGTGGAATGCCGCCCTTGCGGCCGTACGCGCACTCGAGGAGGAAATGGAGGCGCTGCTTCGACAGCGGCCGGCGACCTTGAGTGCAGAGGAGCGCAAGCGTCTGCTGCAAATGGGGGCTGACCTGGAGGCTGCTTGGCATCATCCGGCGGCCACTGCCGTCACGCGTAAGCGTATCATCCGAGTCGTGTTGCGTGAGGTGGTAGCCTGCGTCGAGGATGACCAGATTCATTTATTGTTGCATTGGCAGGGCGGCGATCATACCCGCCTGATGGTGAGAAAGAACCGGAGGGGACAAACACGGTGGGCCGTCGAGCCCGAGACGGTGGAATTGATCCGCGCCTGCGCGCGATTGATGCCTGACAAAGCCATTGCCGGCATGCTCAACCGGACAGGTAAGCGAACAGGCCGATTGAATGGATGGACACAGTCGCGTGTGCGGGGCTTCCGCAACACGCACGGCATCTCGGTCTACAGGGATGGCGAATGGGCCGAGCGCGGCGAAGTCACGTTGCCTGAAGCAGCCAGGATGCTCAATCTGAGCCCCCTGACGGTGCTACGCCAGATACGCGCCGGCGTCATTCCCGCCAAGCAATATTGTGCAGGCGCACCCTGGGTAATCAAACGACGGGATATCGAAGATCAGCATGTGATCGAGCGCGTCAGGGCGTGCTGCAAAAGCCCGTCATCATCAAATCCAAATCAAAAGACCTTTGTCTTTCAATAACGTAGTGAGATGGGCAATATGACGTGGGATCAGGAGTGGTGACGGCTCTAACGTTCCGCCATACGATCGATGACCCGTCCCGCTTCCGATCGGCCTCGACAGTCGGCGCGTATCTCGGCCTTACACCTCGGCGCAACCAATCTGGGGAAACTGACACAAGTGGCAAGATATCGCGATGGGGCGATCGGCTTCTCCGAACTTACCTGTACGAGGCGGCGACCGTTCTGCTTTATCGGACAAAGAAATGGTCCTCCCTCAAGGCCTGGGGAATGAAACTCGCTAAGCGAATCGGCATGAAGAAGGCGAAGGTCGCCATTGCTCGCAAGATCGCCGTTATCCTTCACTGCATCTGGGTCGATGGCACGTCGTTCGACTGGGGCCAGGCCAAGCCGGCCTGAACGCATCTTGAAGTTTCCTGGCCCGGTCCGCCGGGCTGGCGATGTCCCGCTGGGACGGTGGTTGTGGTGACCTCGGTCAATCGGCTGGTGGCGGCTCGTCCGCACTCCGCTGTACACGTTGAGGCACCCGACCCGGACATCATCATGAGGCGCTTGGCGACCTCGGAAAGGACCATGACCCCAGCGATGGCATCACCGTGCCGAGATTTTTCGGCGAAGGCTGACCGATCCAATACCGAGCTGCATGTGCCAGCCGCGCTCGCCCCGTCTCCACAACCCCGACCAGTTCCGACGGGGCGAGCGCTACCAGCTTTGCTGGGAGTGGACCTAAGGGTGCTTGACAAAAATTCGCAATTAAAGGGCCGATTGACAATTGAAAATCTGATTCGGGAATCCAGTTGCGCCCATCAATCGCAAAAATCTGCCAAAGTAGTGATAGTCCTATTGCGCGATGTTCGGCAATGACGGCTTCTGGGAGACAGCGGACATTCGCCGACTAGCCCTGATAGCGTGGCGTAAGCAGATTTGCGCTCGCTTTGGAGGTGGTCAATTCCGAACTGCCTTTGCCGAGCCGTTGCAGCGGCCCGCTAGGAGACCGCCGCGTTGGCTTCGAGCCAAGTGGCAATATTGGCCGCAGCATCTGCATAGAAAGTGCGATAGAGGTCCTCGGTGACGTAGCCGAGGTGAGGCGTCGCGAGGACGTTGTCCAGCTTGCGGAAGGGGTGATCGGGAGGCAACGGCTCCACGTCGAATACATCGACCGCTGCACCGGCGATCCGGCGTGCTTGCATCGCTTCGGTCAGGGCCGCCTCGTCGACGATCGGACTACGAGATGTGTTGACGAGTCTCGCCGTCGGCTTCATCAGGGCGAACTCGGGCGCCCCGATCAGCCCTTTGGTGCGACTACTCAGGACGAGATGGACCGTGATGACATCCGCCTCGCGGAACAGTGTCTGCTTGTCGACGAGGGTGGCACCGGCGCCGCTGGCCTTCTCCTCGGTCAGGTTCTGGCTCCAGGCGATCACCTTCATGCCGAAGGCGAGGCCTATGCGCGCGACTTCTCTTCCGATGTTGCCCAACCCGACGACGCCAAGGTTCTTGCCTCGCAGGTTCGAGCCGAGGCTCGTCTGCCACCCACCCGCCTTGAGCGAGGCGGCCTCCCGGTCGATGCCTCGCATGCTGGCCAGTATCAGCGACCAGGTGAACTCGATGGTCGGAGTGGAATCGTAGCCGGTCGCGGTGACCGCGATGCCAAGATCGGCCGCGGTCTGGGTGTTGATGGAGGCGTTTCGCGGTCCTGTCGAGGCTATCAGTTTGAGGTTCGGCAGCTGCTGCAAGATCTCCGTCGGAAGCGGAGTGCGTTCGCGCATGACGCACACCACGTCGAACGGCCGCAACCGCTCGACAACTGCCGAGGGATCGGCGACGTGGTCGTTGAACACGGTGATCTCGGCGTGCCGCCGGACCGCAGACCAGTCGGCAAGCCGCAGCGCGACGTTCTGGTAGTCGTCGAGGATCGCAACGTTCATCGGTACCCTCCGTTAGCGTTCGGCGGCAAAGAACTCGGCCAGAGCTCCAGCTACCGCTTTCGGGTCATTCTCCATCGGAATGTGGCCGGCCGACTTGATCCGAACCAGCATTGTTTCCGGGATCTCCCGCGCGTAGCGTTCGGCATAGTCGACCGTCTGAAATGGGTCGTCCTCGCCCCACACCAGGAGCTTCGGCGTCCTGGATTGGAGCAGGGCCGGCAGCATCTCCATGGTGTAGCGGTGGTCGGCCGCGCCCGCGAGCGCAAGCCACGAGCGGGCAACCCTCGGGTCCGTCCAGGGCTCAAGATATTCGCTGATCTCGGCTTTGCTTGCGGGACGTCCGAGCGCCTTTACGACGGACACGCGACGCGCGGCGAGAACATCGTCCCGTGTCGTGGCGGCGGCCACCGCCGGATCCCGGAAGCGGGCAACACCGGGTACGGGCCACGAATCGTACATGATGCCGTTCACCACGGCCAAGCGTGGCACCTCCACCTCCTTTGCGAGCATCAGATGCTGCGCCACGCCTCCGCCTATGTCGTGGCCAGCGACCATGACCGGCCCCCTGTGCCCGAGCGCTTCGAGGAAACGTAGCAGCCAGGCGGAAAGATGCGGGACCGAAGCCTCGCTTACAGTGAGCTCACCTCCAGAGCGCCCGAAGCCGGGGAAGTCGACCGCGACTGGGCGAAGGCCGGCGGCGGCGATGCCGTCGAGCACGGGCTGCCAGACGCGACTCCAATAGGTGCCATGAAGCAGGAGCACCAAGGGGCCGCCTTCACCGGCGGTGAGATAGCTGATCGGAACGCCGACTACGTCGACTGTCTCGCGCCTCGTCATCGGACGATCTTCCTGACATGATCCTTGCCGAGCCCGATGGCTTCGTAGTGCCTGATCGCGTGCTCCAGCTTGGTGAAAACGTCTTCGTATCCGAGCGCCTCGCCGTAGGGATCGACGTAGGTGTACCCGCCGGTCACGTGAAAGAGCGTGGCCATCTCCTTGACGTCGTCCGGAACGACGAGAGTGTGCGTCTCGCCGGGCGGCTCGAATGCGTAGTCGCCTGGGGTCGCGGTCCAGTCGTGCTCGAGGTAGCGCCATCTTCCGCGCAGCGTGAAGGCATGCACCGGTCCGGAATGGCGGTGGCGCGACAGCACGCCGGAGGACCGAACCCGCAGGATGTTGATGTAGTACCCCTGGCTCACGTTCAGCACGAGCGGTCTGAACGCGACAGTGTCCGACTGCGGGACCCATTCGCGTTCGTCGCCGTCAAGCTCCAATGCGGAGCCGACGAATACATCCGGCACCATGCTTGCGGGCTGAGGTTTCTGATACGCGATCTTGCTCTGATCGACGGACCGGCGCTCGGGCGCCTGCTGTTGCTCCGATGAAGGCGTGGTCGTCATCTTGCCCTCCAATATGCAAATGGGACGTAGGGAGATTTGCGGCTCTTTCTCGTCAAACGGCCAGCGCTGTTGTTGCGGTCTGGCCGAACAGGATCTTCTTCCCTTCTTCCGTGACGGTGGGGCGGCTCGAGTACGGCTCGCCTTTCGCGTAGGCCCGCTGCGTCCCGGGGCGCGCGCGCACCGTGGCGAACCAGCGCCGCAGGTTCGGGAAGTCGTCCAGATTCTGCTGCTGGCGCTTCCAGGGAACGATCCACGGATAGGAAGTCATGTCGGCAATGCTGTAGCCGTCGCCGGCGATGAACGTGCGGTGTTCGAGATGACGATTGAGGACGCCGTAGAGACGGTTTGTCTCCTTCACGTAGCGCTCGATCGCGTAAGGAATTTTGCTCGGCGCGTAGAGCCCGAAGTGATGGTTCTGTCCGGCCATCGGCCCTAACCCGCCCACTTGCCAGAACAGCCACTCGGTGGCGGTCTTACGGCCGCGGACGTCCTTCGGCAGGAAGCGACCGGTCTTCTCGGCCAGGTACAACAGGATGGCTCCCGACTCGAACACGCTGATCGGTTCGCCGCCGTCGGCCGGCGCGGTATCGATGATCGCCGGCATGCGGTTGTTCGGCGAGATGGCGAGGAAGTCGGGCCTGAACTGATCGCCGGCGCTGATGTCAACCGGGTGGATCGTGTAGTCCAGTCCGGCTTCCTCCAAGAACATCGTGATCTTGTGGCCGTTCGGCGTAGGCCAGTAGTAGAGGTCGATCATTTCGGTCTCCTCGGCTTGTCCGCCAAGTGCAGGGCTGCGTAGGCCGCTCCTGCCCGGAGGCAAGGGGCGGGGCCCGGTCGCCGATCAGGCGGCAGCCTTCAGCTTGCCCGGGGCGGCCCATTCGGCGCCCTTCATGAATGGATCGTTGGGCGTCTGCGCGAGATGGTTGGTGTAGTTCGAAATGAGCTTGGTCGCGGCGAGCACGAGGACGTCGAGCACCGCACGATTGTCGTATCCGGCGGCCTTGAAGGCTGAAACGTCGGCCTCGCTCACGAAGCCACGCTGACGGGTAATCTTGGCTGCGAACTGGCGCAGCGCCTCGAGCTTGGCGTCCTCAATCGGCCTGCCCTCGCGCACGGCCGCGATCGCCGAGTCCTCCACCTTCGCCATCTTCGAGAGATTAGTGTGACCGGCCATGCAGTAGGTGCACTCGTTCTCGTAGATGATGGCGAGATAGGCGATGTTGCGCTCCTGCGGGGTGAAGCCTGTCTTTTCCGCAATTCCCCACAGGGTGCTGTAGGCCTCGAGCGCGGCGGGGCTCTCGGCTAATACGCGGTGAAGGTTGGGCACGAAGCCCCAGGTCTTTTGAACGCCGTTTAGAATCTCGGCCGAGGCCGGCGGTGCACCGGAGGTGTCGTGAAGCGTGAAGTCGTTGATCATTTGCGCTCTCCTTTTGGCAAGAATCGAAGTGACTTCCGCACCCTGCTTCATTCCCCCTCGCATCGGCAGAGATGCCGAAGTGATATGAATCATTCCCCCAAAGAATAGGTCAGGCAATCGGAAAATGAGTAAGGGGGCCTCCCCCATTCGCCCCGCCGGCACCATTCCAGGCCAGAATAAAAGCTATGCCTGCATCGAAGCTGGTTGGCATGGATCGCGCGTCATAGGAGGGGGGCTGTGCACGAAGGCGCAGGGTTGAAACGCAGGAATTGCTATGGTTCTCCTCGTGACGAGCGCCTCAGGCGCGAACGGTGCGGGTTACGGCAGGCTGCTGGCGTTCGGTGAGGCCGGAGAACTGCTCAGACCGTTCAGCGAGGATGCTCGGATCGTCGATCCGCGCGGACTCGGCGTCGATGGGGCTTTGCTCTTTCTCAACAGTGGGTCGAACCGGATTCTGGCGCTCGACGGCAAGGGTCGTGTGGTGCGCGAGAGCGGCGCGATAGCCGGGTTGAACCCGGGCGGCGGCAACTTCAGACCCGGTGGCCGGTACTATGTTGGATTGCGCGCTGCACGGACCATCATGGCGTTTGCGCCGACGCTCGATGGGCAGGGCGACCCTGAGCTTCCGTCCGCGGTGGTCCCGTTTCCGCGCGGGTTTGCATTCGACCAGGACGACGCTCTCTTTCTCGCGTCCGGCATCGGTCCGGGCGGCGAAGGCGACAACACCATTTTGGCGTTTGGTCCGGAACGGAGGATCAAGTCGTCCTGGAAGGTCGAGGATCCGGAGCTCGGCCCGCTCGACCTCGTAATCGCGCCGAACGGAAACGTAGTCGTCAGCAGCGAGCATCCGTTCGGAGCTCCGGATGCGGTGACAACCATCCGCGAATACGATCGGACCGATGGTCGTCTCGTTCGCATCCTCGCTCCGAATCGCGGGACCGGATTCAGGAAGCCGCGCGGCCTACGCTTCGGGCCGGATGGCAAGCTCTACTGCGTGGCTCAAGACGAAGTCGTCGTCTTTGATTTCGTGAGCGGCAAATGCCTGGGCGCGGTTGTCAGGCTACCGGGCCTCAACGGCCAGGCTGTGATCTTCTTTGGATAAGGAGAAAAGGAATGGATGCATCGGGAGGAGCGCAGAGGTTCGCGCATGAGCAATGGCCATACGAGCCTAAATTTATGCGCGTCAACGACTGGCGCATGCACTACATCGACGAGGGCGCCGGCGATCCGGTGGTTCTCCTTCACGGCAATCCGGCATGGGGCTTTCTATACCGGAAATTCGTGAAGCCGCTGACCGCGGCGGGCAGGCGCGTGATCGTTCCGGACATGATCGGCTTCGGCCTGTCCGAGAAGCCCGTCCGCGAACAGGCTCACAGCCTCGATGGCCACATCGCAAATCTCACCAGCTTGCTGCGGCAATTGGACGTGCGCAACGCTACGATGGTTTGCCACGACTGGGGAGGTCCGACAGGTCTTGGATTTGCGTTGTCCAATCGCAACCGCGTCCGCGCCCTGGTGATCATGAGCACATGGGCTTGGCCGCTGCCTCCGGCGGAATTCCACAACCGGATATTCCCGTGGCGCATGATGCATGCGCCTGTCGTCGGTCCGTATCTTCTCGGGCGCTACAACGCGCTTGCAGGTCGCGGGATGTACCTTTCCGTGGTCGACCGCGAGAAGTTCAGGGCCGAGGCTCAGAGCGTCTACGAAGGCATGTTGCCGGATCCGGGGTCGCGTCTTCTCACGTGGACCTGGCCGCGCTGGATACCGCTGGACGAGAGCGCGCGCGGCTTCGCGCGTTTCGAATGGCTCGAGCGCGAACTGAGGAAGTCGAAATTCCCGACGCTTCTGGTCTGGGGCAGAGAGGACGAGGTGTTCGACCACAAGACGTTCGCGACCCGTTTCAAGGAGCTGCTGCCTCACGCCGAAGGGCCCGAACTGGTGACGGGGCGACACTTCCTCCAAGAGGACTCGGGTGCCGAGATCGCCGAGAAGATCAATCGTTTCCTGGACCGCATCGATGGGAGGCAGTCATGACGCAGATTGAAGTCGTGGAGGCGCCCCGCCTCGACGGCAAAAGAAGGGCGCTGGTGCTGACGGAGGACCGCGTCGGACACTACCCCGAATTCCGCGAGTTCTTCGTCCGGCGCTTTGCCCTCGATTCGAACGGCCTGGCACGGCCCGGGTATGTGCAGGCTCCCTCGGGAATGGTCTACGCGCTCGTGTTCATCGGAAGGAGCGGAGAGCCGTTTCCGGATGGCATCGAGATCTACGCTCTGTCGGATGCGTTGGAGCCATTGAACGAAGCGGACGTCGAAACCGATCTCTGGGCATTGCTGAGGTGGATTATCGAGGGCGTCGGCGGCGAATGGCGGGTCGAGGACCTGGACGCGACGGGAAGGCTGTACCAGCTGGCTGCCGCCGGAGCAGGATAGCGGAGCAGCGGCGCTCGCGCCCTCGTCAAATTCACTCGGCTGCGAGCGCCCTATACTCCGTGGCTTCGTGGAGGATGACCCCCGAGAGCGGATCGAACTGACCGACCCAGGGCTCGCGCGCGAGCACGCCCTTGGTGTGGGCGTAGCCCGCCTCCCAACGCTGTCTGATGCCGTCGGGACTGAAATCGACGTCCTTGGTATGATCTTCGTGCGAGAGCTGCGGAGCCAGCAGCTGCACCACGTGCATCCGGGTCTGGCACCCGTAACTCATCAATTCGCGCACCTCCGGCCTGTCGCGCTCGGCGTCCGGCAATCGCGCTGCGAGCTCGTTGATGACATGGCGCAGCCGGTGCGCCTGCTGGTGGCGCGTGATCTGGCTGGCGATCCGGCTGGAATACTGCACGTCCTTGTGGCGGTTGAGGACCTCCGCCATGGTGGTCGGCTCGCCCCCAACGGGATTCCACAGGTGGACGGTGAAGATGAGGGAGTCCCTGCGCGGATTATCGTCAAGCACCACTTCGGTCGGTGTGTTGGAGAGGATGCCGCCGTCCCAGTACAGTTCGCCGTTGACGCGCACCGCGGGGAATGCGGGCGGCAGCGCGCCGGACGCCATGATGTGCTTCACGTCCAGCTTGCAGCGGCGGCTGTCGAAATACGTCATTTGGCTGGTCCGCACGTGCGCGGCCCCGACCGTGAGACGCGGGCTTCCCCGGTTGATCAGGTCGAAGTCGACGAGTTCGGAAAGAGTGGCCTGAAGCGGCGCCGTCGAGTAGTAGCCGGCGTGGTCGGGGCCTAACGGATAGCCATCGCCGGCATGGGCGAGCGGGTTGGGCGTGAAGAAGCCGGGTATGCCGTGCGTCAGGGTCGTCCAGTAGGACCATTTGTCGCCGAATCCAGGCAGGACGCTGCGGAAGTCCCACTGGGAGGCGCGCTGCATCCTGCTCCAGAATTCGTTGAGGCGCGCCAGCCGGTCCTGCGGCGCGTTTCCGGCGATCAGGCTGGCGTTGATCGCCCCGATGGACGTGCCGACGATCCAGTCCGGCTCGACGCCGGCTTCCTGCAGTGCCTGGTAGACGCCCGCCTGATAGGATCCCAATGCGCCGCCCCCCTGCAGCACGAGTACGACCTGGCCGGGGAGGCTGGCCCGGCCCGATGTGCGGCTCTGCGCGGTAGCCGCTGTCCGACGTTCGATCGGTCGTTGCATTCGAGGCCTCCTTCCGCTTGCCGGAATGCGCTTACTACGCCCGATTCAATGCCCTGGCGAGGTGCTGTCAATCGCGGTAGACGCCAGTGGCCCGCGCCCGTTCATCCCCGGCCATAGAAGATGCAGCGCAGCAGCATCTCCAGATGCGGCGCTGCGATGATGGCGAGGCTCGCCACCGCGCTGCCCGTCATCGCATAGGCGAACAGAACGTCTCTTGCCGTCGCGCTCAGGGTCTGGACGGTTTCGATGGCAACGGCCTTCGCGCGGGTCATGCGGATCGAGCCTGCACCGGCGCTCCGGACCGGCATCGCGATCTGGTGTTCATGGGTGCTCATTACTTCTCTCCTTTGCCGGGCAACCTCGGATGCGTGGAGAGATGGCCAATTCTCGCGCGGCATGGCAGATAGGGCGGGGCGATAGCGCTCATTCCTGCGGAGAATAGGATGGATCGTCTGGCTTCGATGGAGACGTTCGTGCGGGTGGTCGAAACGGGGTCCTTCTCCGGAGCGGCCCGGCAGCTTCGGGTGGGACAACCGGCGGTCTCGAAGTCGGTCGCGCAGCTGGAGGAGTATCTCGGGGTCAAGCTGCTGACGCGCTCGACCCGCGGCCTCACCCCGACGGAGGCCGGGCTCGGTTATCTCGAGCGTGCCAGGCGCGCCCTCGAGGAAGCGGCCGAAGCCGAGGTCGCCGCGCGGGGAGCCGGCGCCGGACTGAAAGGCAGATTGCGCATCTGCGCCGCCGTCACCTTCGCCCGCATCCATCTCATTCCGCTGTTGCCGCAATTCATGGCGCAGAATCCGGACCTAGACTTGGAGGTCGTTCTGGACGACCGGCAGATCGACCTCGTCCAGGAGGGCATCGACGTGGCGCTTCGGATGGGAAAGATGATGGACTCGGCGCTGACCGCTCGACGTATCGCAAGATGCAAGCGCCTCGTGCTGGGGACGCCTGCCTACTTCGATCGCGCCGGCACGCCAACCACGCCAAGCGAGCTGAGCAAACATCAGGCCGTCGTCTATCTCCAGGGAGAGGGCAGCGTTTGGTCGTTCCGGCGCGAGACTTCCGAATTGGCGGTGACCGTTCAAAGCAGATTGCGGGTGACTGCTGCGGAAGGCGTAAGAGCTGCGGTGCTCGCCGATGTAGGCCTCACCATCGCGTCGGAGTGGATGTTCAGCCCTGAACTACGATCGGGCGCGGTCCGTGCGGTCCTGTCGGAATGGAGTCTTCCCGCGCTCGACCTGTGGGCAGTGCTTCCGACCGGGCGCGCAGCAACGGCCAAGGCGCGGGCGTTCGTGGATTTCTTCGATCGTACGTTCAACGCATAGCGAGAAAGCTGACCGACGTCGCGGGCGTGAGCGCGTGCGCAGCCGCCCGATGAGACGAACGGGCATGTCTTCGATCCCGGGCGGCATTCAGCGCTTCGCCTCAATGAGTACGGTGACACGCAACGGAGAGCTCATCCCGAGCCTCCTGCCAAGGAGTGTCGCCATGTCCCGCATCTCGGTCCTGAAGCGCTCAATCAGCACGGCCGCCGCAGGTCTCGTCTTTGTCGGCCTGCTTTCGCCGGCAAATGCAACCTATCAGCGCGATGCTGTCAGCGTCTTTCCCGATTTGCCGATCGGCGCGACTGCAGATCATGCCGACGTCAAGGCGGCGGTTGCAAGGAGCCGGTCCATAGTACTGACCTCGCACCTGCCCTGGCTTGCTCCGGTCGGCCATCGGCAACCGCTCCGGGCCAACGTCCCCCAATCGGAGGCCATCTCGGCATGGGAGCGCCAGCAACTGCAGTTCGACCAGGAGCAGGACCGCAAGCTGATTATCTGCCGCGGGTGCTGACCCGGTGGGCCGTGGTCATTCCCAGGCGGAATAATCCCTAGTCCAACGGCCCAGCTACCCGGCACAGCCATCTCCTTTAGCTTCCTGCGTGTGACTTCAACGAAACGGGCGGCGCCGCCGTCCTCCACGCAAAGGCCCAAAGGAGAACCGTCATGTCGCTTCAAGCCAAGCTCGACGCTTTCAAAACCGATTTCGAGGCCGGAAAGCCGCCCTACAGTGTCCCTCGATCGGTCATCGAGACGATGCACCGCGCCACCGCAGAACTGATCGAATCAGGGGCCGCCCAACGCGTCAAGAAGGCCGGCGATGTAGCGCCGTCCTTCTCGCTGAAGGATCCGGAAGGCAACGTCGTCAACTCGTCGGATCTGCTGAAACGCGGCCCGTTGGTGCTCAGCTTCTATCGCGGCGTATGGTGCCCGTACTGCAACATGGAGCTGCAGGCGCTCGAAGCCGCCAAGCCGGAATTCGACAAGTATGGCGCATCTCTCATCGCCATCTCGCCGCAGACCGCCCCGAACAGCCGCAAGTCGGTGCGCCAGAACAAGCTCGGCTTCCCGATCCTCTCGGACGTGAAGGGCAGGGTCGGCGCCGCATTCGGACTGCGCTTCAATCTGCCCGACTACCTGGTCGAGCTCTACAAGCAGTTGAAGAACGATCTGCCGACGTTCAACGACGATCCGAGTTGGACGCTGCCGATGCCGGCCCGCTACGTCATCGGACAGGACGGCGTGATCCTCTACTCCGAAGTGAACCCCGACTACACCCGCCGGCCCGACCCTGAAGACATGATCCCGGTCCTCCAGCGGGCGGCCGTCGTCAAGGCGTGACGGCGCATGAGGCGGCCGGTGGGGCGCAACTTCGTCGCGACCACCGGCCGCCGTCTTTCCCAACCAAGGCTATTCAAAGGAAGAGTGTGATGAGCAAGCTGTTCTCGACGGCCGAAGTCGGTCCCTACCGGTTGTCCCATCGTGTGGTGATGGCTCCGTTGACGCGAATGCGGTCTGATCCGGGCGATATTCCGAGCGACCTCATGGTCGAATACTACACCCAGCGCGCCTCCGACGGCGGTCTGATCGTCTCCGAAGCGACGCCGGTCTCGATCCGCGGCAACGGTTATGCGGGGGCGCCCGGCGTCTACTCGGATAGTCAGATCGCCGGATGGCGGCGCGTCACCGACGCGGTCCACGCCAAGGGCGGCCGCATCTTCCAGCAGTTGTGGCATGTCGGACGGCAGTCGCATGTCGACCTGCAGCCGAACGGTGAAGCGCCGGTCGCGCCTTCTGCCATTGCGGCAGAGGGCTACGCTTACACCAAGCGCGGCGAAGCCCCGTTCTCGATCCCGCGCGCCCTCGAACTGCATGAGATCCCGGGTATCATCGAGGAGTTTCGATCCGGTGCCGAGCGCGCGCTGCGTGCGGGTTTCGACGGCGTCGAGATTCACGGCGCGAACGGCTACCTGCCCGATCAATTCCTGCAGGACGGGACCAACAAGCGCACGGACGAGTACGGCGGCCCGATCGAAAATCGCGCGCGCTTCCTGCTCGAGGTGACGCAGGCGGCCATCTCCGCCTGGGGTGCCGATCGTGTGGGCGTGCGCATCTCGCCAAGCGGCACGTACGGATCCATGTCGGACAGCAATCCGCCCGTAACCTTCGGCTACGTGGCGACGGAGCTGGATCGCCTGAGCATCGCCTACCTCCACGTCGTCGAGCCGCGCATCAAGGGCACCGAGGAGATCTCGCATGGCCAGGCGCCGATCGCCACCCAGCATCTGCGGCCGAAGTTCTCGCGGACCCTGATCGCGGCAGGCGGCTTCGGACCGGATTCGGCGGAGGCCATCGTCGCGGCCGGCGACGCCGACCTCGTCGCATTCGGCCGCCATTTCATCTCCAACCCGGATCTACCCGCACGGCTGCGCAAGGGCCTGCCGCTCAACCGTTACGACCGGACGACCTTTTATGGCGGCGACGCGCGCGGCTACGTCGACTACCCGGCCGCCGAGGTCGCATCGGCAGCCTGACCGGCCGCTCGCCTCTATCATCTCTCGGCCAGCGAGGGCGCACCGTCGCCCCTCGCTGGCCTACGCTCGTCAGTCGGATCCGCTTCGGCGGTCTTCGCCGTCTTCGCGTCGGTGGGTGCTGCAGGCCTTGCGAAGACCTCTCGGCCGGACGGCTCCTGTGTCTTGCGCCATTGGGCGGGAGTGATGCCCATGTGGCTCTTGAAGGCGCGCTGGAACGCCGCTTCGGATTGATAGCCTACCGCCTCCGCCACGGCGCCCGTGGAAAGGGACGATCTCTTCAGTTCGTTCGCTGCGAGCGTCATCCGGATGTCAGTCAGGAGATCGGTGGGCGATCGCCCGAGCTTCTCCTGGAATTGGCGAACAAGTGTTGCTCTCGACATGTTGCACAGACGCGCAAGGTCCGGCAGCGACCATGCCCGCGCAGGTTCGTTAAACAGAGCGGCCACTGCAGGTGCGAGGCGGGGATGACCGGCGAGCGCAAGGAGACCGCGCGGCGCGTCTTCGGTCTCGCTCGCGAGGCGCAGCACGAGCGCGAACATCGCTGTCGAGAGCGCGTTTAGCATCGCGCGGCCGCCCAGGTGATCGTCTGCGGACTCGCCCCGCATTAGAGAAACGATGCCTGCAAGCTGCGCAGCAGTCTCTTCCTGTCCGGCGTGAGCGCCGGCATGCACGACCAGGTGCGGCGGCAGATAGCTGCGCAGCAGGCGGTCGTGCGGGGGAGCGATGGCGAAGTGTCCGCACAAGAGGTCGAGCCGTTCGTCGGAGCCCAGGTTTTCGCTGATCGTGAAGTTGAGGGACGCGCGGTTGCGGGCCGGCAGGGGCACTGCCCCGCCGCCGTCGTGCATGATGTGCCGTGGGTTGCCGGGAAGCAGAAGGATGTCGCCGGCCTTCAGCTGCAACGGTCGGCCCCCGGCCGGGTCCTCCAGCGTCGCGGAGCCGGCGAGCACGGCATGGTACGGGATTTCGTTCGCCTCGCCCGGCCCTTGGTCGATGCGCCAGGGCGCGCCGTAGGAGCAGCGCAAGTCCAGCCGCCCGCGCACCGGCATCATCTCGAACAGCCGGCTGAGCCAATCCATGGCGACCTCCTGAAAGCGTCCAACATGAGACGATGAAGCATATAGTCGAGATCTGGCGACATTCAAAGTCTCAAGGCGAGGTCATATCCTCACTCCGCAATCGTTCACCAACCCAACGAAGGAGTGCCACCATGTCCCGTCTTTCAGTCCCCAACCTCGAATCCGACGCCGGCGCGTCGGGCCAGGTCTATGCCCAGATCAAGAAGGCCATCGGCAGCGTGCCGAACACCTTCGCGGCCATCGCCGCCCACGGCCCCGCCGCCCTCAAGTCGGTCCTCGCCGCCGACGCCGTGCTCGCTGCGGGCAGCCTGACCAAGCGCGATCAGGAGGTCATCAAGCTCGTCATCAGCGCCGCCGGGGGCTGCGACTACTGCGTGGCTGCCCACAACCATCTCGCCCAGCTCGCCGGGCTGAAGCCCGAGGTGCTCAAGCAGATCCGCGAGGGGCAGCCCACCGGCGACGCCAGGCGCGATGCGCTGGTCGGCTTCGTCCGCAAGCTCGCGCACTCCAGCGGCACCGTCAGTGACGAGGATTTCGCCGCGATCAAGGCGGCGGGCTACAGCGACGCCCAGCTGGTGGAGATCAGCCTGGCTTTCGCGACCACCGTCTTCACCAACGTCTTCAACCGCATCAACGACACCGAGATCGACTTCCCCGCAGTCGCGTGAAGCTGACCGCACTCCGTCAAATCTTCAATGAAAGGACCACGACTATGACTACGCTTGCCAATACCACCCAAAGTACATTCGTCCGCGCCCTTCACAGGTCCGGCCTGCTTGCGGAGGATCTCGACTACCACATCGTCCGCGCGTCGATGGTGATCATGTTCTTATTCTTCGGCTACCAGAAGTGGTTTCCGTACGAGTTCGAAAGACTGGTCCCGTTCATCAGCAACGGGCCGCTGATCTGGTGGCTCTATCCCGTGTTCGGCCACGCCGGCGCCAGCTATTTCCTGGGCGTCTCGGAGTTGACCTTCGGGTCCCTACTGCTTGCAGGCTTCTGGGACAAGCGGCTCGGCGTTCTTGGCGCCTTGGGCTCGACTGGCACCTTCATCGCGACGGTCACCATCATTCCGTTCATGCCGGAGGGCTGGGACGTCGCCGCAGGAGGCTTCCCTGCGATGACGGGCAACGTGCCCTTCCTGATGAAGGACGTCGTTCTGCTCGCCGTCTCGCTCTACCTCCTGAGGCAGGACCTGGTTCGCCTGACGCGACAATAAGGTGGCACTCTGCTGCTGATGGCGATGCGTCGCCGGCGAGCTTCCCGCTCGCCGGCGATTGCGCGTTCGGCAATGCCGAACGGGTGCGGCGGAGAATATGTTGAGGCCTGTCCAGAGGATCTTGAACCTTGCATGTCGCCGCGAGACGATCGCGCCTTTCGAGGGTTGGGGGAACGATCAAACGCAAACGGCGGGCCGCCTCAGGCTGCGAGCAATTGCTCGGTCGGTCAGCTCGATGTTCGGAAGAGCATGGAGCGTTACAGCAAGCGGTTCGAGCGCGCAACGCAGCACTGAAACGGGTTCGTGGTGGTTGACGCCTAGAACTCCGCGGCGATCAAACTGTTCGCGCCTCCGGGTCTGGCAATTCCCATGTGATGCACTTGGTGAGCCAAGGTCAGCTTTCGAACAGAAAGCTGATGAGGGTCACGCGATCAGCTATTTCCGACACTGGCACTTTTCGGACGTCACAACCGGACTCAGGGATGTCTGCTGTTGCAGCAAGAGCGGAAGTCGTGATTGCGTCGCCCGACTTCCGTTTTTGACCGATTGTGTTGATTTAGTTTGCGGTTGATCAACGTTGGCCGGCGTGATTCCATCCTTGTGTTGCTTTGCGGAGGGGCAGGACGATGATGGGGATGCAGACGTCGCCGGCACGGCTGTTCTACGATTTCTGCCTCGATGACCACGTTCCCGGCGATCACCTGCTTCGTCGCATCGACCAGTTCCTCGAACTTGAGACGGTGCGCTCGGAACTAAAGCCGTTCTACAGCACCATTGGCCGCCCCTCGATTGATCCTGAGCTGATGATGCGGATGCTGATCGTCGGCTATTGCATGGGCATCCGATCCGAACGGCGGCTGTGCGATGAGGTCCATCTCAACCTGGCCTATCGCTGGTTTTGTCGTCTGGGGCTCGACGGCAAGGTGCCGGACCACTCCACCTTCTCGCGCAACCGCCATGGCCGGTTCCGGCAGAGTGATATCCTGCGGCATTTGTTCGAGGCGGTGGTGGGGCGGTGCCTGCGCGAAGGTCTTGTTGGCGGTGAGGGGTTCGCGGTGGACGCGAGCCTGATCGCAGCCGATGCCAACAAGCAGCGGTCCATCCCCGGAGATCAGTGGCGGGTCGATGACCTTGGCGCCGATGCCGGGCAGGCTGTTCGCGAGTATCTGGCAACCCTGGACGATGCTGCTTTCGGCGCTGCCAGCGAGGTGACGCCGAAGTTCATCTCGCCTTCGGATCCAGCCGCGCAGTGGACCGGCGCCCATAAGGGGCACGCCTTCTTCGCCTACGCAACCAACTACCTGATCGACACGGAGAACGCTGTCATTCTCGACGTCGAAGCCAGCCGAGCCATCCGCCAGGCGGAGGTCGGAGCCTCACGCACTATGATCGATCGAACCACCAAACGCTTTGGCCTCAGGCCCCGGTACCTTGCTGCCGACAGCGCCTATGGCTCGGCTGCGAACCTGGCCTGGCTGGTCAAGGAGCGGCAGATCGAACCGCACATCCCGGTGTTCGACAAGTCCAACCGGACCGACGGCACCTTCTCGCGATCCGACTTCGTCTTCGACGCTGAACGCAACCACTACACCTGCCCACAGGGCAATTTGCTGGTGCAGTTCAGGCGAACCTTCGCGACGCCGCGCTCGGGCATCACCAAAGACGGAACGCGGCTATACCGATCGAGCAAGTCTGATTGCCAGGGCTGCGCCCTCAAGGCGAAGTGCTGTCCGAACACGCCGCAGCGCAAAGTGCCGCGTGACCTCGACGAAGATGCTCGTGATGTCGTCCGAGCTCTGGCAAACACGCCGGCCTACGAACGTTCGCGGCATCGCCGGAAGAAGATCGAGATGCTGTTCGCCCATCTCAAGCGCATCCTTAGACTCGGTCGCCTCAGATTGCGCGGCCCCAACGGCGCACGAGACGAATTCCTCCTCGCCGCCACCGCCCAAAACCTGAGAAAGCTCGCAAAGCTTCGACCGATGCCGGCCGTCTGCCCTCTGGGGGCATGACGATGCACACGATCAAGGGGCTGAGGCCTCCATGAACGGCCCGGATTAGAAACATCGCCTCTATAAATAGACGTGGGACCGGAAAGGACCGGCTCGAATGCAACGCGGCGACTAAATCAACAATATCGACCCCAACCGGACATTAGACCGAGCCGCAATCCGGCCTCCCCCCTCCTCAAAGTGAGGACCGCACGATCGGACCGTGCTATTCTTGAACAGGCTCCCTCTCGCAGAGGATTTGAATTCGACGGCCACAAGGCATGGTTGCGTGCGGCGCGGGCTGCCCTGCGGCTCACCGGTTGGCTTTCGGTCCTCTTCGTCGCCCTTGGCCTTCGACGGCCTTCGGTAGTAAACTGGACGCGCTCTGTTGGACGATGATGTCGTCTTCGACCCAGTACGGACTGGCAATAGACCTGAATGCGAAAGGCATAGGGCGCACTCAACGCTGAAATCCGAAAAATCGTGCCTTTCCGAAAAATCGTGCTAAGCGTCCTGCGATACATTGTGGGGAAGCACGATGTCGCTTTCTCTTACGGTGCGCCAAGGTCTTTTTCTTGCCGAGGATGTCTCCGCGGTGGTTCGCATCACACAACCACAGTTCGTCAAGACGGCGTTCGCCGGCGCTGCGTTCGACCGAGACCTGGCCTTCGCTTCGATCGTTGCTTGAGGGACGCTATCACCTATGGACGCTGTATCCTTTGGGCCATTCCGGCTGTATCCAGCGCAACGTCTTCTTGAAAAAGGGGAAGACCCCGTCAAGCTGGGCGCCAGAGCTTTCGATATTCTATTGGCGTTGGTCGAACGCGCCGGAGAAGTGGTCGCTCACAAGGATCTCATTGCCAAGGTTTGGCCGAACGTCATTGTGGAAGAAATCAGTCTCCGCGTGCACATCGCTTCTCTGCGCAAAGCGCTCGATGGAGGACAATCCGGCGGGCGTTACATCACCAACGTGACTGGCCGCGGTTATTGTTTTAGCGCCCCTGTTTCGTACGAACGCTCCACGCCGGATGTCAAATCGCCGCTCGACACACCGATCTATAATCTTCCCCAACGTTTGGCTCACATGCGAGGGCGCGACGATACCGTCCGGTTCATCAGCGAAAAGCTCGTCACCGAGCGTTTCATCACCATCGTTGGGCACGGCGGCATGGGCAAGACAACCGTCGCGCTGTCCGTTGCGCATGCGCTGTTGACCGAATTCAGCGGTGCTGTGTGTTTTGCGGACCTTGGGACGATCAGTGATCCGCGCCTACTTGCGGGCACCGTGGCGTCAGCGTTTGGCCTTCCCGTACAATCGGAAGATCCAATCCCCGCCCTCGTTGCTCACATTGGAGGAAAGCGGACACTTCTCGTACTCGATAGTTCCGAACATCTAATCACCGAGGTAGCCGCAATGGCGCAGAGGCTTTTTGAAGAGGCTCCGAGTCTGCACATTTTGGCAACGAGCCGTGAAGCGCTGCGCGCGCATGGGGAACACGTTTATCGGCTGTCGCCACTCGATAGCCCGCCTGATCGCCAAGACATTACGGCGGACGAAGCGCTCGCGTTTCCGGCCGTACAAGTATTTCTTGAACGCGTAGCGGCCAACGGAATGCCGATACAGTTGACCGACGAAGACGCTCCGATTGTCGGAAGCATTTGCCGTAAACTCGGTGGCGTGGCGCTGGCCATCGAGCTCACGGCCGGTCGGGTTGAAGCATATGGCATACGGCGCACTGCGGAGCTGCTCGACAGCCAATTCTCTCTGCTTTGGCCAGGACGCCGGACTGCGCCGCCCAGACATCAGACCCTGAACGCAACGCTGGATTGGAGCTATAACCTGCTTTCCGATCTCGAACGGCTGGTGCTGCGACGATTGTCCGTATTCGTCGGCGGCTTCACCCTCGACGTCGCGCAGAAGATTGTCGGAACGCCCGATCTCGAAGAGGCCAAGGTCCATAACGCGATCGCGGAGTTGGTCGCAAAATCGCTTACCTCAACTGATATGTCTAGGCCGATCCCGCGCTATCGACTGCTCGATACCACACGTACCTATGCCTCCACAAAACTGAGCGATACTGGCGAAAGCGAGCTGTTAAGGCGGCGACATGCCCTTTGTTATCGCAACATTCTCGAGAACGCGGCGGATCAGGAGACTGTCTATCAAGACCATGCCGGCATAGCCGCCACAGACGTCGATAACATCCGGGCCGCACTGAATTGGGCCTTTGGCCCAAGCGGCGATCCATCGGTCGGCGTCGACTTGGCGGCTTATTCGGCATCTCTATGGTATGGCAAAGCGCTTTTGACCGAGTATCGCCACTGGGCAGAAGTAGCAGCGGCCGCGGCAGCAGCGGATACGGGCACTCCTCCAACGCAAAAACAGCTCTCCATACAGATGGCGCTCGCAAGTACCGTGCTGTTTACGAACGGTGCATCGGATCAGGTCAAAGTGTTCGGGGCCAAGGCCTTGGAGCTGGCTATCAGTCTTAACGATATAAAGGGGGAAGTATCCGCATATTTGGCCCTTTGGGGACAAGCGGTGCGGACGCCTTACTATCAAGAGGCATTAGACATTGCAGAAAGATGTGCCGACACGGCCAAGAAGATTGCCGATCCTGGACTCAGGTCGATGGCGGAGTGGATGCTCGGCATAACCAAGCATCGCCTAGGATGTCATACGGAGGCCCGCCTGCATCTTCAGCGTTCGCTCTATACCGACACCGAAACATCCCGGCACGCGCAGCTCAGGCAAGTCGGCTATGATCGCCGTACCGACACCCTTGCTACGCTTTCCAATCTGCTTTGGCTTCAGGGATTGCCCAAGCAGGCGGAGAGAATGGGTGCGCGTGCGATCGAGACCGCAACGACGCTTGGTTTCCCCGTTCCCATTAGCGTGGCGAAGGCGTGGACCATCCTTAACAGATATCTATCGGGAATCGATATCGATGCCATCGAAAATGACGCGCTCGAACTTGCGGAGCATGGGAGAGCCCATGCTGCCGGCGGCTATCAGGGGATTGGTCTTTGTATATTGGGGTTGTGCCAGGCCCAACGGGGGCAATATGACGACGCGCCGATGCTCGTCAGCGAAGGTCTCAAACTGCTTGCGGACGGCCAGTATGGAATCTTCCATTCGGCGTTCCGTACGGAACTCATCCTGGCCGCAATCAATGCGGACCGGTACAACGACGCTTCAACCTGGATGGCGAAGATCGATGCGGAAGACCAGGGCCCCGAGCATTGGTGGACACCTGAAATCCTTCGCGCGAGGGGTGCACTTGCGCTGGGCGTGGATAAAGATGTCGCTAAAGCAGAAAGCCTATTTCTGCAATCGATTGCGCTCGCGCAGAAGCAGGGGGCTCTTGCCTGGGAGTTGAGGACAGCGCTGGCTTTGAGTGAACTTTGGGCAAGCCGAGGTCGGGGGAAAGATGCGCTGACTCTGCTGCCCGCCATTTGTGACCGGTTCACTGAAGGGATCGAAACGGCAAATTTGTCGAAAGCTCAGCATCTCCTCGGCGATCTAAGATCGTCTGCTTAGTCCGCTGTTGGCACTTTTCGGACGTCATAACCGGACTCAGGAATATCTGCTGTTGCAGCAAGAGCGGAAGTTGTGATTGCGTCGCCCGACTTCCGAGTCTGACCCTGAGCGGAAGTCCTTTCCCAAACAGTCTGAAAATGGATCAGCTCTGCTGACGCTCCCTCGCTCGCTGGGCTCCGCGCAACACGGGGCTGCTTAGTGTTGAAGTCTTCTTGCTCAAGTGTTCCTCAAGATATAGCCTGCTTGTGAATCGGCGTAGCCTTTGATCCCCGATCGGCGCCCAAGGCTAACCCCACCCGAGGCAACATAAGCGCTGTAAATTACTCCAGATTTTGCCATGGCACGGGGGTCAGTGTTGGACGCCGATCGGGGTCAACATTCGGAGCCGAAACACAGCTGGAGGACGCTGACCTTCCTCGCTGCTCTGCGTCATGACCGTATCGAAGCCCCTTGCGTGATCGACGGCCCGATCAACGGCGAAAGCTTCCTGGCCTATGTCGAGCAGGTTCTGGTGCCTGCGCTTAAGCCCGGCGACATCGTCATCATCGACAATCTCGGCAGCCACAAAGGCAAGGCCGTGCGCCGGGCCATCCGAGCCGCTGGCGCCAAGCTGTTCTTCCTGCCGCCCTACAGTCCAGACCTCAACCCGATCGAACAGGTCTTCGCCAAGCTAAAGACCTTGCTTCGTAAGGCTGCAGAACGCACCACTGAGGCTGTTTGGCGGCGGATCGGAGCCTTGCTCGCTTACTTCACACCGCTCGAATGCGCCAACTACTTCGCTAACGCTGGATACGCTTCAGCATGAAACAATCATGCTCTAGAACGCTTTCGACGTTCTCGGCGAGGATCGTCTCTCGGGTCTTCGCGCTATTCCATTCATCAGCTTTAAAAAATAATTCAACGTTTATCTTTGACGCGTCAACCGAGCGCTCCAGACGATCGTATCATGTTGCGAACGGCCGCGTGTGGCGGATACTGTTGAAAAGGTCGAAAATCTATCGGTCAACAAAATCTCGCTAAAACCCGCGTTCGATCTCTCCAGCGATGCCGGCGGCTCGGATTGATCGTCCACGGGCTCGTAACCAATGCCGCGAAGCATGCGTGCTTCGAGGCGCGGACCGGAGAAATCAAGATTGTCCTGCCAACAGCCGTCCGGCGCGCAGGCGAAGCTCATCATCAATCATTTGACGCATGATGCCGCGTCGCGCACGCAATCGAAAGCCGGATTGCGCGGGTGCGAGATTCTCACCGAGCAGCTAGCTGGGCCGGGGGATGCCAAAGAGCGCGCTCGCATCGTTGCGTCCGAGTCCAAGAATGGCATTCAGCTTTTTCCTCGTGAGGAGGGGCGCGTTCGCCCGTCGCCGTTCATCGTGATTGCCTCCATTGTGCAGGAAAAGAGCATGAACATGGCCGGCCGAACGTTTTCCCCCGTATTGAAAAGCGTTCTCAAGATACGCAGACGGATCAGCCTGCTCTTCGATGAGAAACCGCATCAGGGAGACCGCATACACGCTGCCGTCTTGCAGGAGGAGAAGGTGTTCATCCAACGCCGTAACCAGTCTGTGCGTGCAGGCAATAAGGGTCGAGAGGTCCGATAGATTGGGTGGTTCACCTGCGTCAAACCTGGCAATCGCTGCAGCAATGTCCGCTCCCCCATGTTCTTTCTTGAAGAAGCCTGCCTTGGCGAGCAGCCCCTTCCGCGCTTTATGCGAGAGAGTATCCTTCGAACTTCGATGGACAAATCGGTTTCGCCATGTCGCCAGCAGTTCAATCGCAAAGACGTACTGCGCGGGCACCACCTTCGGATAGTGGCCACATAGGGAAGCTACGCGCTCAAAGAGGGTAGGCCGTCGTTCGAGCTTGGGGCGCCGGCGGCCATTCAGGTCGTCGTGTAGCCCTTCCGCGACGAGGCCTGGTATACGCGTAAGCACCCGCAAGTAGCGATCAAGCCCGTCTACGACTGCGACTATGGTGCTTCGTAGCGTGAAATGCCGCGTCTCGATCCATTCCGCGTTGGCCGCCGGCAGCGTCCAGGGCAGGACAAGGTCGGGTGGTCGCACGGGCGTTGCTGTTTTTAATGTCTCCAACGCCACAAGCTGCGTATTCAAGAAACGGTTTGCATTGCCCGAGACCTGCCGGAACGCCATGAGGGCCGGAGTTATTTCAAAGGATAACGATGCTTCGCTCATATTCTTCTTTGCCGTGCCATGCCAAAGTCCGAGCACCGGTATCGCTCGCGTGTCCCGGCGATCGCGTGCTCGTGGATAGGCTCCCGGCGAGCAATGACCTGCTCACTATCGCGGAGCACGTACCGCATCTTACCACGGCCGTCCGCAGCCTAAAGCTGTATTAGAGCGCTGTACCCGCAAATTTCGCACCAGGCGGGAAGACCGCGTCATGGTATCCGCCGACATGCGAGATATACCGGCCCTTGTAGCCAATAGCCGTGAACAGGAAGCGAACTGCCACTTCCCGTACGATCGTGACATGCGTCCAAAGATCGGCATCCGTGTCCTGGGCATCTTCGTAATATTGTCCCCGGTGGACGACTTTGTCGCGTGCCCGCTTCGCCGCTTTCAGGCTGGCCGGGTCGATACCATCGAGCGGAATTTTCCAGCGCGCGGCGAGAAGCTCAAGTTTACACAGCAGCGAACGCCGGTTCAGGTCGGCCAGCTTCTCGTTGAGTTCGCGTGAGGCATCATCCGCCAGCGCCGCCGCCCATTTCCCGAGGCACGCCTTTATCACAGAGAGAAGCACGCGCCGCGTCTTGTCGAATTGCGCGCGTGGCAGGATCAAGGCTTCGCCGGGCTCAACGTTTGAATCGATCAAGTTTTCGAGCGCCGTCGTCGCATTTACGAGCCGCATCTCGTTATAAGTAGCCTCCATCGCAAACCATTCGATCGCGAAGAACAGATGCTTCACCACGATAGGCGGAGAGAAATGCGACCGGACGGCGGCCGCAAAAATGGCGTCATGCGCGAGGAAGTGGAAGACAGCCATGGTACCGTTTCTCTGGCGCATTTGCGACCAGACCGTGACTTTGCTCTCGGTGCCGGCGATGTATTCAATAATCGGTGCGCGCAAGAGCGATGCCGTCGCGAAAGACATGATCCGCCGGACATGTTCGAGAAGCTTTTCACTTTCGGTGCGCCACTGGGCAGCGTCGGGCGGAGGTTCGGCCGCTTGAACGACCAGCCAGCCATCCGCAGCATCGTCTTCGTTGTTGGCTTCGTGGGGGCCATTCATTTCCATGCGGCCCAAGGCACATTCAGCGTGGAGGGAGCCGAAGTTCCTAAAGCCCTTGAGTCGCATGCGTAGCGCGGGTAGCGGGAATGGCTCCTTCAGGGTGTAGCGGAGAACGGCCTTTTGGCATCGCGCTTCCGAAGTGAAGCGCGTGCCTGACGCATCGGAGGCCGTGCCCAGACTGGAAAAGAATAAATGCTCGGTTTCGAACCTTGCGCCGTCTTCCGACAAGGCCTTGAACGAAAAATGGACGATGTCGCCCCTGTCGTCGTGCCAGGCAGTGAGGATGAATCGCGATTGGGCCGAAAGCGGGATAGGGGCGAACTCAAAGATCAGCTCACCGGAGGAATCGATGCTGATCGTGGCCGAGGCTTCAACCGATTCCGCCCCCAGCGAAAACGTGCCTAAAAATAGCTTCGGTTCGGCGAGGGGTGTTCCTGTCATGACTCGTCTCTAGCTGGCGAAGCCCGTTCGGTCCTGTGCGCCTTCGCTCACACCACTAATCGATCGAATCCATGCGCCAATTTTTGCGTTGTGCGCGGCAGTCTATCGGGCCCTCGGCTCGGGATTTGTAAGGAAAGAGTGGAAAACTATCCAGTCTTCAATTGGCCAGGAAATGGAAATTGATCCAATTAATTTGTGGGGGACAACCGCGAGCCGACGGTCTGAACAAATTCTCGAAATCATTATTGTCGACTCGCGGTCGAACCGCTCCTAGCGAAGCGCGCCAGTTGGCTGCTTAATTTTGGACATGAACCGCCTGCACAGATAGCGGTTTGGGTCTTGGATCTTTTGGTTGACGTACAAATAAACTAGCGTGTTGGTGAAGTAAGATTGCTTCCAATTGTCTTCGAGCGCCTCCGTGTACGGGCAGACCGAATTATAAAACGTGATCATGCTTTCGCGCATGCTGTTGGAAATGGTCTGATCATCGCAGGCAGTTTGCTGAATGCATCGCGTCACGACTTCGAAAAATTCTTCAATTTTGATAATATTGTCTGTTGCGGCTTCCTTGTCCTTTTCTTTGATTGCCTCCACAATCAGAGGTCGCGCGACTTCAAACAGATTCGCGAAACCGGAATCTTCGTTTGGATCGTAACCGGGGATTTGGGTCTTAGCCTTTTGCACAGCGTTGTATTGAGTGATCCGATACTGTCCAACAAGACGGTACAAGTCGAGATCGATATACTTAGTCACAAATTGCGCGGAAAGGTTGACTGCGTTGTTGCGATCGGCGTCCTTGATTTGTTGAACGGTGAAGAAGAAGCCAACGCCCACCAAGGCCGCTTGGGCCCAGGTTGCAAGCGACGCATTGTTTAAAACGGAGGCGAATCCTCTGACGATGGACCATAACAATGCTTTAAAGCCCATCCAAGCAATTAGCACCCGGGGGGGCATGCGGGATATTGGTCAGGTTGGCTGCTTCTTGGAAAGGCGGACACCGAGCTGCTAAAAACCAGCGCCAAAGCAATAATTCCAAAACAAACAAAAATTGCGAGGTAAACCCGGGTCATGATCAAAACCCCTGACTGTTTGAAAACTTTAAATAGCATATCCAAAAAAATGGTGTTTCAAGGCCTCGGCCTAGCGCCTTTTGGTCGTTCGCGGGATAATTTCAAGAGTGCAACGTGATATTTCGATCAAGCTAACTCTCAAGAATCTGACGCTCGACGACCGTGCCAAACCATCAATCAGGAAACGATCCGCTCGCTGCTTTGTATTCGGCCAGTACAGCAGAAATCCACCAACCTGCGACCCGTCTGTCTCGATTCTAGGCTGGCTAGAAAATGGCAAATTCTTAGCCAGTCGCGTGGGTCGACAATCTGACTGGGCTGATTGCTTGTCGCACACAATCTCAAGCGATCTTGCCAGAGGCATGTTGGTCAAGGATTGCAAGCATACGGCTGCCTAGCTGAAGCGCCGAGATTTGGCGCACTGTGCTGCGCGCGTCGCGCTTCGACTTCATCCGGCCTTCAACCTCAACCTAGGGACCAGGACCGCGGTCGAAGGCCGCCGGTCTTTTCCCTATGTTTGTTCATGCCGATTGCGTAATCACCAAGGTGATGGGCTGAAGGACGATCCCCTGGTTATTAAGCTGGGTCGCACGCTTAAACTGTCTAATTCAGCGGCTGGCCGGATATTTCTAGCTCACTCCGACGCGGATTCTGTGCGTAGGTTGCTCGCTGCCGAAATCGAACGTGGAGAGCGACCGCCGCTACGGCTAGAAAGCTTCGGCATGAGGTCCAGGAGCAAGGCTATGCGAGGGCCCACAGCTTGGCGTATGCCGGGCTCGGAGACAGAGGCGTTGTTTCTCGCTCCCCGTTCGTTGGCATAATCTGCTCTAGAGGTGCGCGCGTGCGATCACTCTTGAGGCTCGAGAAGGGGTCGATTGTTTCACCTTCTCGACAAGTCATCCAGCATCGATAATATGATGCGGCCGGTGACATACCGTTGAAATCCCATTTAGTGCTGAATCGCGGTTATATGCCCTTTCAATTTCCGACACACGAAGTGTGGTTTCGGGTCCGCGCTTAGCAGTCATACTCAGGAAACGCGTCGTGAACTCCGACCCGCTAGTCGATTTAACGCGAACGCTGCGACGCAAGCGCATAGAGCCGGGATTGCCGCTGTCATGAACAGGGTTTCCACACCAACATGGTTGGCGATCATGATGCCGCCGACCAGTGGACCGACGATGGATCCGGCGCGCCCGATGCCCAGGGCCCAACCGACGCCGGTGGAACGCATTGTTGTTGGATAATAGGTCGCCGTCAGCGCGTTGGAGGCGATTTGCCCGCCGACGATGCAGAAGCCGGCGCAGAAAATTGCCAACGTGGCGAGCGCGATCGAATGACCGGAGAAGCCGATCCCGGTGATGGCGACTGCCGCGATCAGATAGGTCATCGCCAAGGCACGGAACGAGAAGCGATCGATGAAGTTGCCGAGCGTGAAAGTCCCGATCACCCCGCCCACCTGCAGCATCGCGCCGATCGCCGCGGCCATCGATATGGAGGCGCCGAGATCGTTGAGCACGGTGGGAAGCCAGTTCGACAGCAGATAGAGATCAAGCAGGCTCATGAAGAAGACCACCCAGAACAACAGCGTGGTTGCCGTCCGGCCTTCCTTGAACAAATGTGCTACGGGAATGCCCACCAGTTTCGGCTCGTTGACGACGAAGCGCGTGGCCGGCGCAAACGACGCCGTCGGCGCGATTTTCTTCAGCAAATTGCCCGTCTCTGCATTGTCGCGTCCGGTGAGGGCGAGGAAGCGGATCGACTCCGGCAGCATCTTTGCGAGGAACGGCGCGTAGAGCAGCGGTGCAACGCCGCCGATCAGGAAAATCGATCGCCAACCGAACATCGGAATTAGGGCAGCTGCCAACAATCCGCCAAGCGCGGCGCCGACGGAAAATCCGCAGAACATCGCCATCACCATGGTGGCGCGACGGCGATGCGGGCTGAATTCCGATGTCAGTGCAACCGCGTTCGGCATTGCGCCGCCCAGCCCGAGGCCGGTCACGAAACGAATTCCGATCAGCCAGTAGATGTCATGTACGAAGACGGTGGCGAGGGTGCCGATTCCGAATGCCACGGAGCTGAGCAGGATGATCCGTTTGCGGCCGATGCGATCCGCGATCGGCCCGAAGATCAACGCACCGATCATCAAGCCAAAAAGTCCCGCGCTGAACACGGGTCCCAATGCGCCGCGCCCGAGGTTCCATTCCCGCGCGATCTCCGGCGCGACATAGCCGATCGCCTGGGTATCGAAGCCATCGATGAACAATACCGCGGCGCACAGGATCAGCAGGCGGATCTGAAACCGGCCGACCGGCTGAGCGTCGATAAAGCCGGCGACCTCGATGGTGTGATCCGGCGAGACGCCGGCTGCGGGTGTTGTATTGATTGCCACTCGATCCCCCCAAGACCACCCCGGCGGCAAAAGCCGGAGTGAAATAAAATGCAAAATCTCTTATATTGAGATTATTCTGTACTATGCGCCGAGCGGGCGCGGTATTTCAAGGTTGATCTTGTTCGGATCGGGAAAACTATCTGCTGTAAGCCTGCGCAAGCGTGGCCGTGGGCCAGGCGGCGCTCGAAACTGAAGCGATGTCAGACCATGTGGATGCGAGTATGAAGCCCACCAACAGCCTGGAAAGGGTGCTGGCGGTCCTCGAGGTTTTTTCCGAGGAGCGGCTCGAATGGATGCCCGAGGAACTGATGCAGGAGCTCGGCTACAGCCGGCCGACGCTCTATCGCTATCTGAAGACCCTGAAAGATGCCGGCTTCCTGATGTCGACGCGCAATTCCGGAGTGACACTCGGTCCGAAAATCGTCGAAATGGATTATCTGGCGCGCCGATCGGACGTGCTGGTGCTGCACGGCCTGCCATATCTCAAGGAACTGACGGGGGCTTATTCCTGCACGGCCATGCTGCTGCGCTGGTACGGTAACAAGATCCTCTGTGTGGCCTCCGAATCGTCGACCAAAAATCCGGTCAGCTCCTACCCAAGGGGGCGGCCCATGCCACTGGGGCGCGGCGCGATTGCGCGCTCGATCATGGCGTTTCTGCCTCGTCCCCGGCTGCTGCCCTTGATCGAACGCAACCTCGACGATCTGCGCTCGGTTGGCCTCGGCGATAGCACGCAGGACGTTCTGAAGAGCCTGAAAAAGGTACGCAAGGCTGGGTTTTCCGTGGCTTATGGCGAGGTCACGCCTGGCGCGGTCGGCATTGCCGCGCCGATCCTTGATGATCGCCGCTATCCGATCGCCAGCATCTGCGTCACCATCGCCGGCAATCTGGTGACGGGAGCGGAGATCGATGAGGTCAGCGCCAGAGTGGGCCGCGTGGCGCTGCAAATCGCGACCGAACAGACTTCCGCAAGGCGGGATATTTAGAAAAATCTCATATAATGAGATTATCCTTGACTTTGGGGTTGCCTATTCTCATTTTCTGGGCGCGGCCGCCGTATCGGCCGACCGTCCAATTGCTGATCTGCGAGGGGCGACACAGCCCTCGCCAACCGACAAAGAAAAATGAACACGCCCAGTGAATCCCGCACGCAGGTTGTCATCGTTGGAGGCGGCCCGGTCGGCCTCGGGCTCGCAATCGAGCTTGGTCAGCGCGGCATCCGCTGCGTCCTGGTTGAGCGCTACGTTAGTCCGCAGCCGATTCCGAAAGGTCAAAATCTGACCCAGCGAACGCTGGAGCATTTTTATTTTTGGGGCGCGGAGCCTGAACTTCGTGCCGCGCGGACCATTCCACGCGACTACGGCATCGGCGGCATGACTTCCTACGGCACGCTGCTAAGTGGCTATAAATATGACTGGCTGCAGCGCGAACTGGTGCGGCCGTATTATTTCACGGACAATGAGCGGTTGCCGCAATATGCGACCGAAGCCGTGCTGCGGCACCGGGTAAGCCAACTGCAAAGCGTGGAGACGGTTTATGGTTGGGGTGCGGAAAGTCTCGAGCAGGACGCACACGGCGCGCAAGTGGTCATTGCCGAACGCAAAGGCGACCGCCGTCGCGTCGTGCAGGCCGACTATGTGGTCGGCTGCGACGGCAGCCGCTCGTTGGTCCGCGAAGCCGCCGGAATCACGCAGACCATGTCCGATCATGACCGGCTAATGGTACTGCTGGTTTTTCGTTCGACCGGACTACACAAATTGCTGGAGCGGTTTCCGAACAAATCTTTCTACAATGTGCTGCATCCGGATCTGAAGGGCTACTGGCAGTTCTTTGGTCGCGTCGATCTCGGCACCACCTGGTTTTTTCATGCGCCTGTGCCGCTCGGCACAACCAAAGATAATTTCGATTTCCGAAGCTATCTCCACTCGGCGGTCGGCGAGGAATTCGACGTTGAATTCGAACACACCGGATTCTGGGATCTGCGCGTCGCCACCGCGGATCAGTATCGCAAGGGGCGCGTTTTTATCGCCGGCGATGCCGCGCACAGCCATCCGCCTTATGGCGGCTACGGTATTAATACGGGCCTCGAAGACGTCGCCAACCTTGGCTGGAAGCTCGCCGCGGCGCTGCAAGGCTGGGCTGCACCGAGTCTACTCGACTCTTACGGCGAGGAGCGACGACCGGTATTTGCCTCGACGGCACGCGACTTCATCGAAAAAGCCATCAAGAGCGATAAGGAATTTCTCGTCGCATTCGATCCCGCGATCGACAAGAATGCTTTCGAGGCCGAATGGTTGGCGCGTTCATCGGGCGCGCGTTCCGAGGTTAATTCGTTTGAACCGAATTATGAAGGTTCTTCGCTTGTCGCAGGGCCGCCCGGTAGCGTCTGTAGCGCGATCGGATCGCATGAATTCGCGGCACGGGCCGGTCATCATCTGGCGCCACGTCAGCTTGCTTCCGGCCGCAATGTTTTCGAGGAACTGGGCACCGGCTTCACGCTGATCGATCTCGGCGCAGCCGAGTCCGCCGTTGCGGAGCTCAAACGCACGGCCGAAGCGAGCGGCGTGCCGCTCAGGGTTGTCCGGGACGACCGCGTCGAGAGCCGCGAGTTCTACAAGGCGACCCTGATTCTGGTTCGGCCCGACCAATTTATTGCGTGGGTCTCCGATGACGGTGCGAAAGTCCCGGCTGATGTCATAAGCCGCGCTGTCGGTGGCTAAGGTTACACCGCGCGGCGAAAGCCGCGCGGTTCCCTATAAAAAGAAAACAAGCCGAAATTCGGCACAGGAAACACAGGGAATCAAGGGCATGAGCCGTCATAGTGCTGCGCATTATTTCCTCGAAGGTCTCGTCGACCTCGGCGTCGAATTCATCTTCGCCAATCTCGGCACCGACCACGTCTCCTTGATCGAGGAGATTGCGCGCTGGGATCGCGAGGGCCGCAAGCATCCCGAGATCATTCTCTGTCCGCATGAGATCGTCGCCGTTCACATGGCCGGCGGCTACGCGCTGGCAACGGGACGAGGACAGGCGGTATTCGTGCATGTCGATGCCGGAACCGCCAATGCCTGCATGGCGATCCAGAATTTGTTTCGCTACCGATTGCCCGTGATGTTGTTCGCTGGCCGTGCGCCCTACACCCTGCACGGCGAGTTGACGGGATCGCGCGATACCTACGTGCATTTCGTCCAGGATCCCTTCGACATCGCCAGTATCGTGCGGCCCTACGTCAAATGGGAATATTCGCTGCCGTCCGGCATCGTGGTGAAGGAGGCGCTGACCCGCGCCGGCGCCTTCATGCATAGCGATCCGCCGGGGCCCGTCTATATGATGCTGCCACGCGAGACGCTGGCCGAAGAATGGGACGAGGCGCAGATGCCAGCCTATCATCCTGCGCGCTATGGCTGCGTGACGGTCGGCGGCATCGATCAGGCGCGCGTCGACACCATTGCCACCCGACTGATGGAGGCGGAAAACCCGATTGCGCTGACGGCCTATCTCGGTCGCAAGGCAGAGGCCGTCACAGCGCTGGAAAATCTGGCGCTTGCCTGCGGCATTCGGATCGCGGAGTTCAATTCGATCGATCTCAATATTTCTCAGGATTCGCCTTGTTTCGCTGGCTTCGATGCGTTGCCGTTGCTCGAGCAGGCCGATGTCGGGTTGTTGCTCGACACCGACGTTCCCTTTGTACCACAATACGCCAAGCGCGTCGAAGCGATCGACTGGATCCAGATCGACGTGGACCCGTTGAAGTCGGATTTTCCGATGTGGGGATTCCCCACGGACATCCGCGTGCAGGCCGATTGCGCCACGGTACTGCGGCAGGTGCTCGAGGCGGTCGAAGCGCGCGCCGATGACGGCTTTCGCAAACGCGTCGCCAATCGCATCGCAAGTTGGGGTGCCGCGCGCGACGCCGTCGCCAAACGCCGCACGACCGCCGCTGCTAACAAGGGCGTGCCGGGCGCGCTCAGCGCGGCCTACTTGTTTGCCACTCTGAACGGCAAACTTTCCCAGGATGATATCGTCGTCAACGAAGCAATACGTAATGCGCCGCTGGTGCAGGAACAGATCCATCGCACACAGCCGCACAGCTATGTCGGACTCGCTGGGGGCGGGCTTGGCTTCAGCGGCGGCATGGCCCTGGGGCTGAAGCTGGCGCAGCCGGAGCGGCGTGTCGTGCAGATCATCGGCGATGGCGCGTTTCATTTCTCCTCGCCGGACTCGGTGTTCGCCGTTGCTCAGCAATACCAAATTCCGATCCTGACCGTGGTGCTCGACAATGGCGGCTGGCAGGCGGTCAAATCGTCGGTGCAGCGGGTTTATCCGAAGGGGGTTGCCGCCGAGACTAATTCGTTCCAGTCACAGCTAAGGTCAGGCCGGCAGGGCGAACAGCGCCGTTTTTCGGACATCGGGCGTGCTTTCGGGGCCCATGGCGAACTCGTCAGCAGACCGGATGAACTTACTGCGGCAATCGATCGCTGTCTTGCCTCGGTCGATGGCGGCATCGCCGCGGTGCTGCATGTTCAGATTACGCCGCTGTAGCGGCAGAGACCGTCAATCGCCACCAATAAAGTGCACGCCACGATGCACATGACCCAGGGAGGAATTGAAGCCATGAAGAGTCTTTGCCTCATCATGCTCGTTGCCATTTGCGCCGCTTATTCCAGCCTTACGTACGCCGCCGAGGACGTGAAATATCCGACCCGGGCCATTCACATCGTCGTCGGCTTTACGCCAGGTGGAGGCAACGACATCATCGCCCGCATCGTCGGGCAGAAGCTGTCCGAAAGCCTCGGCCAGCCGGTGATCATCGACAATAAGCCCGGTGCGGGTGCGATCCTCGCCACGGAATATGTCGCGCGGGCGGAACCGGACGGTTACACGCTGCTGGTCGGCGCCAGCGGCGCCATGGTAGTCAACCCGGCGGTCTATGAGAAGTTGAACTACGACACTCTGCGTGACTTCGTTCCTGTTTCCGAACTCGGATCGTTTCCCCTGATCCTGATCGTCAATACAGCATCGCCGTTCAAGTCGGTGTCGGACCTTGTCGCTTATTCCAAAGCGAATCCGGATAAGGCGAACTATTCGAGCTCGTCCGCCGCATTTCAGCTGGCAACGGAATTGTTCAAGCAGAAAACCGGCGCGAAGATGCAGATGATTCCATACAAGGGCGCTAATGATTCCGTGACCGCCGTGATCGCCGGCGAGGTGACTGCGACGATCGCCGATGCCGGCCCGGTGTCGGGGCAGGTCAATGGCGGCCAGGCCCGCGCGCTCGCAGTTGCGGCGCCGAAGCGGGTGGACGATCTGCCCGATGTGCCGACGATGAAGGAAACGGGCACCGACGTCGAAGTGGTGCTGTGGAGTGGTGTTTTCACGCCCAAAGCGACGCCGCCCGCGATCGTCAAGAAGCTGCAAGACGAGTTCATCCGCATTGCGCGGTTGCCCGACGTCATCTCGCGCCTCAAGCTTCTGAACATCGAGTCGATCGGTAACTCTTCGGAAGAGTTTTCGCGCGTCATCGCAGCCGATCTCGAACGGTGGGGCGCTGTTGCGCGCGCCGGCAATATCAAGATGGCGCAATAATGGTCGCTGGGGAGGCGAGGACATGACCGAGCGGCTCAAGGCCGATGTTGTGGTGGGCGGCGCGGGGCGGGTTGACGCTGGATGAATTTGGCCTGGCGTGGCGCCGATGTCGTCGTGCTGGAATTTTATGCGCAGGGCGAGCCGCCGAGCGTCAAGTCGAACCACGTCTCGGCGCGCTCGATGGAGATATTTCAACGGCTCGGTGCGGCCAGGAAAGTTCGAGATGCCGGTCTGCCGGCCTTCGTTCGGCAATCGCTCTACGCTCAATTGTGACAAACCCTAGCCCACACACAGAGTCTTTGTAAGCAATCAACGATCCCATCAAATCATGGATATCGAATCAAGTGGCGGAAGCAAGAAAGCAGCCTCATCTCATCTTTGATGGTGATGATGTCTATTGTAGAAATTCGTGACCACCTGGCCCGTGCAAAGCCGCACCAGGATTCGTCACTTCAAAAAGTTGAGATAGGCCTTCGCCGCCTTCAAGTCGGCAGTTTCAAAGCCCTCGCTGAAGCGACCGTACACCGACTGCAGAAGGCTGCGCGCCTCGGCGATCCGACCTTGATCCTGCTGCAAGCGAGCAAGGCTTGTTGATGTTCGAAGCTCCCATGCAAGGGCGCCCTGCCGGCGCGCCCAGTCGAGCGATTGCAAGAAGTGCTGCTCGGCCGCCGTCGCCGCCTGTGGCGTACCCTCCCGCAGCAAGAGTTCTCCTTTGATGCGCAGAAGCTCGGCGACGCACCAGCGCTCCTCGTTGCGCTCGGACCGTGCGAGCGCCTCCTCGATGATCGAGAGCCCTTCGGCAACCTTACCGTCACGACCGAGCGCGTCAGCCATCTCGGCGCGAAATGGGGTGAAGAGCATGCTAAACGCGTTGTGTGGGACGCTGGCGAACGCGGTGCGCAGAAGCTCCAACCCGGCACCAATGTCGCCGCGCTTGATGAGCAAGACGCTTCCAAAGCATCGACCCACGAGGCTCTCCAGCGCGTGCCTAGCGGAAAGCTCCAGAAGCGCCTTCGCGTACCGCTCCGTCAAGGTTAGATCACCGACGAGAAGCACGACAAGGGCTGACTGAAGGTGGGCATTGGCCTGCGACAGCGGGTGACCGCTGGCGCGAGCGTCGACTACAAGGCGTTCGACGCTACGGATGGCCTGTTCGGCAAATCCCTGCAGCCAGAGTATTCGGGAGTGATGCGAATGCGCCAACAATCGCTGGTCGTATTGAAACCTGATGATGTGCGACTTCCTGGCGACATAGCGACCCAGCATGCGCTCGATGTGTCGCCGCGCTTCTTTCAGGTCACCCAGGGCAAGCAGCGCCACGCCGACCAGACGGCTGCCGATTAGCCCGTCGGCAGGATCGGTCGATTTCGCCGCATAGGTGCAAAATCTTTCGGCCACCGCCAGCGCTGCCCGATAGCGGCCGCTCGTGAAGCAGTCGATCCACAAGCCCCAAAGCGCTCGTAGGCGATAGTCCGCATCGTCGAGGCTTTCCGCGATCTCAAAGACCCTTGTCCAGGCCGCTAACGTCTCGGGGCATGAGCCCTTCGTCAGAAACAGCGCCGCGCCAAGCGCCGCATGCAATTGCATGTTGCGACGTGCGTCTCGGCTCTCGGTGGGCCCGGAAAGCGCCCGCTCGACGCGACCGCGACATTCCTCCATCAGCGACAAGTGCACCCACAGCGGCACCGCACCCACGGTCAATGCTGCGCCAACTTCGGCGTCGCCGGTCGGCGAGAAGGCCCAGTCCAAAGCCGTGCGCACCTGTCCGATCTGATGGCCGTAGCGCACCAGCCACCCGGCCGTTGGCAATGTCTCCAGCTCTATTTCGGTGAGTTCAAAGAGATCCTTGTAATAGTTGGCATGCCGTCGTGCCACCTGCTCGAACTCGCCGCTTTCAGCGAGCTTCGCCAGGGCGTAGGCGCGTGTCGTCTCGTGTAGCCGATGATGCGCAATCGCACCTCCGGCATCCAAGGCAACCAGAGACTTCGTGACGAGGTTCGCCAGAAAGTGGACCACGTCAGACGCGGCGATCTCGCCACCCGCCGCCGCCAAGCTCGCCGCCTCCGCCGTAAAGTAGCCGGCAAATACCGCAAGGCGCCGCAAGACCAGGCGTTCCGGCTCAGGCAGCAACTCATAGCTCCAGTCGAGCGTCGCGCGCAGCGTCTGGTGCCGAGGCAGAGCCGTTCGGCAGCCGCCGGTCAGTATTGCCAAGTGATCACTCAGGCTTGCGGCGACTCTGCTGGAGCCCAAGCGTGGCGACGTGAGTTGCAGCAAAATCGATGGCCAGTGGAATGCCATCGAGGCGCCGACAGATTTCAGCAATTACTGGAAGGTTTTCTCCATTCGGCAAAAAATCCGACTGCAATGCCCTCGTCGTGGCGATGAAGAGCTGCACCGCGCTGTGACCAGGTATGTCGCCGGGTTCCTCATCCTGGGGCGGCACATCCAACGGGGGAACGCGATAAACATACTCGCCCTCGATCTTCAGGATCTCCCGGCTCGTTGCAAGAATGGTCGTTTGTGGACACCTGCGCACGACTGTTTCCGCCAATCCGGCGGCTGCGTCGATCACGTGCTCGCAATTGTCGAGAACAAGCAGAAGCCTCTGTGCCCCGATGGACCGGGCGACGGACTCGGCGGAAATCTCGTTGCCACCTAATTTCAAGCCGAGGACTCCAGCCACGGCAGTCGGCACCAGACCGGGATCCGACACCGACACCAGTTCAACGAGCCGAACGTCACTCTGGAGGCTCGGGAACAAGCCACGGGCCACCTCCATTGCCAGCCTGGTTTTCCCAATTCCCCCCGTTCCGGTCAGCGTGACCACCCGATAGGCGGACAGAAGACCGCGCAGATGCTGCACGGCATTAGTTCGGCCGACCAGTTCGGATGCCGCCGCAGGCAAGTTGATTTCGAATGGCTCGGCCGGACTTCGCATCGGTTCGAGGTCCATCGAATCTACTGGCGATGTGCACTCCTGTCGGTATGTCCACGCACCGAGCAGGCGATAGCCCCGACCGGACGCCGTCTTCAGCATTCCGCGATCCGAACCGAGCGCCTTGCGAATCGCGGATATGTGAAACTGGAGCGTGTTGTCCTCTACGATCGCGCCCGGCCATATGCGAGCCGCGAGGTCATTCTTGGTGACAAGCTCACCGGCCGACTGAACCAGAACCTCGACGATTTCGAACGCGCGCCCCCCGATCGGGACAGGCACTCCGCGCGCGCGTAGTTCGCGCCGAGCGAGATCGACCTCCCACTTGCCCAATTCATATATCAGTCGTCGGCTTTGTGCGCGCACGTCGCGGCCCTTGTTCAGGATACCTCACGCTTTATCAGAATTTGGCGGTGCGCAAGCCACTACGGTGATCTTGCCCCTACAAACCGGTCCATGTTGAGGGCAATCCTTTCGGGCATTGGAGCTGCCCCGTTTTGTGGTCCAAGGCAATTTCTCGGACTGTTTGAGTTTGTCGTGCGAACTCGCTCGGCGTCAAGTTGCCGAGCGAGGTATGGGGTCTGTTGTTGTTGTAGTGGCACATCCATTCTTCGAGCCGATCGATGGCATCAGCCATCGATAGGAACCACGACGCGTTCAGACATTGTGCCCGCCCACGGCCGTTAAAGGCCTCACAAAATGCGTTGTCCGTGGGCTTTCCGGGTCTGGAGAAGTCGATCTCCACGCCCTTCAGGTGAGCCCACTGCTCGAGCATTCTGCTGGCAAACTCCGGGCCATTGTCGCACCGAACGGTCTTTGGCTTGCCGCGTTCCCTTGCCAGCCGCTCAAGGACATCGACGACCTGGAAGGCCCTGAAATTCATTCTCGGAACGATCGCAAGCGATTCTCGCGTGTGGCAATCAACAACGGTCAAAAGCCGGAACGGGCGGCCGTCGAACAAGGCGTCCGACACGCGCCGGCGATCTCCGGCCGACCCGAGCGGTAGCGCCAGGCCCGCTTGCGCTTCGGCAATTTCGACCGGATCGAGAGCCCTTCTTCGCGATATAGCCGGTAGGTCCGCTTGTGGTTTAACCGGTAGCCCTCGCGCAGAAGCAACACGTGGAGACGCCGGTAGCCATAACGGACCCGACTGGCAGCTAAATCTCTCAGCCGGATGCGCAGTTCAGTTCGCGGGTCGCCGCGCGACTTGTAGCGCTGCGAAGATCGATGGAAGCCAGTCGCTTTGCAGGCCCGCCGCTCGCCGACATCGGAGACCTGCTGCAGATGGCGCACGATCTCACGTCGGACGGCGGGCCTCACCATTAATGGGATGGTCCGCCCCGTCCTCCGGCGTCATCATGCGGCGGTCAAAGCAAAGGAGGTTGCAATGTCTCAACGCAATATACCGCTCCCTGCGACGGTCTTTGGAATTGATATCGGCAAGAACATCTTCCACGTCGTCGGTTTGAACAGTGACGGCGTCCCCGTCCAGAGGGTTCGTTTCCGGCGCGACACGCTGTTACAGTTCTTTGAACGCGCAGCACCTGCGGTTGTGGGGATGGAATCATGTGCTGGCTCGCAGTGGGTCGCCCGGAAGATCAAGGCCCTCGGTCACAAGGTGCGCCTGATCCCGGCGCAATTTGTGAAGCCCTATGTGAAGTCCAACAAGAGTGACATCATCGACGCGGAGGCCATCGCGGAAGCGACCACCCGGCCGACGATGCGGTTTGCAGCAATCAAAAGCGAAGAGCAGGCTGACCTTCAGGCCTTGCATCGTGTGCGCGAACAGATGGTCGGCACGCGAACACGTCTGATCAATCAGATGCGAGCCTTCTGCCTCGAATACGGTATAGCGCTGCGGCAGGGCGCAGGACTGTTCAAGCTCGACATGCCGCAGGTTCTTGAGAATATGTCGAACGACCTCTCGCGTGCCATGCGCAAGCTGCTCGGAGACCTGTTTACGGATCTGCGCCAATTGGAACGACGCATCAGCGACGTCACGAAGGAGATCGAGGCCATCGCCGATCGAGAAGATGTCGCACGTCGACTCATGACAATTCCCGGCATTGGCGCCTTGGGAGCCACCGCACTGCTGGCGGCCATCGGCGGTGGTCGACAATTCCAAAAGGCCCGCGATCTTGCTGCCTGGCTTGGCCTCGTCCCGCGAGAATACTCCACCGGAGGCAAGCAAAAGCTTCTCGGCATTAGCAAACGGGGAAATCGGTATGTTCGCAAGCTGCTGGTCCACGGCGCACGATCCTGCTTCCGTCATCTGGATCGAACGCGAGATCGTCTCGGAAGCTGGCTTGACGGCCTTCAAGCCCGAATGCATCCCAATAAAGCTGTCGTCGCACTTGCCGCCAAAATGGCACGGATTGTTTGGGTTGTCCTGACCAAGCCTGGAGCGCTCTACGAACGCAGAGACCCTGCCTTCACCTGACGTTCCACGGTCGATTGCAAGGCTCGGGAATAGTGATGACGAAACAGTGGATCAACATGCCGTAAGCCCTGTGCAAAAAAGCGGGCTGCGTGCCCGAACCATTTATTGGGAACGGCGTGTGCGGATCTCATCATGGCCTGGCTGCAAAAACAGCCCACTCGCGAGAGGCCGGATACATTTATGCAACTGGAATCGTCATTTACGATGTCGCGAACCCTTGCATGGACGGGGCGGACCATACATTTTTTTCGCAGCACGCCCTGCAGCATCGCCTTGTCCAGTGTCAGATCGGCCACCACCCGCTTCAGCTTCGCGTTCTCGTCCTCAAGTTGTTTCAGGCGACGGACCTCGGCTACGCCCATACCGGCGTAGACTTTCTTCCACCGATAAAAGGTCGGCTCCGAAATCCCCAGTTTGCGGAAGATCTCCTCGATCGTCGCACCGCTGTCAGCCTGCCTCAGCGCAAAGGCAATCTGCTCTTCCGAAAGCCGCTTCCCGTTTCATGGCATCTTCCTTACGTCAGGTTCAGAATGCCCGAAAAAATTGCCCTCAACATAAACCGGTGTGTAGTGGCAGGATCATATCTTAGACCACCGGATTTCCGCAGTACCTCACCAGGAGAAGGATACGGGACGCTACGAGTTCGCGTCGATACCGAAATTTCTGACTATTTAAGGATATTCCTAATTTCCCGGTCGTGAAAGGCCATTCAAACGACACCGACTTTTCGGTGAGAACCTATTAATCGGAGTGAAGGCGCTATCTCAGTTCGATTTCGACCCTTGCGTTTGGCGTCATACAACGCACCGTCGGCAGCCCTTATGAGATTTTGTGCATCGAGTCCTGCATTCGGGACCATAGATGCAGCCCCCACACTTATTGTAGGAACGATATCGGGCCGGCTCTTCTGTTCAGCACGCAACCTCAGTACGTTCTCGCGAACCCGCTCGGCGATTTGGTAAGCTCCTTCAATGGATTCTCCCGGCAGCAGAACGGCAAATTCCTCTCCGCCGTACCGTGCACTGAGATCGGCAGGGCGGCCTGCCCCTCGTGCGATGCACCCTGCAATTGCAGCAAGGACTCTGTCCCCGGCTTGGTGGCCGTGTTCATCGTTGTATGCTTTGAAGCAATCAATATCGATCATGAGAAAGGAAATCGTAGTTTGCGTACGTCGGGACCGGAGCCACTCGAGTTCGATGACTTCGTCCAAACGGCGCCTATTGCAAAGCCCCGTCAAACTATCGGTGGTGGCCGTGATAGCAAGCTGATATTCAATTTCGCCGCGCTGCCGCAACTCGCTCGCCAAGAATCCGACCAGAGCGATATTCATCGCACACAGTACAACAATCAGCGGGCCTAACTCAGCCTTATCGTTCCAGCGACAACACCAGCGAATGATCCATCCGGGTTCGATATCCGGCGGCTCAAGCTCATAACATGCTCTCCATCGCTCGTGACCCACGGACGGCTGATGTATAAACCCACATTATCTCGCTGTTGATGGACCAGGAAAAAATCCCGGTGCGAATGACTGGTTGCGGGAAAATCAGCTAACTGAGAATCGATTGCCACCATTCCCACCGCGTCTATTACGAGAATTCCGCCAAGCCCCTTTGCAGTCGCCGCTCGATCGAACAAAACCATCCGACGAACTTCTGAACGGAGGCCGTCGATATCCGGAAGTTTCAAGCCGTCAATCACCCCTTGAAGCGATAGATCGTACAGTTCGATGTTTCGGGAAATGTCAATTCCGATCGTGGAAACCAAGTTAGTCGCAGCATCGAGAGCCTCTTGCCGATCCCTGCGACGCATTTCCCATAAAACATTCGCGAAGATTGCAGACAAGCTTAGCGTGACTATCGTGCCCAGCGCGATCAAACGCTTTGCATATGTTGGCTTGCGAATGAGTTGATGATTCGATGACATACGACAACCTTAACAGTTCAATTAGCGGAGCAGCCAATAGGTATGAACAAGCCTCGAGCTTAACCCCGCTCAAAACTCTAAGAGTATTGAATGATTTGCCGGGATCCCGATCGGCGCCGATTTAGCTATTTCAACCGACAAATCAGAATGCTGCATCAAATCCGAATAGGGTCCAGCTTCGGGGCTTATTCACAATCCATCTTAGCCAAGACGACGCGAAACCGTCCCGGAAATCGAGACACCACCTCAAGATGATACGATAGGGGTAATGAATAGTTTAGCCCTCAAAAGAATTCAATTCCGGAGAAGTCGCTCCGGTTACGCAGGATGTCCGTTATTCATTGAGGGTTTCGTTAGTTTGGCGCATGCTCCCACTAATTCGACCTAGTTTTTCGTTTTCTAGCATCGCGCGGACTGCAAGCGACGACAGCTTCACAATCAGCTCTCTCAGCTCCCTGTTCTTGCTCCGCAGAGACAGTAGTTCATCGGACTCGCGATCATTAACCTGTGACCTATGGGGAATCGGTAATGAGCTCGACATTTTCATTCTCCGCCCTCGCGCAAAATTGCCATACCTACCGCACCTCTTAATTAACTCGACTGCTCTCCTATGCGACACATGAATCCTGTACGGGGTACAAATCGAATAAATTGAGTAGCCGGTCCAACGTCATCGGACGTCCCAGGAAGTAGCCTTGCACTATTTCAACGCCTAACTCCTGCATCACCCTAAGTTCGGAATCCGTCTCCACGCCCTCCGCTACGATCTGACAATTGGTATCGCGCGCAAATCCGACCATTGCAGATACGAGCGCTCGCCGTGCAGGATCAACATCAATGTGTCTGATCAAACACATGTCCAATTTGATAACGTCGGGTGCGAGATGAAGGATGTGTCGAAGGCTGGCATAACCCGCACCAGCATCATCTATAGCCAAACGGACACCAGTGCTCCGTAAAAGTCGCAGCGATTGGATCAATGCTTCATAATCCTTGATAGCAACATGTTCCGTAACCTCCAAGATGATCCGGTTCGGTGGCAGCCCTTCTAGGGTGCCTGCAAATTCCTCAGTTAATATAGTTGCCGGAGACACATTGATGGCAAGGAATGCATCTGACGGAAGCGAATGAAATGAAGAAGCGGCAAGACGGATTGATGCAAATTCAAGAAATTGGCCCAGTCCCACCTCGGTTGCGTCGGTAAACCACTTGCTCGGAGAGCTGGGTGGTGCGATTGGAAATCTGGACAAGCACTCCATCCCAATCGGACGGGGTAACCCGATCTTGAAAATAGGCTGGTAAGCCAGCGTCATGCGATTGTCTTCGACCACCCGACGAATCCGGGTTATTGTTTTCGCTGCGTCTGCTTTCGCTTTGAGCTTGTCATTGATCTCAAAGGCGACGAGGTCGGAAAATACGTTCATCATGTTCAGGTCCCGATCGTTCAGAGATAGATCGGCCTTAAAACCAAGACAACAAAACATGCCGTACGGCTGCCCATCAGACCGCAAGATAGGCACGCTCATATACCGACCAATCGGCATCATTTTCGTGACCGGCAATGCCATGGCAATTGGTTCGGTAGAGGTATCGCAAATAAGCTGGGGCAGGCGCCCCTCGAGTATAAATCGACAATAAGTATCATCTAGCGAATGAGAATCACCAACTTTAATCAAATCCTCCTCGCCAGGCGCCACAACTTCTCGAAATACCTCTCGTCCATCTTCGAACTCAGAAACATACGCAATCTCCATCCTAAGGTGAGCGCGTATGAGCTGAAGCGCGCGCACCACAACGCTGCTTGCTGCGTCTACGTTTCGGAGTGCAATTTTGGCGGTCAAAGTTCTCCCCTCAGAATCCGTCATGGGCACACCTCATGGGCAGAGAAAGAAGTGAAATGACTTCTTTCTTGGATGGCGCGGTCGATGTTCCCCCGCGCAGCGCTCTTACCCTCACTTCATAATGCCAATCGAGGGAACGTATCTTTCATATTGACCGGAGAACAATGATGAGCTCAGTCGCGGAGGATTACGCTTAGTAAAGAGCTATGAACCTCTAAGTGACTCTTGTAATTGATGAAACCCAGCCTTCGAAATTTATTCATAAAAAAGCTGACGCGGGATCGAGTCGTTCCAACGATTTCCGCGAGCGTTTCCTGGCTAATTGTAATCGGCTGGGGGCCGCCATCCTTACCAAAATTCGCAAGAAGAAGAAGGGCACGTGCTAGGCGCTTTTCGCTGGAGTTGAACAGTTGGTCGACAAGGTCCTCCTCAATACGACTGTTACGGATCAAGAGGTGGGCCATAAACGCTTCTGCGAAAGCGGGCTCGGCCTGTAAGACGCGGATTGCCTCGGCTTTTTCCACTCTCATGACAGCGCTTTCCGATATTGTAGTTGCCGTTGCCAATCGTAAGGATTGCCCGATCAAGCAACCTTCGCCGAAAAACTCACCTGTGCCAAAGATGCCAACGACAGCCTCCTTCCCCTGTTTGGACGTAACGGAAACCTTGACCTTGCCGCTTTGCACATAAAATATTGAGTCGGCAGGGTCGGACTGTGCGAACAGCAGTTTGCCCGTTCGATAACTGGCTTCTGTGCGCCCCTTATTTTCCGTTGATAGAAATAACTTTGGATCAAAATCGACGGCCAGACTCCTTGTCATAATTCATTCCGCTCCACTGCACATGAATTTTGAGGCCAAATTGACGTCTGTTCAAAAATGACCACGTCTCCGGTTAGGTCTGACCCAGCACGAACTTGCTGATGGTATGTACAAACAGAATATATTGATCCGCTTAGAAAACAGCGCTTCCGAAATTAGTCTCACCCAAGGCGATCAACTGGCGCGTTCGAGGTCGGGAGATATACAGTATGCCATGCTAGGACGATGTCCTATCCTGGCGACGCGGAGCAATTCCTTGAAGCAGAGCTGAGTGTTCCTGAGAAATTGAGAGGACTTGCCCAGACGAAACCAGCACCAGCGGAACATATTTCTCGGCACTGTATTCAACTACCTTTACCCGTTCCTCTTTCGAAATTGTCTCGACGCTTTCACCCAGCCGTGAGCGCATCCGTATTTCCTGTTGTCCTCGCCATTGCCCAAGGGGGCGCGATTAGAGCTGGCCAGCAGAAATCGTAGCGACATGAAGAACAGCCATTGTATTCATGATAACATCGACTGAGCTTAGAGGAGATCATGATAGATAGGCTGCCGCCGGATCTCCTTCGCAGTTTCGTCGCGGGCGTCGCCTACTTTTGCCGACTTGCTGCAGCCAAGATCAGCCCAGCTATCTCCTTGGGACGAGACACCAGAGAAAGGTGACCTGCCTCCAGCTCTACAGTGGTCGCATTCATGCGTTTTGCCAGAAACCGCTCCAGGTCGGAGGTTATCGTCTGATCGAGTTTCGATACCGCATACCATGAGGGCTTGGAGTGCCAGGCGGTCGCTGTGGTGCGTTCGCTGAACAGAGAGGCGGCCGTGGGCTCTTGGACGGCATAGAGCACTTCTGCTTTCTTGCTGACGACACCGTTCGCGAAAGACCGAAGAAAAGCCTCCTCCGAAACTGTGGTGAAATCGTCGTGTTGCCGGATGCCTGCCCGCGCTGGCCCGACAGGAAATTTCCCGGAAAGGGCGACGAAATCTTCCCCGGCATCGGGTGCTCGCGCCGCGACATAGACAAGCGCGGTGACCTTCGGATCCGTCCCTGCTTCGCTGAGGACAGTGCTACCCCAGGAATGGGCAACCAGCACGGTCGGGCCATTTTGCAGCGCCAGCTCGCGGCGCGTCGCAGCGACAGAATCTACAAGCGTGGTCAGCGATTTTGTACCGCGGTGACCTTCAGGCCTGCCGCCTGAAGGCGAGGGATCACCTCAGCCCAGCTCGAGCCGTCCGCCCACGCTCCGTGTATCAGCACAACGTTGCGCGCCTTGACCGGCGCGGCGGGCCGGGCATGCGCCTCGAATCCGCCGAGCATTGCTGTGAGTACGCCAACGGCCATCACCGCAAGTGTGTGTAATTTCACCATCGTTGAGACCCCATGGTTAAATTGTCTGCGTTAGAGGTGACGGTTGCCTTGCCTGCTACTTCGCCACGCATCGCCCCAGAGTTACTGCGGATCACGATGTTGTTGGGTTGTTGGGCCAGGACACGGCGCAGTCGATCTTGATACATTTAGCAGGATGAGGGCGATAGCTGCTCCTCACCGAGGCTTTTCAGACTAGCCGATGGATACGTGGCTCTCTCGACAGGGACGGACCTGCTGCCGCGCTCCTGCTTCAGGATGAGGAGGAGCGCGGCCAAGGGGAGGATCGCGGCGGCGTAGGGGATGGCCCCCGGTCCGAACGCGCTGTCGACTACGGCTCCGCCAATCACGCCACCCAGCGCGTTCGCGAGATTGAAGGCCGAGATGTTCGCGGTCGCGGCTAGTTCGGGCGCGGCCTTGCCGTATTTCATGACGCGCATCTGCATCGGCGGTACGTTGGCGAAAGAGGTAATGCCAAAGACGAAGGCAGCAGCCACGAAAGGCCATTTGAATGGCGCGAGGAGCCCGACGGCGATCAGAGAGACAATCATCGCTGCCGGCCAGAAGACGAGCGAGAGTCGAAGATTCGCATCAGCCGTCCGGCCGCCCAGTGTGTTGCCGATGAGGAGATCCAAGCCGACGATGACGAGCACCCAAGTCATATCCGAGGCGCTAAAACCCGCAATCCGCTCGGCGACCGGCGCGAAATAACCGTAGAAGGTCATGAAGCCGACCCAGCCGAGGGCGGTGATCGCAAGGCTGGCGAGGAGATTGCGGTCTCTAAAGGCGCCAAGCTGTCCGCGGATGCTCGGGCCACAACCTCCCGTCCCTGAACGGGAACGAAGGCGGCGATGGTCACGGCCTTCAGCAGGCCGAGCGCGCTGATGAAGAGGAACGTCATGTTCCAACCAAACGTGTTGCCGATCCACGTCCCAGCGGTGACGCCGAGCACGTTCGCCAAAGTCAGACCTGCGAACATCTGCCCGACGGCCTGCCTAGCGAGCTTGTCGGAAACGAGCTTCATCGCCACGACGGCGCCGATGCCGAAAAGCGGCCCTTGCGTCAGGCCCGCGATCACGCGGCTGACGAGTAGGACGGTGTAGTTGCCTGTAAAGGCGGCGATGAGGTTACCCGCGATGAATAGCGCCATCAGGCCAATTAGTACCGCGCGCGACGATCGCCAGGGCGTAGGCGGTGATCAGGCCGCCGGCAATGACGAATTCGGCCATGCCGATGGCGAAGGCGGAGAGTGTGAGTAGCCACACCTGAAAAGGCATTTTCGACTTGAGCGACATGATTAGGATTCTTTCCAAGGTTCAGTTGTTCTGGGGAACGGGTTCGGAAAACACAGCTTCCAGCAGCGGGCCGCCGGGCGCGTGAAAGAACAGCCGCCGCTCTTCGATGTCGGCGAGGTCCATCGGCGTGTAGCGGATGTGCCGAGCTGATCGAGCTTGTTGCGGAAGTCGGCGTAGCTTTCCATTCGCAAGCCGACGTGGTCGATCGCCTCTGCTGCGCGATCGATGCCGTATCCTTGCGAGCCGATGATGTGGACGAGCGGATGGCCGTCGGAATAAAGCCAGTGGCCGGGAATGCGTTGGATGGCGCGCGGTCGCTCGCCTTCCTTGAGATCGAAGAGCGTCAGGAAGAAGCTGCGTGTCGCCTGCAAATCCCGGGTGCGAATGGTGACGTGATCGAGTTTCAAGTGAAGGCTCCTTTCGCACGGGAAACTAGAGCATTCACATCTTCCGTATAATCTTGTAATTTCCGAACACACTTCTTCGGAGATTCCGAATGATGATCCTCGATAACCTGGTCTTGTTCCTCCGCATCGTTGAAAAAGGCGGTCTGGCGGCTGCCGGGCGGGAACTCGGCCTTTCGGCGGCTTCCGTCTCCGAGCGGCTTGTTGCGCTGGAAAAAATATTATGGAGCGGCGCTCCTGCATCGAACGACACGCGCCATCAGCCTGACCGACGAAGGACGACTGCTGGTTCAAGGGGCGAGACGCCTATTGGCCGAAGCTGACGAACTGGAAGCCCTCATTCGTCTTGGGGTAGAAAAAATATCAGGGCCGATCAGATTGAGCGCGCCGATCGATCTCGGACGCAGCTATGTCGTCCCGACCCTGGATGCGTTCTTGGCCGAGCACCCGGAAGTGACCATCGATCTCAACCTGACGGACGGCTATGTCGACCTGGTCGGTCAGTGACAGGACTTCGCCATCCGGTACGGCGAGCTGGCTGACAGCACCTTGCGCGTGAAGCGCCTCGCCGAGAACCGGCGAATCGTGTGCGCGTCTCCGGCCTATTTGAAGACCCGGGGAACTCCGCAATACCCCGATGATCTTGTCCATCACGAATGCCTCGTCATGCGTTATGGCCTGACGACCGATCGAGATTTGGCCCTTCGTGATTGACGGCAAGGAGCGGCGGGTCGTGGTGCAGGGGCATAGGATAGCGAACGACGGCGAATTGGTCCGGGTTTGGTGTCGGAGCGGATTCGGCATTGCCCGAAAATCGCGCTTGGACGTCGAGGCGGACTTGCGGGAGGGCGCCCTCGTCGAACTTCTGCGGGATTTCTCACCCGGCCAAACGGGGCTGCAGATCGTCTATCCAGCCACACAAGCCCAACCGAAACGAGTGCGTCTTGAGAAGATCGCGGAGGCGTTCTCCCCGGATGCTGGATCTCCATGAATGGGTGGTGTGCGCCTTGGAAAATGGAGGGCTAATCTTTCGTACGCCAGAACTTATCGCGTACGTACGACCGATGCACCGAGGTTTGGCTTAGTTGTTGGCGACCATACCTTGTGATTGGAACCATTTCAGCGTTCGGTGAATGGCCTCGTCTACGGAGACCTCCGGTTTGAAGCCCAGAGAACGTGCCGCCTTTTCGCCGCTGATGAACTGCCCCGAGGCCATAACCGCAATGGCGCTTGAACTGATCTTGGGCTCTGGTCCTCGAAGGAATTTATAGCGGACACTCTGCAAGACGCTCACAAGGCGCGCTGCAGGAAGAGGTATCGATTTCGGCATGGGCGCACCGGTGGCTTTTGAAATTTTGCCCATCAATTCGGACATGGTCAGATTTTCGCCTGCGAGCAGATAGCGCTCGCCGACGCGGCCATCCTCGCACACTCGGACGAGCCCGCGCCCGGCGTCTCCTGCATAGATGATATTACGCTGACCTTCGACGAACCCGGGTAGTGTGCGGCTCGCCATTTCGAGAATGAAGCGGCCTGTCGTTCGGCCCGGATCGAATTCCCCAAAGCTCATCGTCGGGATTCCGATTACGACCGGCAGCCCCTGCTGGGCAGCGTCGCGCGCCTGCTTGTCCAGGGCCCACTTGACCTGCAGATAAGGATTTGGATTCGTCGGTCGTTCAGGATAGTCCAATTCCTCAGTACCCGGTTTGCCGGACGGCTCTTTCGGGAGTGCGATGGCGGCACCGAGATAGACGATCTTCGACAGAGGCAATGTTGCGCAAGCTTGGTAGAAACTACGCATTTCTCCTGTAGCGGTGTCGATCTCGCTCTGCAAAGACCTGGGCACTGTCGGATAATAGGCCGCACAGTTAATGACTGCATCGACACCTTTGAGGGCTCGAGTAAGAGAGGTGACGTCGCCCATGTCCCCCAGTCGAGTCTTAACAGCTGTCTCTGCCAGAGCTTGGAGAGACTTTGCGCTTCTTCCTACCGCCACGACGTCATGACCAGCGGCTATGACACCTTCAACCGTGTGTCGCCCGAGCATGCCCGAGGCGCCTATGACCGCTATTCGCATGTCCAACGCATCCTTAAACTGACGGAAAAAGACCTAATTACTTTTCAGCGGGCCGTTCGGTGCCCAATGTTGGCTCCTACGCACGCGTTAGGGAAGACAAACTCAACGTTGAGAGGCCTGCTGAAGCGGGCCGCAAGGGTCGGCGCGATCCACCTCTTGCGGTGAAGGCTCCTTGATACGGAACCAGGCCACATAAAGTGCCGGAAGAAATACAAGCGTCAACATCGTGGCAACCGCCAGGCCGCCCATGATGGAATAGGCCATCGGCCCCCAGAAGACGGTCGGGGCGATCGGGATCATCCCGAGAATGGCCGCCGCCGCGGTAAGAAGGATCGGGCGCAAGCGGTGCAGGGTTGCTTCAATAACAGCGTCCCAAGGGGCTCGCCCGTGCGCGATCTCGGTATCGATCTGGTCGACCAGGATCACCGAATTGCGAACAATCATGCCAACGAGGGCTAGAACACCGAGAATCGCAACAAAGCCGAGTGGCTTTCCCGCGATCAGCAATGCCGCTACGATCCCAATCAACCCAAAGGGCGCGACGCTCAGCACCAGAAACAGCCGGCTGAAGCTTTGAAGTTGAATCATCAGCACAATAAGCATGATGAGAAGTGCTGCCGGAACGACCGCGGCGACGGACGATGTCGACTTCGCGCTTTCCTCAACCGACCCTCCGGGAACAATCGTATAGCCAACCGGCAACTCGGCATTCAGCGCGGTCACCTTCGCATGCAGGCTATCGACCAATGTTGCAGGCAGCACGCCCGGAATCAGATCGCTCTGAACAGTCAGTGTCGGGTTTCGATCCCGCCGCCAGATCAGTGGCCAATCCTGGGTATATTCGACCGTTGCCAACTGAAGCAGCGGAACGGTGCCCCCATTTGGAATGGGAACTTGCAGGGTCCGCAATGCATCTGGAGAAATTCGCTCCTCCTCGTTGGCTCGCGTGACGACATCGATCAGGTATATTCCATCGCGCAATTGCGTGACGGTGATACCCGACACCACGGCGGATATGGACTGGGCGAGCACTTGCGAATTCACGCCCAGCAGCCTGGCCTGATCCTGATCGACGCGCATGCGCAACGTGCGTTGCGGCTCGATCCAGTCAAAGCTGATTTTTTCGGTACGCGGGTCTTGGGCGATAATGTCGGAGAGCTTGTAGGCGATTTCCCGAACCCGAACAGGCTCGGGACCGCTCACGCGGTACTGCAGCGGCCAGCCGACCGGTGGCCCCAATTCAAGCGCTGACAGGCGGCTCACCACACCAGGAAATTTCTCGATCAGAACGGGTTCAAGGCGGCGGCGGAGCCGTTCGCGTGCTTCAAGACTCTTGGTGACAATGACCGATTGGGCAAAGAAATCGTTGGCGAGCTGCACGTCCAGCGGCAGATAAAACCGAACGGCTCCTTGACCGACATAGGAGGTCCAATGGTCGATATCCGGGTCATCCTTCAGTAGCTCTTCGAAGGCTGCAACGGTTCTTTCCGTTGCATAGATGGAAGAAGCTTCCGAGAGTTTCAGATCGACGAGCAATTCCGGCCGGTCGGATGCTGGAAAAAACTGCTGAGGAATGAAGCGTAGTCCGAATATCGAAGCTGCCAATGCCGCGAGCGTCAGGCCGATCGTGAGCCATTTAGCACGCATGGCTCCCGTCAACGCACGACGAAAGCCGCGCATGATCCGGCCGGGCTCAGCGTGCGCGGTGTGCTTCATCCTGTCGGGCAGGATGGTCACGCCGATCAGCGGCGCGAACAAGACTGCCACGATCCAGGAGAGAAGCAGCGCCAATGCGACAACGGCAAAGAGCGAAAATGTGTATTCGCCGGCAGAACTTTTTGCGAAGCCGATCGGGACGAAACCCGCGACGGTCACCAATGTGCCGGTCAACATCGGGAACGCCGTCGAGGTATAGGCAAACGTGGCAGCCTTCGTTTTTTCGGCACCCGCCTCCAACTGGGTCACCATAGTTTCGACGGTGATCATGGCATCGTCGACGAGGAGGCCCAGCGCAATAATGAGCGCGCCAAGCGAGACGCGCTGCAGGTCAATTCCCGCAAACTCCATACCGACAAACACCGCGGCGAGCACCAACGGAATCGAGCACGCAACCACGGCGCCGGCGCGAATGCCGAGGCTGATGAAGCTGACGGCGAGCACGATCCCGATCGCCTCCCATAGCGCCTCCATGAAATCATCGACCGCGGCCTTGACGACTTTCGGCTGATCGGCGGCAAGGTGCGGTTCGATGCCGATAGGCAGATCCGCCCTGATCTCGGACATTGCTTGTTCGATGTTCTGTCCGAGCGCTAACACGTCTCCGCCGGCCCGCATTGCGATGCCGACTCCGATCGCGGGCTGGCCATTAAAGCGCAACATCGGCTGCGGCGGATCGGAATAGGTGCGTCTGATGGTCGCGATATCGGATAGACGAAATATTTGTCCGTTGGCTACGAAATTGACGTTTCTGAGATCGGCTTCTGAGCGAAATCCGCCGGTCACATCGACCCGAATCTCTTCGTCCGACGTTTGGACGACGCCTGCCGGCGTCACAGCATTCTGGGTCTGGACGGCTTGAATCAACGCCTGGCGATCAAGATGAAGGCCGGCCAATCTGTGAGTCGAAAACTCAACATAGATTTTTTCATCCTGCGCGCCAAAGATGTCGATTTTAGAAACATCGTTGATCGCAAGAAGCCGCGTGCGCACGCTCTCCACATAATCGCGGAGTTCCCGGTGCATGAAGCCATCCGTCGTGAACGCATAGATGACGCCATAGGTATCGCCGAACTCGTCGTTAAAGAACGGGCCGACAATGCCTTGCGGGAGGTATTGTCGGATATCGCCGATCTTCTTGCGAACCTGATACCAGATGTCGGGCACGTCCCGGCTTACCACCGAGCCTTTGAGGGTGATGAAAACCGTTGACGTGCCTGGAAGGGTGTAGCTCTTGATGTAGTCGAGACCAGGAGTTTCCTGGAGCTTCTTCTCAAGCCGATCCGTGACCTGCTGGAGCGTGTCCGTGATGTTAGCGCCGGGCCATAGGACCTGAACAACCATGGTCTTGATTGTGAAATTGGGGTCTTCATTACGGCCAAGCCTCGAATAGGACAGTCCGCCCGCCGCGACGATGATAATGACCAAAAACCAGACGAACGAGCGGTGCGTCAGCGCCCATTCTGAAATATTGAAGTTGCGGTTCATTTCTGAACACCCGCATCTGCTTCAAGAAGTCTGACCTCTTGTCCCGGCCGCAAAGCTTGAACGCCCGCCGTTACAACGAGATCTCCGTCCTTCAGTCCCTGTGACACGACGGCCAAGGATGTATCATAATGGCCAACCGTGACGGGGACGAGCGATACTGTCTTCTTCTCGGGATCGACGACCCACACCGCCGGCTTTCCCCCGCTTTGGGTCAGCGCTGCCCCGGGAAGCTGAATGACAGGATCTGTTTGTAATTTGACCTGTCCGACGATCGTTGCGCCAAGACGCATTGCGTCCGGCGGATTGTTGAGAGCGACCTTGACGACATAGGTTCCAGTTGCCGTATCCGCTTGCGGCGCGACCTCGCGGACGTGGCCGGTGGTAACGATCGTCGTGTCATCAGAGAGGAAGACCGTTACTTCCGGATCTTTCGGGCTTTGTCTAATAAGCTGAGAGGGGACATTAAATACGGCGTACCTGTCTCCCTGCTTGGCGACTTGCAGAATCATTCTCCCGGCGGCGACGATCTCGCCAGGTTCTGCTCCCTTCGCCGTCACCGATCCCTCGACGTCCGATTTGAGGTCAGTGTATGTAAGATTGTCTCTTGCGTTCTGCAGTCTGGCTTGCGCCGATTCGACCTGCGCTTGCGCAGTTTTCCTCTGCTGCTCGGCCTGATCGTATTGAGCTTGGGTCGTAAATCCCTTGCTCAACAGCTCGCTCTGCCGACCTTCTGTGCCTTTCGAATTCGCCAGCACCGCTTGCGCGGAAGCCAGATCGGCTTCCGCCGAACGCAGCGTGTTTTGGAAATCCTGGGGTTCAATCCTTGCGACGATCTGGCCGGGCTTCACGGGATCGCCGACGGTCACGCTTCTTTCCAGCAGCCGACCTCCGATCCTGAAAGCCAGATTGATCGGATCCTTGGCCTGGATTTGACCGGTCAAGCTGATCGTATCGCCACTCAGGGCGTGTTGGACCGAGGTCACGCGTACCGGCCGGATTGCGACCTTCCTAGGCGGTTCGTTGTTGCATGCGGCCAGCGGCAGCGCGACGGCAATGATGAGCGCAATTCGTTTCATCGCGTAATCACCTCATTCAATCTTCGGATTTGATTCATGGCTCATCACGGCTGACAACTCCGCGTATCGGCGCTTTCGTTCTCCAATGCGGATACGAGCACTTCAGCGCCGTTCATGGATGCGTTCCTCGATCGATGTGCATCAGACTGTCAGCGGCGGGATGATTCGCGCGTTCTGCAACTGCCTTAGGGTTTCCAAGAGCCCGTCCTCCGTCCGCAGGATCTCGTGGCAGCCGTGCTGGCGCAGCTTGGTGAGATCCGACACGACATCGAACTCGGTGTTGAAGACGAAATCACCGAAGCTCCAGGCGATTGCCTGCTGATAATCAGGCGTGATGAGACTGTGCCGTTGGGCCAATTCCGACCACTGCTTGTCCTTGTCGCGCATATGGTCGACCAGTCGAATTGACATCGGTGGCCCTGCGTCCAAGCCCAGATGTCGTCCTAACAATGGCCACAGATTCTCCCATCGGAAGAGATCTCCGTTCGAAACGTTGTAGGCTTGTCCCGCGGCGATAGGCGCGGTGGCGGCCCATGCGCTCACCCGTGCCAGCAGATCGGAGTCGGTAGCCTGAACCAACGCGCGATAGGCAGCCGGTGTCCCCGGAAATCGGAACGGAACGCGCAGCTCATGGCAAAACGCCGCATAGGCTCCGATCACCATCGCCAGGTTGAGGGGCTGGCCCGGTATTGCACCGAGGACGACGTCCGGGCGCAGCAATGAGAAGCTCCAACCGTTCTTGCTGGACTCGGCGGCGAGCGCGTCCTCGAGTTCATAGTAGAAATTCGGCGGCATGTGGCGCGGATCGCTTTCGCGCATGGGCGTTTTCACCGGCCCGAGGTGCAATCCATAGACCTTGCCGCCCTGGAAGAGCACGATACGCTCGAGAGGCGCACCGCTCGCCGCAAGGCCGGCAAGCAGGTTGCGAAACATCAACCCGTTTGTCTTGGCCTCCTGCGCCAGGTCCTTGTCCGGTACATAAGCTGCATAGAAGACATGGGTGATCCCGGAAAGCGCGGCGCTCTGCGCCCTGATGGCTTCCACATCGTTGATATCCAGGGAAATCCAAGTGACGTCGGACATGAAGGACGGCGCGCGTCGACGCGTCATGCCAGCGACGGTCCAATCGTCCTGCTTTTGGAGATAACGAACGATCGCGTGGCCGATAACGCCTGACGCGCCGACAACTAGGGCATTCTTGCGCGACATCGACGTCTCCTCATCTTCTGGGGGGCTAGTTCAGCGTCCGGCGGGCGATCGTCCAGAGACTAGCCATCCCTCGTGTGTCGTTCAGATAGACGCTGGCGCGCTGGACGGCGGTGTAACCCCCCGTCGACGACGACCTCGCTTCCGGTCATGAAGGACGCTTCGTCCGATGCAAGGAACAGCGCGACATTCGCGATTTCCTCGGCACGTGCAGGCCTTCCGAGCAGCGACGGCCCGATGAGCTTCTCGGTCTGCTCGGCATCGTTCGCGATGAAGTCCTTCGTCATGTTGGTGGCGGTGAGACTGGAGTGCACCGAATTGACTCGAATGTTGTCCTTGGCCACTTCCGATGCCGTCGCTTGGTCAACAGCCGAACGGCGCCCTTCGAAGCTACATAGGCCGCAGCGTCGGGGAAGGCGACGAGACCCCAGTTCGAGCAAGATATTGATGATCGAGCCGCCGCCGCTTTTGCGCAGTGCCGGGATCGCGGCCTTCGAGCCGAGGAAGACGTCCTTCACGTTCACATTGAAGGTCGACTCCCAGACCTCGAGCGGTGTGTTCTCGGTCGTACCGGAGAGATAGATATCGTCGCGGTCGACCATTCGTGTCAATCGTGCCGGCAGTTTGCGGACCCGATCGGTGATAACCGGCTGGGCTGGGGAGAGTGATCGCCGTGATGACGATCGTGTCACCGGAGCGACGAAGCAATAGCCTCGACCGGGGATATTTGCGACGTAACAGGCGCCATCGCGTCCGTCTCCAAGCGCTTTGCGAAGGCCAGCAACATGGACACGGAGGTTAGCCTCCTCCACGATCACATCCGGCCAGACTCGCGAGATCAGTTCCTTGCGGGTGACGACTTGTCCGGCGCGTTCGACCAAAGTGATCAGTATATCGAGCGCACGGCCGCCCAGGTGAAGCGGCTCGCCCGCTTTCTCGAGCAGCCTTTCGGCCGCAAACAGACGAAACGGGCCAAATAAGGCGACGTCATTGGTTCGTAAGTTGTCGCTATCACCCATACGCGCATGTCCCTTGCTGATGGAGCGTCTCGGAGGGGCGAACCACGTGTGACAGCGAAAGGCTTTGCAAGCCCTCCAATGCTTCATTCTGCCGAGCGACAGCGCACTACATTAATTCCTCAAATGTGGCTCCTTCAATACGGGGGCGCAGCAACTCCTTGAAGCAAAGCTGAAGTTTCCTGAGAAGCCGTGAGAGCCGGAGTCCAAGGCGTTCGGCGACCTCAACGCCCCCGACGCGGTAAGGATCTGTCAGCGACAGTGCTAGGGGCTTGTGCGCAACAAAAATCTGATAAAACGTTAGACATTCTGAACAGGGGCCGTGAGTGCGCACACAGAGCCGACAGATGGTGTACGAATTGGGCGAGTGGGAGGTCGATCTCGCTCGTCGCGAACTGCGAGCGCGAGGAGTGCCCGTCCCGATTGGGGGCCGAACGTTCGAAATCATCGAGGTTCTGGTTCAGTCCGCAGGTGAACTTGTCACCAAGAGCGAACTCTCGGCTCGAGTGTGGCCAGGCGTCTTTGTAGAGGACAATACGCTTCAGTTTCACATATCTGTGATCCGCAAGGCGCTCGGTTCGGATCGAGGATGGCTGAAGACAGAGTCCGGTCGTGGCTATCGCCTGCTCGGAGCGTGGATATTCAGGCAAGAGGACACCTCATCAGCAGACTCGATTGATCTCGAGCCGATGCGAAGTCCGGCCGAGCCATTTCAGACCAACTTGCCCGCGGCAGCATCCGAACTGGTCGGCCGAGTTAATGCCGTGCAGCATTTGCACTGTCTTCTGTCCGCCTACCGGGCGGTCACGCTGACCGGTACGGGGGGAATTGGGAAAACCAGGCTGGCACTGGAGGTGGCCCGTGGCTTGTTCCCGAGCTTTCAGGGCGACGTTCGGCTCGTCGAACTGGTCTCGCTGTCGGATCCCGGTCTGGTGCCAACCGCGCTGGCAGGGGCCCTCGGCCTAAAGTTGGGTGGCCATGAGATTTCCGCCGAGTCCGTCGCTCGGGCCATCGGAGCACAGAAACTTCTGCTTGTTCTCGATAATTGCGAACACGTGATCGACGCAGCCGCCGGATTGGCGGAAACGGTCGTGCGCAGGTGTCCACGAACGACCATTCTTGCAACGAGCCGGGAGATCCTGAAGATTGAGGGCGAGTATGTTTATCGCGTTCCCCCGTTGGATGTGCCGCCCCAGGATGAGGAACCCGGCGACATACCTGGTCACAGCGCGGTGCAGCTCTTCATCACCACGACGAGGGCATTGCAGTCGGATTTTTTGCCGAATGGAGAAAACCTTCCAGCAATTGCTGCAATATGTCGGCGCCTCGATGGCATTCCGCTGGCTATCGATTTGGCGGCCGTTCGCGTTGCCACACTTGGGCTTCAGCAGGTCGCCGCGGGCCTGGATAACCACTTAGGACTGCTGACCGGTGGTCGCCGAACGGCTCTGCCGCGGCATCAGACACTGCGCGCAACGCTGGACTGGAGCTACGAATTGTTGCCCGAGCCCGAGCGCCTGGTCCTGCGACGCCTTGCCGCGTTCGTCGGCGACTTTACGGCAGCAGCGGCGAGCTTGGTGGCGGCGGGTGGCGAGATCGCCGCATCGGAGGTGGTTCTCTCCCTGGCGAACCTCGTCACGAAGTCTCTCGTGACGGTGGAGTTCGGAAGCGTGACTGCATATTATCGGCTGCACGAGACGACACACGCCTACGCCCTGGCGAAGCTCGCCGAAAGTGGTGAATTCGAACAAGTGGCACGACGGCATGCCAACTATTACAAGGATCTCTTTGAACTCACCGAAATAGAGCTGGAGACATTGCCAACGGCCGAGTGGCTGGTGCGCTACGGCCATCAGATCGGACAGGTGCGCACGGCTTTGGACTGGGCCTTCTCGCCGACTGGCGACGCCGAAGTCGGCGCAGCATTGACCGTGGGTGCGGTGCCGCTGTGGGTGCACTTGTCGCTGATGGAGGAATGTCGCGGTCGCGTCGAGCGGGCGCTTTCCGGCCCCGCCGAGAGCCGAGACGCACGTCGCAACATGCAATTGCATGCGGCGCTTGGCGCGGTGCTATTTCTGACGAAGGGGTCCGGCCCTGAGACGTTAGCGGCCTGGACAAGCGTCTTTGAGATCGCGGAAAGCCTCGACGATACGGATTATCGCCTGCGAGCGCTTTGGGGCTCGTTGGTCGACGGCATCACGAGCGGCCGCTATCGGGCGGCACTGGCGGTGGCCGAAAGATTTTGCACCTGTGCGGCGAAATCGACCGATCCTGCCGACGGGCCAATCGGCGACCGTCTGGTCGGCGTGGCGCTGCTTGCCCTAGGCGACCTGGAAGGTGCGCGGCGGCACATCGAGCGCATGCTGAGTGGCTATGTCGCCAGGGGGGCGCACATCATCAGGTTTCAATACGACCAGCGGGTGGTGGCGCGTTCGTATCACTCCCACGTACTTTGGCTGCAGGGATTTGCCGACCAGGCCATGCGTAGCGTCGAATGCCAGGTCGTCAACGCTCGCGCCAGCGATCACCCGGTGTCGCTGTCCCATGCCCTGCTTCAGGCAGCCTGCCCCGTGGCGCTTCTCGTCGGCGATCTGACCTTGGCGGAGCGTTACGTTAAGGCGATCATTGATCTCTCCGCCAGGCACGCGGTGGAGCTGTGGAACGTTGGGGGTCGATGTTTCGCAGGCATGTTGCTCATCAGGCGCGGCAACGTCGGCGCCGGGTTGGAACTTCTGCGCACCGCGTTCGCCCGCGTTCCTGAGAACGCGTTCAACCTGCTTTACATTCTATTTCTCGACGAGATTGCGGACGCCCTCGGTCGTGACGGTAAGGTTGCCGAAGGGCTCTCGACAATCGACGAGGCGCTCGCGCGATCCGAGCGCACCGAGGAGCGCTGGTGCGTCGCCGAACTCCTGCGCATCAAAGGCGAACTGATCCTGCGGGAGGGTGCGCCGCAGGCGGCAACGGTGGCCGAGCAGCACTTCTTGCAATCGCTCGACTGGGCGCGCCGGCAGGGCGCCCTTGCATGGGAGCTTCGAACATCAACAAGCCTTGCTCGCTTGCAGCATGATCAAGGTCGGATCGCCGAAGCCCGCAGCCTTGTGCAGTCGGTGTACGATCGCTTCAGCGAGGGTTTTGAAACTGCCGACTTGAAGACTGCCAAGGCGTATCTCAGCTCTTGGCAGTAATGGATCGTCGTGCGGCCTCGCCAGGTTAAATCCCTGTGACGCGGGTGTCAGTCGAAGCGACCGGGGCTTAAGCCTCCGCGCCCGTGTCGGCATGGACGTTCAATGGCTGATCACAACCTTGCCGGTGACTTTGCGGCCTGCGTAATGGCTCCAACCGACCTTGGCGTCATCGAACGAAAATACGCTGTCGATGACCGGCCGGATCTCATGCTGTTTCATCACCCGGCACAGGTCCTCGAGATCACGACGGCTGCCGACCACGATCGGCTGAAACGTCGCCTGGCTCAAGAACATGGTCATGAAGTCGATGCCGCCCTCTGCGCCCGCCAGAACGCCCACGAGGGATATCTGGCCGCCATACGCGACTGCCTTGACCGATTGCGCCAGCGTACCGGGACCGCCGACCTCGACCACCCGATCCACGCCACGGCCACCCGTGAGCGCGCGCACCTGATCTGCCCAGTCCGGCGAGGCGCGATAGTCGATCACCTCGTCTGCCCCCAGCTCGCGGAGACGCAGCGCCTTTTCCGGACCGGACGTCGTCGCGATGACGCGTGCGCCAAGTGCCTTGGCCAATTGAACAGCAAAGAGTGAGACCCCGCCCATTCCTTGGGTGAGGACTGTTTCTCCCGCCCTCACACCCGCTAGCGCGGACCATGCCGTCACCGCAGCACAGGGCAGCGTCGCCGCTTCCTCGAAAGTCAGATGTTCCGGCATCGAGACCAGCGCTTCGACGCTGATAACCTTGTACTCGGTCAGCCACCCGTCACGGTCGACGACATATGCCTCGGGCATCGCGTTGAACGATCCACCGAACCAGTTCGGGAAGAAGGAATTGATCACCCGATCTCCGGTTTTGAACCGGGTGACACCCGCGCCGACCGCGACCACGTCGCCGGCGGCATCCGACAGTGGCACACGACCGGGCGGGACCGGCGCCGGGTACCAGCCATCGAGGATGATCTTGTCACGGAAGTTGAGCGAACTCGCCCGCACTTGGACGAGCACCTCGCCTGCACCCGGCGATGGGATGTCTCGCTCGACGAGGACGAGGCCGTCCAGACTTCCGAGCCGATCAAGCTGGTACGCGCGCATTTTTGGGCCATTGGCGGTCATGTTCGAAGTTCCTCGGTTTCTATGGCGAACACATAGGATACCGGTTATTGTTCGATAATACGGTGCATTGAGGACAGGCTGTGTAGATGAGCTTATCAATTGAGCGAACGCATTTGGACGGCCTAGTCATGTTCCTAGCCGTCGCGGAGCTTCGCGGCTTTCGTCCAGCCTCTCGGCAACTCGGCGTGACACCCTCCGCGGTGAGTCAGGCGATCCGCAATCTCGAGGAGAGGATCGGGTCGCCTCTCTTTTCCCGGACGACAAGGAGCGTCGGGTTGACCGAGGCCGGGGAGCGCCTGTTCGCCCATGCGCGGCCCGCCGTGGACATGCTGACGGCGGGTTTGGAGGCGGCCAGCAGCTTGGGTGGGCAGATCGGCGGCCGGCTGCGCATCAACGTGCCCCGGGCGAGCTTGCCGCTGCTGGTCAACCGGCTGTTGCCGGGCTTCCTCGATCTCCATCCTGACGTTCAGTTGGAGCTAGTGGGAGAGGACCGGATGATCGACATCGTCGATGAGGGGTTCGATGCGGGGATTCGTCTCGGACACTTCGTCGAGATGGACATGGTCGCGGTGCGGTTGACGCCCGCCGAACCTTTCGTCGTCGTCGGCGCGCCGCAGTTCTTCGACAAGTATGGCCGACCGAGTCAGCCGCGGGACCTGCAGGATTTCCGGTGCATATTGCTTCGGCAGTCGGCGCGGCTGCTTGATCGCTGGCAATTTTCTGTCGACGGCCAGCGCGTCATGGTCGGCATCCAAGGACCCCTGGCCATCGATGATGTTGAGGCCTGCATTCGCGCGACGTTGAGGGGCGTCGGGCTCTTTCGCCTGCCTCGTTCCATCGTGATGCACTACCTTGAGCGTGGGGAGCTGGAGACCGTGCTGGATCCAAATAGCGTCGAGGTCCCCGGATTATCGCTCTACTATCCAAGCCGAAGCACCGCTCTTCCGAAGCTTCGCGCCTTTGTCGAGTTCGCGACTAAGCATATGAGACGGGATTTCCAACTTGGCGACTACCTTCCCGCCCCGATAAGTCGAAAACGTTGAGCGAGCTCGGCGTCTTTGAAGAGGACGGATCACTGGATTCGGATGATATCGGCGTCGCCGGTTTGCACTATATCGCCCACACTCGAGCGGGTTGCGGGCATCAGAAAAGTCGAACACAACTGTGGCCACAAAATCAACCGGCCCGTTGACGAAGCCTTATTTCATTGGGTTTCTTGGTTTTCCGGAGCCCGCGGCTGAGAGTCCCTCCCTCTCCGCCACGATCTGTTTGTTGGTGATGCGCTCAAAAGGCGGACCCTTGCCAGCCGCTGCGGACTAATCTTGATTTATAAGTCTTCGATCGGACCACAAGCCCGTTCACACCTTGCAGGATATCATGCTCGATCACCACAATTGCGGGATCAGCCGTGACCAATCGTGCGAGTGGGGTATCAAGTGGGATCTTTGTGCATCAACATACTTGAAGGAAGAATCTCATTTAGAAGCAAGCTTCTAGTGATTTCCTAAGTTCGGAAGGGGTATGTAATTGGGGTTAGTTTCTCGTTACAGATCGTGACATACCCGAAGTGTCATGCAGATGCTTTCACGAGACTCCATGATCACATTGTAGCACGGATTCCGAATCGATTTTTAATCTCGGCTAGATCATCCCGCTCAGCGTTAATTGCCGGATCCGGCACATGTCACTCCGCTTCCTCCAAAGGGAGTGATCGTGAAGGTCGGCAAACGACTAGGTTTCTGCGATCCCAGCGATCGAGCTCCTCCAACGGATAGAGAATGGCTTTGCCGATCGTTGATGAACGATGGACCGATCCTCATCGAACGCCAGTTGCGGAGGGTTCCCTCGCTGACCTGCCCGCGATAGCGCTCAACAACTTCTTCAAGAGTGAGAAATCTTGGGCCCGACAGAGGTGTGAAGGAGCGGCTGGTGGCGAATTTGTGCAACAAGCTGTGGCGCGTTCCTATTTGCACGAGGCTAGGATCATCGAGGAGACTCCACGCTCCAACATGTGCAGACCGTGCTCTGCAGTCGGTCATTGCTGTTTGCGGCTCGAGAACGCGTCAGCGAAATGCGGACTGTCCCCGGCGTCGTTCACTTTGTCTCGCCGCCGGGTGCGAAGGTTCGCACAACCTCGTAGACGCCAGGTTCGAACTTGGCGATCGTCAGCGCTTCCTGAAGAAACGGAAGTGGGCCAGGGTCCTGACGCATCGCCTGATAATGATCGATGCTCCGCCACTGTGCGTACATCGTAACCTTTGTGCCATCCGTGCTGCGATGGAGGCTGGCTGAAACAAAGCCCGGCGCCCGACGCACCGAAACCTCTGTGGCTTCGGTTAGAAGTTCGATGAGCCGCCGCTGGTTCGCCGGCTCAACCGTGAACACATTGATCAGGGTTATCACATCGCCCTTCGTGGAAATCGTGGTCATGGCATCGCTTCCTTCAGAGCGGGTCGGGACAAGACCGGAGAGCCGATCGAGACAAGGCCGGCGCTACGCTGCTACCGCGCTCCTGCGACAGGATCAAGGGGAGCGCGACCGCGGGTACGATCGCCACGCCGGTCCTTGGCCAGTTCGGTCACGAGGCACTCACGTCAAGTGATATCGAAGGTCGGGATAAATCCGGATTGCCCGTTCGTCAGGAAGCAATGTCAATCTGTGCCAGGGCGGCGTCGGCCAACGGACAACGGTGACCGGTGTTGGCCTTGAACCGTCTGCTCTCGACGCAATCGCGGCCTGGCCGACGATACGATCGCATCAACGACGAGCGCGAGCCAGTCGTCATGTCCACCCCTGGCCCGCCGTTTATGAAGCAACCTTAGCGACGCCCATCTGCTGGAGCAGTGTCAGATTATCTTCGATATGCCAGTTGTCGGTGATGCGGCCGTTCTCGACCTTGACGAGGTCGGTGGCGATGAAGGAAATGGCTTGACCCTGACCCCGTGCCTTACCGAACGTGCCGGTGAAGTGTCCGGAAAAGCGCATGTGCACGGTGACATAGTCGCCGGCGACAATCATCTTCTCGACGGTCACGGTGAGGTTGGGCACGGCGGCGCGGAACTGGCGCGAAGCGAAGGCAGGCCCCTCGGGTCCCTGTGGACGGCCCGGCGGCAAGGTGCGGTCGCTGAAAGTCGGCGCGATAGCCTGCTTCAGCAAGGCGTCGTCGCCGGTGTTCCAGAAATCGTAGAACGCGCGGGCCGCGTTGATGGTCGCGTCGCGTTGCGCGTCGGGAATCGATGCTGCGACGACGAGTTCGTCGATCTTGACGCTGTCGACGGCGAAGGCTGGTGTGGACAGCAAAAGCGCCAGCGCGGCGAAAATCCCGAGATTTGAAAGCCTATTGGTCATTGGTCTGCTCCTGATGTGTGGAAGGGGAAGCGGTTTTCGTATCGCGAAAAACCAGTTCCAGAAGGATTCCCGTGGGCGTCCGAATGAAGAGGCGGCGCTCACCGAGCTCCGGCAACTCCATTCGCGAATAGGGGATACCGAGGCCATCCAGCCTGCGGCGCATGCCGTCATGATCGGCAAGACGAAAGCCCACGTGGTCGATGGTCTCACCAGCGCGATCGGCCGGACCGCCATGGCCCGGAATCAGATGCACGACAGGGTCGCCATCGGCATAGAGCCAATAGCCGGGAAAGGAGAAGGCCGGCCGATAGCCTGGCCTCAAATCCAGCACGGCTTCCAGGAAGGCGCGAGTGCCTTCAAGATCGTTGGTGCGCAGCGTTACGTGATCAAGCATGGTACCCTCACGCAATGGCGCCGCCACCATCGACACGCACTGTCGAACCGGTGGCGAAGGGCGTCGTGATAAGGAACATCACCGCATTCGCGATATCCTCCGGCTGGCCGACCCGGCGCGCCGGCAGGCGTTGCGCCGCACTCGCGAACATCGCTTCGCGCTTGTCGTTGGGCATGCCGGACCAAAGCGGCGTCGCGATCAGGCCCGGCGACACGGCGTTGACACGCACGGGCGCTAGCTCCAGCGTCAGGCCCCGGGCCAGCGCTTCAAGCGCTGCATTAATTGCGCCCTGCAACACCGAGTTCGCAGAGGGCCGAACGCTCAGGAAGCCCGAGACGAAAGTCAGCGATCCACCCTCGCGAATCTTCGCGACGCGCGCGACGCGATAGGCGCCCCAGAATTTGCTATCCATGGCGATCTTCGCGTCGGCGAAGCTCAGGCTCCGCACCGGCCCGCTCGGCGTCTGTGCGGCCGAGACGACAATATGGTCCCAAGGCGCCTCGTCGGTGAAGAAACGTTCGACCGCCGCCACATCGCCGGTATCGAGTGCGACGGCGCGCGCAGTTTTGCCGAGCGTGCTAACCGCGGATTCGAGCTTTGTTTGCGAGCGGGAGGCGATCGTTACCGCCGCGCCGGCCCCGGCCGCGGCTGCTGCAGTCGCGAGACCGATTCCGGAGCTACCGCCGACCACCAGGACGCGCGCGTGATTCAGTTTAGCTGACATGAGGATCTTCCTTTCAGGCTGTAGGTCCGGGCAAGCCCGTTACGTTTGGCGAGCCGCGTTCGATGACGGGCGTGACGGCGCGATGATCGAGCGCCCAGCGGGCGATCTCGTCCTTCCGAGCGAACCAGACGCCCTCCTTGCCCTTCGCGTAAGTAAGGAAGCGGTCGAGGGCGCGAACCCGGCCGGCATGGCCGGAGATGCGGTCGTGCAGGCTGATCACCATCATACGCCGCCGATGTGCGCCTTCATCGTAAAGCTGATCGAATTCATCGCGCAGCGCTTGCTCGTAGGCGGCCGGATTCCAGCCCTCGAACGGGAAGGAGACGATGTCGTTCATGTGGAAGGTGTAAGGAACGGTCACAAAGTCCCGTCCGCGCACTGGGATGATGAACGGTTCGTCGTGGCTCGGCTCGTCGATGTGATAGAGGAAACCGAGATCCTGCAGTGTCTCCAGGATGTGAATGGAGTTGCGCATCCAATAGGCGTTCCAGCCGAGCGGCTTCTCGCCGGTGATCTTCTGGATCGTCTCGACGCTGTCGGCGATGAAGCGTTTTTCCTCATCGCGTGAGAGTCGGTATGAATTGTCCCATACCCGGCCGTGGGCGGCGGCCTCGTGACCGCGGCGCACAATTTCCTTGGCGAGATCGGGCGACGTCTCCACCGCTTTGCCGATCATGAACGATGAGAGCTTGACCCCGTGCTTGTCCATCAGATCGAGCACGCGGGGAACGCCTTCATAGTGGCCGTAAGCGAAGAACGCGTTGGTCGGTAGGTCGGGCACGCCGCCCTCGATCTTGTCGGGGATCACACCGCCGGCGCCCGAGATCGGCTGCCCGCCACCCTCGAACATGAGTGAGAAGCTCACCGCCAACCGCGCGCCGTTGGGCCAGAAGCCGGTTGCATTGCGGTCGGATGTATCGACGGTTACCGTTGCAGCATGGGCCGTACGAGGCAGGCCGGTGCCGGATCCGACCGCGAGTGCTGCGGCCGCGCCGACGGTCCGCAGGGTCTCGCGGCGAGTGAGGTGGAAATGATTGCCATCAGGGTTGACCATCGGTTCGCTCCTTTTTGCTTCCTGCAACCTAGCTCTTCTCGATTTGGAATATTATCCTGCGAAGATTGGAGATACTCTCCACCGATCGGAAAGTATGGGAGCCGACATGCTGGACGACATTACAGAGCTGCGCACGTTCGTCCGGATTGTCGGAGCAGGGAGCCTGTCAGCGGCCGGCCGCGAGATGGGTCTTGCGCTCAGCGTGGTCAGCAAGCGTCTCGCCACGCTGGAGCGGCGGACCGAGGTGCGCCTCATCGCCCGCAGCACCCGCCGCCTGGCACTGACCGAAGAGGGGCAGGAGCTTTACGAAAGAGCCCAGCGCATCCTGACCGAGGTCGACGAAGCCGAGGCGGCGCTGACCCATGGCCGCGTCGAACCACAGGGCGTGTTGCGGGTGAGTGCGCCGATGGCGCTCGGCCGCGCCCATGTCAGCCCAGTCTGTCGCGATCTGGTTCGGGCGCATTCGAAAGTCTCAATCGATCTCATGCTGACCGATCGACTGGTGGAGCTGATCGACGAAGGCATGGATGTCGTCGTTCGGATCGGTGCGCCGAAGGATTCCGGCCTGGTGATGCGCAAGCTGGTCGACAACCACCGCGTGGTGGTCGGAACGCCGGACTATCTCGAACGCTGCGGGATGCCCATGGCGCCGGCAGATTTGGCGGATCATGAATGTCTGCATTTCCGTAGTGTAGGAAGCCACTGGCGTCTTGTGGGTCCTGGCGGGGAAGCGGTTGAGATAAAGGCCGCGTCTCGCCTGCGTTGCGACAGTGGCGAAGTGGCACACGATTGGGCGCTCGCCGGCTGCGGACTTATCTTGAAATCCTGGGTGGACGTGGAACCCGATGTGCGCGCAGGCCGCCTCGTCCGAGTGCTGCCCGACTGGCGCAGCGACCCCGCGCCGGTGTGCGCGCTGTTCCCTTCGAGCCGCCAGCTCCCGACCCGCGTGCGGCTATTTCTCGATGCCATGGTGGATCGGCTCAGCAGGTTTGCTGATGGCCATCTCGAAACGGAGGCTTGACCGGCGTGGTGCATCGTCAACCCAAATTCGTCGCAAAGGGCTGTAAATCGGCCTTCGGTAACGCCAACCCCATCTTTCCCGTCGCCATTGCCGCGAGGCGAACAATGAGACCCCGGGGCAGCAACCGGGGTAGCCAGGTGGCGAACCGCACGCTCGGCCGTCCAGGATAGGCCACGGCTTTTCCCTGATCGAAGGCGCGAAGGATTCTGCGAACCACCATTTCGGGCGTATCGAAAGATCGGTCGGACATCGTCGTCGGCGTGCCTTCGAAGAAACTGGTCGCCGTCGGTCCAGGACAAGCTGTCATGACCCGTACTCCCGTAGGGGACAGCTCATGTTGCAGCGCTTCGCCGAAATGCAGGACGAATGCTTTCGTGGCGGCGTAGGTCGCCATGTATGGCAGCGGCTGGAAGGCCGAGTTGGACGCGATATTGATAATTCCGCCACGACCACGGGCGGACATGCTCTTGCCGAACCGATGGCTGAGGCCGACCAGCGCCTGTACATTGACTTGAATGCTGGCCAGTTCCTGGGAATGGTCATGATCAAGGAAACGGCCTGACAGGCCCAGACCCGCGTTGTTGATCAGAAGATCAACCTGCAGGTCCTGTTCGGCCAACTCCGCAAAGATGTCGTCGATGGCCCTGGGATCGGCGAGATCCGCCGCGATCACGTAGCACTTCACACCATGCTGGGTGGTAAGCCGAGCCGCGAGGGTCTGCAACGCCTCTTTGGAGCGGGCGATCAGGACCAAATCGGCGCCGCGCTTGGCCAGCTCTTCCGCAAACACCACCCCTAATCCCTTGGAGGCGCCCGTGATCAGGGCCGTCGAACCTTTATAACTGAACATCTCGGTCTCCTTGAGCCGTCAGGCGGCTTGTTGCGTGGGTTGGTAGTCGGTGTAGCCGTGGTCTTCGCCGCCAAAGAGCGTGGCGGGGTTGAAATTGGCGATCGGAAGCCCCTGCACCAGGCGGGCGGGCAGGTCGGGGTTGGCGATAAACGGACGTCCGAAAGCGACAAGATCCGCGTAACCGCGCTCCAGGACCCAATTGGCCCGCTCGATATCGTATTTGCCGGCCACGATGATCGCACCCTTGAAGCGTGCGCGAATCTCTCTGCGAAAATCCTCGGTGAACTGCGGCGCGTCATCCCAGTCGGCCTCGACCAGATGCACGTAGGCAACCTGCTGAGCTTGCAGGAATTCGACTGCTTCCAGAATTGTGGGCAGGATATCCGGACAAGCCATGCCGCGCGCGGTGAGAAAGGGCGCCAGGCGGATCGCCGTTCGATTTGCGCCGACCTCCGCCGCCACTTCGGAAATCAGCTCTTTCAGAAATCGCAGACGGTTTTCCCGCGAGCCGCCAAATTCGTCTGTCCGAACGTTCGACGTAGTGCGCAGGAATTGATCGATGAGATAGCCGTTGGCGCCGTGGATCTCCGCGCCGTCGAAGCCTGCGTCGATCGCGTTACGCGCGGCGCGCCTGAAGTCCGCAATGATGCCTCGGATCTCGTCCCTATCCAGAGCTCGCGGCGTTGGACAGTCAACCATTTCCCCCGTTCCCGTCGCTGGGTCCACCTTCCAGACCTTGCCTTCAAACGCCACGGCCGAGGGCGCAACGGGCAGTTCGCCGTTGTGAAAGTCGGGATGCGACATCCGGCCGACGTGCCACAGCTGCGCGAAGATGCGACCGCCCTCGGCGTGAACCGCCTGGGTTACCAAACGCCATCCCGCTATCTGTTCGCGGCTGTAGATGCCCGGCGTGAACGAGTAGCCCTTGCCTTGGGGCGAAACCTGGGTCGCTTCGGTGACGATGAGCGCGGCCGTGGCGCGCTGCGCATAGTAGCGGGCGTTCATCGCGTTGGGCACATCGCCCGGCTGGGTGCTGCGGGCCCGGGTCATCGGCGCCATCACCACACGATGGGACGCTTCGCGGCCGCCGATATGAACCGAGGTGAAAAGAGGGGACGTCATCGCAGGGCTCCTTCTGTTGCCCTCGACTTAAATCTCCTCGATTTCAGAGCCAATCCCCCGTAGCGGACATACATCCTCCACGTTTTGGAAAGAGCGATTCATGCTGGAGGACATTGGTGAACTTAAGAAATTTGTTCGATTGCTGCGGCCGGCAACTTCTCCGCCGCGGCGCGCGACATGGTCTGGCGCTCAGCAGAGAATATGTTCAATCTCCCAGGCGAACTTCCTTGGGCGGCTCATTCAGGACATTAGAACCCATGGGGTGCTCGAGAGATTCTGCGGCGGGCGAGGGCATGGAAATACGTCGCCATAAGCGGCAATACCTGCACATGCTCATTAATCGGGCGTTCGAACTGTGGTCATCGCTCGTCGGCGACGAAGGTCACCGCGGCGTCGCTGGAGAGCAACGTTTGGGACGCGAGGGCCGTGGGTTCTATCGCTCAAGCGGCTGACGAAGTGGCGTTGTCGGGGTCATACTCGATATTCATCGTTCCGAATGCAGCTCTAATGGTATCAGCGACATAACTTGGAGCGAGATGGCCGTAATGTTTTTCAACCATTCTTGTATCCGAATGGCCCAGTTGTTTCGCGATGACGGCAAGAGGCACCGCCTTCATTGCCAGCCGTGACGCATAAGTGTGGCGGAGACCATGGAAAGTGATGGAAGCTAACTGAGCAGCCTTGACCGCGTCTTGCATGGGCCGTTGCTGATCCGAGTGTGACCACGCAGCTCCGTTTGGGCGCGTAAAGATCTGTTCTGAATTTGGCCTGTCCTTCGTCTCGTTCTCGAAAAAACGCGCCCCTTCTGACGGTAATGCAACATGGCGTGATTTGCCGGACTTGCTGACCCTTACCAAGATCGTTCCAGAATCTCGGCTAAAGTCTTCACATGTAAGCGTGCACAATTCGCCATAGCGGCAGCCAGTCAAAAGCGCCGCCATAACCATCTTACGAAAATGGGAGGGGCACGCCGCCACAAGCCTTCGAGTCTCATCATCCGAAAGATAGCGTTGCCGGGCTAAATCCACCTCCCTGAATGCTCGCACGCGATCCCAGGCGGCGTCGGATGACACGTGTCCCTCATTCCGAGCGTGATTCAACGCAGCTTTCAAGATTATGAGAACGCGATTGGCTGTGGCCGACCGCTTCCGTGAATCCAACTTGACGCTAATTTTCCTGACGATCGCCGGTTGACCCCGCTTACCTCTTACCGCCGGCTCACTTTTAGCAATGTCGCTATGCCATTGTTCCAAGCGTTTGCGGGTGAGCTTAACGATCGCAACTGGCCCGAGCTGGCGTTCAATGTGAGTTCGCGCGGAACTTTTCATCTTGCCTAACGCTTTGCCGCCCCGACGCGAATAGGCCGCAAAATAATCATCTAACGCCGTGCCAACCGTTATCGGCTCATCAGATACGACGTCGCCCTGAGAGGCCGCATCGGAGAGTATCGTATTGCAATGTGGGCGCTCGTGCCGTTCAGACCTAACCCACTTTCAATAGCGGAGCTACCCGCTCACCTTCCTTGGCCATGGCGGCAATATGGTCTGCCCACCACTGCATCATTCGCCGACGATCAGGCATCCACTCTGCAGCGTTATAAGCGCGGCGTACTTCGTTTCTTTCGACATGCGCAAGCTGGCGTTCGATCCAGTCACGGTTGAAAAGATTGCTTTCATTCAAGATCGTGGAAGCTACGCTTCGGAAGCCGTGCGTGGTCGCGCGGCCGTGATATCCCATTCGGTAGAGGGCATAGAGCATCGTGTTGCTAGACATGCAGCCTTCCTTGCCTGGTGATGGGAAGATACTGGGACTGCCGCGCGACAGGCCGCGTAGTTCGCGTAAAATTGCGACTGCTTGACTTGATAGCGGCACCAGATGCTCAAGTCGCATTTTCATCCGTTCGGCCGGGACGCGCCACTGAGGTGACGTTTCATCAAGGTTCTCAAGTTCGTTCCACTGCCCAGCGCGCAACTCTGTTGTTCTCAGAAACGTCAAGGTCACGAGCTTCAACGCGAGTTTAGTTTGCGATTCGCCGCTGTAGGTCTCCAACGTTCGCAAGAACGTGGGCAGTTCGACAAGAGGCATCGCTCTGTGACGCTGCGGTTCGCCCGTTGCCCGTAGTGCGTCCTTGAGATCTGCGGAAGGATCCCGTTTCGCTCGGCTTGTCACAATCGCGAAACGGAAGATCTGGCCGATAAGTTGCTTCAATCGGCGCGCCGTTTCGTTCACACCACGCTTCTCTACCTTCCGCAGCATGTCCAGCAGCTCCGGTGGTTCCAGTTCGGCAATCGGACGCCGACCAATAGCGGGGAAGACATCGGCCTCTAGACGCCGGAGGATTTGGCCAGCGTAATATGGCGTCCGAGCGCCCTTCCAATTTTCGTGCCATTCGCGCGCGACCGCTTCGAAGGTGTTTTCGGTGGCAATCTTGGCAGCCCGTTTGCGCTCCCGTTTGACCGAGGAAGGATCGACGTTGGCAGCTAGACTGCGCCTTGCATCGTCTCGCGCAGCGCGAGCTTCGGTAAGTCCAACGGCCGGATAGACGCCAAGCGCAAGTGTGCGTTGTTTGCCATGCCACCGATATGCCAGGCGCCAGTACTTCGCTCCGGCCGCATTGACCAATAGATGCAGACCGCCGCCATCAGAAAGCTTGTGTGGTTTGATTTGGCCCTTCGCATTTCGGCACCTCACATCGGTCAATGGCATGTTGGTATCTCGCTGTCGGCACAGATATTATGCCAACAAACATACCAACAAAGTCGCCGGATGTCAGCATGCAGAATGCGGACATTAGTGGACGCTAATGGATTGAGATATCACTGCAGGAGAAGGGTTTCTGCTTACGTTGCCGACTGGCTGTGGATGCTTGCGGACGTTCGTGGATAGTAGATATGGTGGGCCCGGCAGGACTCGAACCTGCAACCAGACCGTTATGAGCGGCCGGCTCTAACCATTGAGCTACAGGCCCCGCCGGGCGTCGCGGGCGAGCGCTGCGGTGCCAGCACCCCTTACATGGCCGGCCGCGATCCGGCAATGCCGCGTTCCCCATGGGAACTTCGCCGATGTCGATAGGTCCCGGATCTGCGGAGCAGCGCAGGCCAGACGATGCTTCGCATCGCAGGGCTGCACCGCGTCCGGGACACGGAGCCTGGGTCTTTTCAGTCCACCGACACCCCCGAAAACTCCACCACCTTGCGCCATTTCTCGGTCTCGTCGGCGACGAGGTTGCCGAACTCCGCGGGTGTCATCGGCTTTGGCAGGCCGCCGACCTCGCCGAGCCTTGCCACCAGTTTCGGATCTTTCAGCGCTTCGCCAACTGCCTTGTTGAGAATTTCGACAATCTCCGGCGGCGTGCCCTTGGGCGCGGAGATGCCGTAGAAGCCCACCGATTCAAAGCCCGGCACGGTCTCGGCGATCGCCGGCACGTCGGGTACGCTGGGCCATCGTTGCGGCGAGGTGACGCCGAGTGCACGTACGGTGCCGCCGCGCGCTTGCTCCAGCGCCGAGGGCAGGTTGTCGAAGATCAACTGCACCTTGTTGGAGATGATGTCGGGAAACGCGATCGCCGAGCCGCGATACGGCACATGGATCATGTCGCACTTGGTCAGCGCCTTGAACAGCTCCGCCGACATGTGCACCGAGGTGCCGTTGCCGGATGAAGCGTAGGACACCTTGCCGGGATTGGCCTTGCAGTAGTCGATGAACTCCTGGACGGTTTTGGCCGGCATCGCGTTCGACACCACCAGCATGTTGGTCAGCTGCATGATGCTGGCGACCGGCACGGTGTCGCGGATGAAGTCATAGGGCAGCTTCTTGTACAGTGAGGCGGAGATCGCGTTGTTCGGCGCGACGAACAATAGCGTGTAGCCGTCCGGTGGCGAGTTGACGGCGGCCGCCGCGGCGAGATTGCCGCCGGAGCCGGCGCGGTTCTCCACCACGAATTGCTGGCCGAAACGCTCGGACAGCCACTGCGCCATGATGCGCGCCACGATATCGACCGGTCCGCCGGCCGCAAAGCCGATCAGCCAGCGCACCGGGCGATTGGGGTAGTCGGAGGCGGAGGCAGGTGCGGCTGCGAGGCAGACGAGACACAGGACAGCGGCGCGCCAGAAAGCGATCATGATTCCTCCCAAATATTTTGCCGCTGCGTCTGTGCACAACGTCCCTCGACCGGGCTTTGCCGCCCGTTGCCGGCATGCTTTCATAGAATTCGGAATTTGCCTACAAGCGTTGCGACCTAGGCGCGACGATCGAGGACGTCCTATGAAAATCATCGCATTGATTTGCGCGGCCGCGCTGATCGCTGGCAGCGCTGTGGCGCAAGACGGAGGAAAGCCCATTCCCACCACCCTTAGTCTCGGCACCGCGACGCCCGGCGGCGGTTTTCCGCTCTATGGCGGCGCCTTCGCAGAGGTCATGAACAAGGCCGATCCGACCCTGACGATCGAACCGCGCGCCACCAAGGGCAGTACCGAGAACATCCCGCTGCTCGAAGCGGGCCAGCTCGACGTCGCATTGGTGGCGGGCGAGCCGGCCTATGAGGCCTTCAAGGGCATCGGCCGCCCGGCCACGAAGCTGAAGATTATCACCGCGCTGTATTCTAACCCCGGCATGTTCGTGGTGCGCGCCGACAGCCCGTACAAGACGATCCGCGATCTGGTCGGCAAGCCGATCGCGTTCGGTGCGAAGGGGTCCGGCCTCGTCATCCTGTCGCGCTATGTGCTGGACGGGCTCGGCCTCAACCAGGACAAGGATTTCCAGGCCATCTATCTCGACCATGCAGGTGACGGACCGGCGATGGTGCAGGACGGCCGCGCGGCGGCGCTGTGGGGCGCCGGCCTCGGCTGGCCCGGCTTCAAGACCATGAGCGAAAGCCCGGGCGGTGCCCGCTTCATCGCGCCGGATGCTGCGGAGATCGCGCTAATCCGCGCCAAGCACACCTTCCTGAAGCCGATGGTGGTGGCGCCCGGCAGTTATCCGAACCAGCCCGCGCCAATCGACTCGGTGGGCTCGTGGAGTTTCATCCTCGCCCGCGAGACGTTGCCCGACGATATCGCCTACCGGCTGGCGAAGACACTGCACGGCGCCGAGGCTGCGTTCGGCGACAAGCTGGCGCAGGCGAAGGAGACCACCGCGGTGAACACGGTGGCGGCGGCGCCGAGCATCGAGCTGATTCATCCCGGCGTGCTGAAGTATTTTAGAGAGATTGGACTGGTGAAGTAGAGTTTCGTCACATCGCGGAATCCATACTCCCTGCCGTGGTTATGGATTCCGGGTTCGCCCGCAACGATGCTCGCGCCCCGGAATGACGGGAGTATTGCTCCAAGCCCTATTCGATCACTTCTTCCCCAAGACACACGCCGGGTCGGGCGGCCCAAATGCATCCTCGCCGGAGATGCGCGCCAAAATCTGGTAGTAGTCCCACGGATATTTCGACTCCTCGGGCTTCTTGACCTGCACCAGCATCAAATCGTGCACCATCAGCCCGTCCTCGCGCAGTTTGCCGTTGCGGGCAAAAAAATCCTCGATCGGCTTTTCACGCATCTTCGCGGCCACTTTCAGCGGCTCGTCGGTGCCTGAATCCTTGATGGCGTTGAGATAGACCATGACAGAGGAATACACGCCGGCCTGCCACATGGTCGGCATCCGCTTCATTTTCGCGAAATAGCGCTTCGACCATTCGCGGGTCTTGTCGTCCATGTCCCAGTAGAACGCGGTGGTCAGCAGCAGGCCCTGCGCGGTGGGCAGGCCCATGGAATCGATGTCGGTGATCAGCGCCAGCAACGCGGCCATCTGCTGGCCACCTTTAAAAATGCCGAACTCACCGGCGGTTTTTATTTCGTTGATGTTGTTCGGCGGTCCGCCGGCGATGCCGATGATTTTTGCTTTCGAGGCTTGCGCCTGCAGCACGAAGGAGGACAGGTCGGAAGTGCCGAAGGGCGGCCGGGCCGCGCCCAGCACCTTGCCGCCGTTCTTCGTGATGACCGCGGAAGCGTCGCGCTCCAGCGCGTGGCCGAAGGCGATATCGTCGGTGATGAAGTACCAGGAATCGCCGCCGCGCTTCACCACTTCCTGCGCGGTGCCGACCGCCAGCGCGCGGGTGTCGAACACCCACTGCATCGTATAGGGCGAGCAGAATTTGCCGTGGAAATCCGCGGCGCCGGTGGAATGGGTGATGAACAGCTTCTTGCGATCGTTGGCAACGTTCTGCACGGCAAGGCCGACCGCGGACACCGGCACATCGACGATCAGGTCGACCTGATCGACATCGTACCAGCGCCGCGCCAGACCGGCGCCGATATCGGGCTTCAACTGGTGATCGCCGACGATGACGCTGATAGGCTTGCCGAGCACGCTGCCGCCGAAGTCCTCCACCGCCATCTGCGCTGCGGTGACCGAGCCCTGGCCTGATGGCGTTGAGGCCGGGCCGTTCATGTCGGTGAGCACGCCTATCTTGACGACGTCGTCGGAGATTTGCGCGGACGCGGCGGAAGACAACAACGCCCATGCGAAGGCGCCGATGACGGATAGTTTTGTGATGCGCATTGCTTTCTCCCTGATCGCGGCGCTTTGGCCGCTTGATTGGGCGAGAGCTTAGGTCAGGCGTTGTCGTCGAGCAATGCGAGCCGCTCCGCTTCGGCGATATCGTCCATCGTGTTGGCGTTGAAGAACGGATCGAGCGGCGCGGCAGGCCACTCCACCGTGGCCAGCCGGTAGCGCGCGGTCCAGCGGCCGACCTTTCTGATACTCTCGACCACCAGTGCGTGGCGCAGCTCGTCGCGCAGGTCGACGCTCCACAGGCCGATCACCGGATGCGATTGCCCGGCGGAGGCTGCGACGGCGAGCTGCGCGTTCTCCGCGATGCGGGCGCGATGCAGTCTGGCGACAAGATCGCGCGGCAGGAACGGGCAATCCGCGGCGGTGCTGAGAATCCATTGTACGTCCGGCCGGTTTGCCGCGGTCCAGTCCAGCGCGGCGAGGATGCCGGCGAGGGGACCGGGGAAATCGGCGATATCGTCGGCAATGACCGGCAGGCCAAACGCCTTGAAGCGGGCGGGATCGCCATTGGCGTTGAGGATCAGGCCGTCGCATTGCGGCGTGAGACGATCGATGACGCGGTCGAGAATCGTGCGGCCGCCGATCTCGCGCATCGGCTTGTCGCCGCCGCCCATGCGGCGCGCGAGGCCGCCGGCGAGCAGGACGCCGGGCGTAGCCGGTATTTCCGCATTCGTCGTCATGACCTGCTGCATAGGACATTCCGCGCCGGGCGGATATAACGCAGCCGCACCCGACGGAATTTTAGCGCGATGATCACCACCAAACTCGACCTCACCGGACTGAAATGTCCGTTGCCCGCACTGATGACCCGCAAGGCCCTGAAGCGGCTCGCCGCCGGCGAGCGGCTGGAGGTGTACTGCACGGATCCGCTGGCGGTGATCGATATTCCCGCGCTGGTGTTGCAAGGCGGCGATCATGTCGAACTCACCGAACGCAGCGGCGATGCGACCGTTTTTCTGATCGAGAAACGGAATGGGGCGATTTAGAAACGCGATTGAGTTGTTGCGATGCAACGGGAATCGTTGAGAAAAATCGACATCTGATACCTTTTAACTATCGACTCCCGGACCAGCTTCTGGCCCATTTGTGATGGACGCGCTGCACGGCTGGATTCATTCGGCGTGCGGCAGGGGAATTGAAACATCACCAGTTCAGACGGCAGACCGCTCTGTAAAAGGCGGCTGCAGGGGAGGCTTTATTCATGAGCAGCATTGGTAACGCCGGGACTCTGTCCGGAACAAGCCCAGGACTTCTCGATCGCGAGCGCATCATCGCCACCGCCGGCTTCAACCGCTGGCTGGTGCCGCCGGCCGCACTCTGCATCCATCTCTGCATCGGCATGGCTTACGGCTTTAGCGTGTTCTGGCTGCCGCTGTCGCGCGCGATCGGATTGTCGGCGCCGAAAGCCTGCGCCGACATGACGATCATGACCGAACTCTTCACCACCACCTGCGACTGGCGGGTCTCGAGCCTCGGCTGGATGTACACACTGTTTTTCGTGCTGCTTGGTGTCTCCGCCGCGATCTGGGGCGGCTGGCTCGAGCGCGCCGGTCCGCGCAAGGCCGGCTTCGTCTCGGCGCTGTGCTGGTGCGGCGGGCTCGTGCTCGGATCGATCGGCGTCTACACCCATCAGCTCTGGCTACTCTGGCTCGGCTCCGGCGTGATCGGCGGCGTCGGTCTCGGCCTCGGCTACATTTCGCCGGTGTCGACGCTGGTGAAATGGTTTCCCGACCGCAGGGGCATGGCGACCGGCATGGCGATCATGGGTTTTGGCGGTGGCGCGATGATCGGTGCACCGCTCGCCAACATGCTGCTGAACTATTTCAAGACACCGACCGGCGTCGGCGTCTGGCAGACATTTCTGGCCATGGGCACGATCTATTTCGTCTTCATGATGATCGGCGCGTTCTCCTATCGCATCACGCCGCCGAACTGGCGCCCGGAAGGCTGGACCCCGCCGGAGAAGGCCAATGCCATGATCACCACCGGTCATGTGCATCTCGACAATGCCCACAAGACAAAGCAGTTCTGGCTGATCTGGGGCGTGCTCTGCCTGAACGTGTCGGCCGGCATCGGCGTCATCGGCATGGCTTCGCCGATGCTGCAGGAGATCTTTGCCGGCAAGCTGATCGGCCTGCCGGACCTCAGTTTCAACCAGCTCTCGGCCGAGCAGAAAACCATGATCGCGGCGATCGCGGCGGGCTTCGCCGGGCTGCTATCGCTGTTCAACATCGGCGGCCGGTTCTTCTGGGCGTCGCTGTCGGACGAGATCGGCCGCAAGAACACCTACTTCACCTTCTTCATCCTCGGCATCGTGCTCTATGCACTGGCGCCGACGCTGGCGGCGATGGGCAGCAAGATCCTGTTCGTGCTCGCTTTCGGCATCATCCTGTCGATGTATGGCGGCGGCTTCGCCACGGTGCCGGCCTATCTCGCCGACATCTTCGGTACCCAGTTCGTCGGCGCTATCCATGGCCGCCTGCTGACGGCCTGGGCGACCGCGGGCATCATCGGCCCGGTGGTGGTGAACTACATTCGTGAATTCCAGATCGCCGCCGGCGTGCCGCGGGCGCAGGTCTACGATTTCACCATGTACATTCTCGCCGGCATGCTGGTGCTGGGCCTGATCTGCAACGCGCTGGTCAAGCCGCTGGCGCCGCACTGGTTCATGAAGCCGGAGGAAGTCGCGGCCCTGCAGGCCAAGGGCGCCACCGCCACGACCGCGGGCGGTTCCTATGGCATCGGCAAGGGCGGTCTCGACGCCAGCTCCGCGGCATTCTGGGCCTTCGTCGGCATTCCGCTGGCCTGGGGCGTCTGGCTGACGCTGCAGAGCGCGGTGGCGATCTTCAAGTAAGCGCATATTGACGACGCGGGACTGGCGGCAACAGGTCGCCGGTCCCGCTCTGTTTCTGCCGATCATTCTTCCATTAAAAATATCGTCCAGGGAGTTCCCAGAATGCTTCGCTTCGCCACCGGAGTTGTCGCCACGCTCTTCATCGCAGGCACGCTTGTCACCGCATCGGCGCAAACGCCTCCGCCGACGGGGGCACCGACAACGTCAAAAATGAAACTGACCCGCGAGAGTCTCAAGGAAATGCGCGTCAAATGGAGTCAGAACAAAGGCAAGCTCGCGGCGTGCCGCAAGGACGTCAAGGCCAAGGGCCTGGCCGGCGACGACCGCTGGTTCTACATCGAGGACTGCATGGGCAAGAGCTGAGCAAGAGCTGAGGTTGAGCGAGGTGGCGCGGCGTCTTTGGTTGGCTCGTCTTGTCCACTGAAAGGGTCGATCAGACGGGAGTGACCCAGCTGCCGTTCTGGAAGATCAGTGTTGCGGAATCCAGGGTGGTCAAGTCGATTTCGACGGCGTTCGAAATGGCTCGGTAGAGCAGCATGCTTGATGCGCCGTGCTGCTGAAACCAAACCTTTACTTGTTCGGTTGGCTTCAGCTGCTCGACCCCGAGGACAATCGGGTCTCGGGCCGCGAAGACCGGCGTCGTGCGCTGGACACCGTCCGGCCCGGTGGAGGTACAGTTCAATCCCGGATAGATTGGCCCGTAATTGTTGATCATGGTGATCTGGTCGGGCGGGCCGCCTTCAACGGCGCTGCCAAGCGTGCCGGACGAGTCGAGAGTCGCCTGTTGACCGACCATAATGTTGACGGCGTTCGTTTGGCCGGCGATCGGATTGAACGTGCTGGCCCCAAACAGTTGATAGGATGGAAGCCAACTGAATGAACTCTCCGCGAAAAAGTTGTCGTAGGATTGCCAGATAACAGCGTAGGTGTCTTCGATTTTCTTGGCGAAGCACAACATGTAGTGACCAGCCTTGAGAATTTTGTAATCGCCCGCATCGATCTGAATCGTGACTGACTTGCTCACGAAAACCCCCTGCCTGAACTGGTTTACGCGTGCGAATGACCGGCCGATTCGGACGCAGGATCGAGCCAGCTGCCGTTCTGATAGCGCCGCGTCGCGGTATCGACACCGGCGAGATCGATCTTGACGGCTCCGGGAGCCGGCTGGCTGAAAATGGTGCCCGCATCGATGTTCTGTTGAAACCAGACCAGCAGATTCTCGGTGGGTGTAAGCACGCCAACGCCGCCGGTTGCGATGGCTATCGGCACCATAAAGATCGGTGTCATCCGCTGAACACCATCGAGTCCGGCGGAGAGGCCGCTCAGACCGGGGTATATCGGCCCGCGGTTGTTCACCATCGTGATGCTGTCGGGTGGTCCGCCCTGCACGGCCGGTTCGAGGTGGCCGGTCGCATCGAGAGTTGATTGCTGGCCGAGTGCGATATCGACGAGGTTGGTGTCCACCGCCACGCTGCGGCCGGGGCTGAACGTCTTGGCTCCGAACAGCTGATAGGAGGAGGTCCAGCTAAATTCGTTGGCGGATAAATATATCGGATAACACTGCCAGACCACGCCGAACGTGTCACTCATCTGTTTGGCGAAGCACAGGCTGTATCGATTGCGCCTGAGCAACTCGAGATCAGCGTTAGCGATCTGAATTATCACCGACTTCATGATGGCAGCTCCTTATGGGCGATCGGAGGCGTTGGTCGGTCGCATTCCGCGGCATACGGACGCGACAGCGAAGGAACGGTAGCGGAGATCGGAGCGGATCGTTCCTTCAGTGCTACGGCTTGGCTCAATAGCACGGTTCGGCGGACGCCGGCGCTGTATCGATTGCGTGGCAAGACTAAAGCGGAGAGATGCTGGCTTCAGTTGGCAACATTCCGGCGCTTGCGATTCGCGCCGATTGGTATTCGCGCGGATGAGTTCATCATAGCGGCGCTCCTTCCAGCGCTTCCACAAGCCGTGCCACCTGCGCCGGCGAAAAGCGCTCCGGAATCCGCAGCATCTGGCCGTTACGCAGCGTCACCTCGATGACGCCTGCCGTAGCGCCGCCCACGGTCTCCGTTACCCTGTCAATGGGTGTGCTGGCCCGCTTTGAGAAAATCTCCGTTCCCCTGATGCGACCCGTGCTATCGTCGCTGCCGAACAATTCCGGCAGCGCCGCCGTGAATGCATCGAGCGCCTGGCGGGCTCTGACCTGAATGGGAGGTAGCGATCGCTCATCAGGTCTCTCCGGAATTGGCCAGCGGGCGAGATCCGGCGTTCCCCGCCCGAGCATCAGCCAGTCCAGAGAGATGTTGAGAAAGTCGCAGAGCGCGACAGCGTGGTCGAGCGACAGCGATCCGTTTTTCAGCCAGCGCGAGACGGCGCTTGGCTTGACGCCCAGTGCCTCTGCCAGCGCGGTTTGTTTGTTCCATCCGCGCAGACGCATGGCTTCTGCCAGCCGATTTCCGCGCAAGGGCGGGGGCATTCGGTTGCTGATCCGCATATAACCGGCTCGCTTTTGGCATCGGGGCCAGCCGGCCCGCTATATACTGCGGTTCCTGGATGTCCCCATGTTCGACAACAACAGCTCCGAAAGTTGCGTGATGAACGGAGCTGCCGACGGCGACCGGGATCACTCATCTGCTATGTATAGCCGTGTCGCTGTTCTGGGAACAGTCGGGCTCACACGGTATGAGCGCGTCGTGACGGGTCGGCGCGGAGACGAGTGGGGGAAGATACGGCCGAGGGTGTGGCGTCGCGTCCCACGCGATCTCACCCCGTCGCGCCAGCTTCACAACATTAAGTGTTGAAACTGCTGGCGCGGCACGGGCCGCGCCAGTCTGGTTCGAAGTGCGTGCAGGGAACGGAGTCAGGTCGTGGCTTTTACCGAGACGGTCGTGAAGCTCAGACCCAGCGATGCCAGTCCCTGCATCGTGTAGGCGACCAATTGATCCGCCATCGCCGGTGTGGTCTTCAGCAATGTCAGGTGCCTGCGCTGTGCGGTGCTCAGTCCGGGCTTGTCCTTGTAGGAGATCGTGAAGATGCCGGCTGTTGCATTCACATTGACCGAGAACACGTTGTAGACGTCGGTCAGATAGGTGCCGAGTTTGACTGCCAGCAGTGCCGCCGTGATCGACCCGACCACGGCGACCGTCATGGTGACAAAGGACGCCGGATCGGCGACGGCGTCGCCAGCGATGGTCGACCAAATGCCGTTCGAATAGAGCCGGCTCGCCGAGTCCATCGTGGTCAGGTCGATTTCGACGGGATTGCTGACAGCGCTGCTGATCATGGTGCTTGTTTGGATGTCCTGTTGGAACCAGACCTGCACCATATCAACCGGGGTAAGTATGTCGGTGCCGGGTTCCATGGCGAGGGGCGCCACGTAAATCGGCGTCGTGTTTTGAACGCCGTCGAGTCCAATCGAGACGCTGTTCAGGCCGGGATGGATGAGCCCGTAATTGTTCTTGAGAGTAATGCTGTCCGTTGGTCCGCCGGAGACAGCGGGTCCCAGTGCGCCGGCGTCGTCGAGCGTGGCCTGCTCGCCGAGGGTGATGGATACCGGGTCGGTGTCCGCCCGCACCTGGACGCCGCCACTGAACGTGTTGGTCGCGAACAGCTGATACATTGGAATCCAGGAGAACGTGTTTCCGGCGAGAAATTTGTCGTAGGACTGCCACACCACGTCGTATGTGTTGGCAACCTTCTTGGCGAAGCAGATCTTGTATTTGTCGTGTTTGAGCGACTCGAGGTCCGTCGGGTCGATCTTAATGTATACTGACTTTGTCATGATGCAGGCTCCTCTGGACGTCCGGCTTCGACCGGCCGTCTATGCGGGGCTTACGAACGCTGCAGGTTTAAGAATTTTTGCAGTCGATGAAGAGCACCATGCTCCCAGTCCGGCCCCCTTTTCAGGGTGGCATAGAGCGATCTCGAGGGCTTTCTTATCCGGTTGCGTGCTGCGCAACCTTAAGATTTATAATTGCAATATATGCAATATAAGTTGAATATTTGGCTTCTACGCAAAGAAGCAAATTTTGCGTCTCGGACACATCCGGATTGTTGACACCGGGAAGGCGCAGCGAATTCTACGATCGGGCGCCGCATATCTTTATATCGCGCTTATGAACGAGCGCGACCGGCCGTCTCGATTTCCTATGCCCTTGTTCGCATCTTCCATTCGACGCGGCACGTCTGCGCGCGGCGGATTTGGGAAGACGACAATGACCATGTTCTATTCACGTGAAAACCAGTATCACGACCTTGCCGGCGACGACGCCTATCGCTCCTGGCTGATCAGCCGCAACCAGCCGCCGATCGTCTATCACTCCGGCGAGATGCATTGGAATCGGTTGCGCGTCCTGGCGCGGTCGACGCTTAGTCACATCAAGGGATTCTTTGCGGCGATCCGCGTCGCCTTGGTCGCCGACAAGATGCGCCGTGTGCAGCGCGAACTGGCCTTGCGCGGCGTGCGCTACGACCGCGAACCCAGGGCGCGGACCGACGGTCGGGGGCAGGCATGAGCAACGATCGCTCGGCTGCGATGTTCGCGCGGATCGGCTCCTGCGGCAAAATCGCCGCCGCGCTGATCCGGCATCTGCGCGCGGCGTGGGACGCGCCCGTTAGCTATAAGCGGGAAGCCCATTACATGCGCGGGCCCGGCCCGAAATGGCGCGAAAAGCACGCTCCGGACCATACCCGGGCGGGGCTCGTGAAGTATCCCACGGTGCTTGGCGACAAGTGGGATTCTTGAAACATTTGTCCATAGCCCGGATTTTGCTTCGCTCGATCCGGGCTACGGCCCTAACGCAATCGCCATCGCCTGTGTGATGGCGATTTTTTCCGGTCCCGCCAATCCCACCATCGGCAGCCGTACGCGCGGTGAGGACAGGTTCAGCAGGCTCAGCGCATATTTGATCGAGGCCGGCGTGGCGTCGCGCGGCAGCGCCGAATTCAGCGGCGCCAGCCGATCCATGATGGTCGCGGCATAGAGCGGTTGTTCCTGCTTGCAGGCGCAAAACATCTCCCGGCACAGTTTTGGCGCGATATTCGCGATCGCCGAGATGCAACCGTCACCGCCCTGCAGCAGGAACGCCATCGCGGTGGCGTCGTCGCCGGACAGCAGGTGAAAGCCCGGCGGCAACATGGCGCGCAGCCGCAGCGGGCGGGTGATGTCGCCGCTGCTATCGCGCAGGCCGATGAACTGCGGCGATTCCGCCAGCCTTAGCAGCGTCTCGTCAGCCAGCGGACGCAGCGTGCGCGAGGGCACATCGTGCAGGATAACCGGCAGCGCGGTGGCGTCGGCAATGGCGCGAAAATGCGCCCCGATGCCGACCTGCATCGGTTTGTTGTAATAGGGCACGACCGAGAGCACGGCATCGGCGCCCGCGGCTTCGGCGCGTTGCGTTAGCGAAATCGCCTGGCTGGTGGCGTTGGAGCCGGCACCGGCGATCACCCTGGCGCGACCGCGCGCGGTTGTCACGGCGGCGCGGATGATGGCGTGGTGTTCGTCCATCGACAGTGTCGCAGCCTCGCCGGCGGTTTCGCCGACGACAAGCGCGGTGGCGCCGGCGGCGATCTGGCGCTCGCAAAGAAGTTCGAACGCGGCGAGATCGACGACGTCGTCGTCATCGAACGGTGTCGGCAGGTCTGCGATGAAGCCGGCCAGCCACGGATGGTCCAAAGCTGAGGTCATGGAAACGGCGCTCAGGCCGCGCGCTGCCGGGCGGGTTCGAAGGCAGCCGCCTGGGCCTCAGCGTCGGATGACGGTCTTGCAGCCATGTCGAGTTCGAGGATGCAGCCGATGGAAATGATGGCCTCGGGGTGGCGGCCGTTTTCGAACAGCGCGTAGCGCACGGCGTCGGCGCGATTCACGAACAGGCCGCCATAGAGGCCGTTCTGGTGTTGTGCGATCCATTGGCCGCGACTGTTCTTGCCGATCAAGACGATATGAGAGCCACACGAGGGAGGTTCGACGAGATTCACTTGAAGTCTCCGGGAGAAGGAAGAATGGCGAATGCTGGATGTGTGTCGCGGCCCGCGCTCAGGCGAAATGGTCGCAGAGCACGGGCTCGAAGCTGTCGCGGGGCGCGGGCACGGCAGGAACGCTCGCATGGGGCACCGGCGGATTGTTGGCGATCGCTTCGACAACGGCGCAGAGGATCGCCAGCGCCATGTCCGGGTGATGTGCCTCGACAGATTGATCGAGCCATTCCGGCATCTCGCGCTGGCTGGAGAGCGCGCAGTGCCATTCGCCATTGTCATAGGCGAGGCGGCGCAGCTGCCACTGCGGCAGCTCGATGGCCAGCAGCGCCAGTGCGGCATCGGTCCAGGCGGCGGATTCGATCAGGCGATCGAGATGGGTGACCGCCGCTGTGTGGCTCATGGTGCCGAGGCGGCGGCACAAGGCGGCAAGGACATCCGCGAACAGACCGGCAGTCGGGGCAGGGACGTCGGCGAACCGGTCATCGGCCGGGCGAAAGTGATGATGTCCAGAGAGAAGCGTCATGGCGGTATCTCGCTTGCAACGCGGTCCATCGACCGCACCTGCAAGATGAGCCGCAGGACGTTTGAAAACGAGATGGAGCGAGGGACGGAAATATAGGCGCGGCATAAGTGCTTCGTCGTCCCGGCCTTCGCCGGGACCGCCCGTGGAGGCGCCCCGCGTCCTTATGAGATTCCTATAACGTCGCCGTTTCCCCCATCTCGAAAACCTACGCTACTGGTGGCACCTGATCGTGCATCACGGGCGAGAAGACCATTCGCCCGACGTCATCGCACTCAGCGCATCAGGAGTTTTCCATGCTGGACGTCGTCATGCTGGCCCTCGGTCTGGGCTTCTTCGTTTTATCGGTGGGCTATGCCTACGCCTGTGAACGGTTGTGAGGAGCACATCATGATTTTCGATTATTCGCTCGCCGGCATCGTGACCGCCGGATTGCTGATCTACCTCACTTACGCGCTGCTGCGACCTGAGCGGTTCTGATCGCATGATACCGAAAAGTGACAACCGGTTTTCGGAAAAGATCATGCGCAATTTAAAAGGTTTACGACCATGACTATGATTGGCTGGATTCAAATTCTTCTGTACTGCGCGATCGTCGTCGCGCTGGTGAAGCCGCTCGGCGGGTACATGACGCGCGTCTTCAGTGGCGAGCGCACCTTCCTGTCGCCGATCCTGCGCCCGGTCGAAAGCGGGCTGTACTGGATGTCGGGCGTCAACGAGAAGCGCGAGCAGCACTGGCTGACCTACACCGTCGCCATGCTGTTTTTCCATGTTGGCGGCTTCCTCATCATCTATGCGGTGATGCGGCTGCAGGCGCTGCTGCCGTTCAATCCCGCGGGTCAGTCGGCGGTGGCCGAGGATCTGTCGTTCAACACCGCGATCTCCTTCATCACCAACACCAACTGGCAGAATTACGGCGGCGAAAGCACGGTCTCCTATCTCGTGCAGATGCTCGGCCTGACCCACCAGAACTTCCTGTCGGCGGCCACCGGCATCGCGCTCGCAGTGGCACTGATCCGCGGCTTCTCGCGGTCGTCGATGCGCACCATCGGCAATTTCTGGGTCGATGTGACCCGCTGCACGCTCTATGTGCTGCTGCCGATCTGCATCGTCTACACGCTGTTCCTGGTCTGGCAGGGCATTCCGCAGACGCTCGGCGCCTATGTCGATGCCACCACGCTGGAAGGCGCCAAGCAGACCATAGCGGTCGGCCCCGTCGCATCGCAGGTCGCGATCAAGATGCTCGGCACCAATGGCGGCGGCTTCTTCAATGCCAATGCCGCGCATCCGTTCGAGAACCCGACGGCGTTGTCGAACTTCATCCAGATGATCTCGATCTTCGCGCTCGGCGCCGCGTTGACCAATGTGTTTGGCCGCATGGTCGGGAACCAGCGCCAGGGCTGGGCGATCCTCGGCGTGATGGGCGTGCTGTTCATTGTCGGCGTCGCCGTCACCTATGGCGCCGAAGCCTCGGGCACCACGGGCCTCAACGCCCTCGGCCTCACCGGTGGCAACATGGAAGGCAAGGAGTTGCGCTTCGGCATCGTTGCGTCATCGCTGTTCGCGGTCATCACCACGGCAGCATCCTGTGGTGCGGTCAACGCCATGCATGATTCCTTCACCGCGATCGGCGGCATGATTCCGCTGATCAACATGCAGCTCGGCGAGATCATCATCGGCGGCGTCGGCGCCGGCCTCTACGGCATGCTGCTGTTCGTCGTGCTGGCGATCTTCGTCGCCGGCCTGATGGTCGGCCGCACGCCGGAATATGTCGGCAAGAAGATCGAGGCGCGCGAGGTCAAGATGGCGATGCTCGCCATTCTGGTTCTGCCGCTGATGTATCTCGGCTGGACCGCGGTGGCGGTGGTGCTGCCTTCGGCGGTCGCGTCGATGGCCAATGCCGGGCCGCATGGCTTCACCGAGGTGCTCTATGCCTTCACCTCGGCCACCGGCAACAACGGTTCGGCGTTCGCTGGCCTGACCGGCAACACCTTCTTCTACAACCTCACCCTCGCCAGTTCGATGTTCGTCGGCCGGTTCTTCATGATCGTTCCGGCGATGGCGCTGGCGGGGTCTCTGGCCGCGAAGAAATCGATCCCGGCTTCCGCAGGCACCTTGCCCACCACTGGCGGCCTGTTCGTTGGACTGGTTGTCGGCGTCATCCTGATCATCGGCGGTCTCACCTTCTTCCCGGCGCTCGCGCTCGGACCGATCGTCGAGCACCTCGCGATGACCGCCAACACCCTGTTCTGATCGAACTCATTCGGAGTACTTCCATGGAAACGTTAAAACTGCAGAAGCGGGCCCCGGTCTCGGCCATGCTTGATCCCAAGATCGTCGTGCCGGCCATCGGCTATGCCTTTGCCAAGCTCGATCCGCGGCTGATGATCAAGAACCCCGTGATGTTCGTGGTCGAAATCGTGGCCGCGCTGACCACCGTGATCTTCGTCAAGAACCTCTTCACGGGTGGTGCCGAACTGGGCTTCACGTTCCAGATCATCCTGTGGCTCTGGTTCACTGTGCTGTTCGCCAACTTCGCCGAAGCCGTCGCAGAGGGCCGCGGCAAGGCCCAGGCCGAGTCGCTGAAGAAGACCCGCACCGAAAGTCAGGCCAAGCTCCTGACCGGCAATGACAAGAGCTACCGCATGGTCTCGGGCACCAGCCTGAAGGTCGGCGATGTCGTGCTGGTGGAAGCCGGCGACAACATCCCGTCCGACGGCGAAGTGATTGAGGGCGTGGCCTCGGTGAATGAAGCCGCGATCACCGGCGAGTCCGCGCCGGTGATCCGGGAATCCGGCGGCGACCGCTCCGCGGTCACTGGCGGCACGCAGGTGCTGTCCGACTGGATCCGCGTGCGCATTACCGCGGCGCAGGGCTCCACCTTCATCGACCGCATGATCAAGCTGGTGGAAGGCGCCGAGCGACAGAAGACGCCGAACGAGATCGCGCTCAACATCCTGCTGGTCGGCCTCACCATCATCTTCGTGTTCGCCACGGTGACGATCCCGAGCTACGCGACCTATGCCGGCGGCACGATCTCGGTCGTGGTGCTGGTGGCGCTGTTCGTGACGCTGATCCCGACCACCATCGGTGCGCTGCTCTCGGCCATCGGCATTGCCGGCATGGACCGCCTGGTGCGCTTCAACGTGCTGGCAATGTCCGGCCGCGCGGTGGAAGCCGCCGGTGACGTCGACACCTTGCTGCTCGACAAGACCGGCACCATCACGCTCGGCAACCGCCAGGCCACGGCGTTTCGTCCGGTGCGCGGCGTCACCGAGCAGGAGCTGGCTGACGCGGCGCAACTGGCCTCGCTGGCCGATGAGACACCGGAAGGCCGCTCGATCGTCGTGCTCGCCAAGGAGAAGTACAATATCCGCGGCCGCGACATGGCCGAGCTCGGCGCCACCTTTGTGCCGTTCACGGCGCAGACCCGCATGAGCGGCGTCGATGCCGGCAGTTCGTCCGTCCGCAAGGGCGCGGTGGATTCGATCCTGACCTACGTCAACGGCGGCGCCACCTTTGCCGTCACGTCAGGCAATACCGCGCGAGCGATGCAGCCGGCGGCCATGAGCGATACTGCGCGGGAGATCCAGGCGATCTCCGACGAGATCGCAAAGGAGGGTGGCACGCCGCTGGCGGTGGCCCGCGACGGCAAGCTGCTCGGGGTGGTTCACCTCAAGGATATCGTCAAGGGCGGCATCCGCGAGCGTTTTGCCGAATTGCGCCGGATGGGCATCCGCACTGTGATGATCACCGGCGACAACCCGATGACCGCGGCGGCGATTGCCGCGGAAGCCGGCGTCGATGACTTCCTGGCGCAGGCAACGCCCGAGGATAAGCTGCAGCTCATTCGTGACGAGCAGGCCAAGGGCAAGCTGGTGGCGATGTGCGGCGACGGTACCAACGACGCACCGGCGCTCGCTCAAGCAGATGTCGGTGTCGCCATGAACACCGGTACCCAGGCGGCCCGCGAAGCCGGCAATATGGTCGATCTGGACTCCAATCCGACCAAGCTGATCGAGATCGTCGAAATCGGCAAGCAGCTGCTGATGACGCGAGGTGCGCTGACCACCTTCTCGATCGCCAACGACGTGGCGAAGTATTTCGCTATCATCCCGGCGATCTTCCTCGCCTTCTATCCGCAGCTGGAGATGCTCAACATCATGCATCTGGCGAGCCCGCAGAGCGCGATCCTCTCGGCGATCATCTTCAACGCGATCATCATCATCGCGCTGATTCCGCTGGCGCTGAAGGGCGTCGCCTATCGCCCGATCGGCGCCGGCGCGTTGCTCAGTCGCAACCTGCTGATCTACGGCGTCGGCGGCATCATCATTCCGTTCATCGGTATCAAGGCGATCGACCTGATGGTCTCAGCCTTGCACTTGGTCTGAGGAGACAAATCATGTTGAAAGAAATTCGCCCCGCGATCGTTCTCCTGCTGGCGCTTACCGCCATCACCGGCCTCGGCTATCCCCTCGCCATGACCGGGGTAGCCGAGCTAATCTTCCCCGTTCAGGCGCAAGGCAGCCTGATCGAGCGCGACGGCAAGGTGGTCGGCTCGTCCCTGATCGGGCAGGAATTCACGTCAGATGAATATTTCCATGGCCGCCCCTCGGCGACCACGGGCCCGGACCCGAAGGATGCCACCAAGACGGTGCCGCAGCCCTACAACGCCATCAATTCGATGGGCTCGAATCTCGGACCGACCAGCAAGGCGCTGATCGACCGCGTCACCGAGGATGCCGACAAGCTGAAGGCGGAGAACCCCTCGGCGCCAGTGCCGGTCGATCTCGTCACCACCTCCGGCAGTGGCCTCGATCCCAACATCTCGCCGGAAGGCGCGCTGTTTCAGGTGCCGCGCGTCGCCAAGGCCCGCAAGCTGCCCGAGGATCGCGTCCGCCAGCTGGTGAACGAGAAGACCGAAGGCCGCTTCGCCGGCCTGCTGGGTGAACCCCGCATTAACGTGCTGGCGCTCAATCTGGCACTGGATGCGGCGACGAAGTAACCCCAGCTAGGCTGGAGCGAGAGCGGAGACTATATTGCCTTATGGCAAATCAGCGCCGCGATCACGAACAACGACCCTCGCCGGAGGCGCTGCTGGAAGCGGCCCGGCGGGAGGACAATCAGGCCGGACGGCTGAAAATCTTCGTCGGCGCCGCCCCCGGCGTCGGCAAGACCTATGAGATGCTGCAGAACGCCCATGCCAAGCGCAAGGCCGGCTTCGATGTGGTTGTCGGCGTGGTCGAGACCCACGGGCGGGCCGAGACCGAAGCGCTGCTGGCAGGACTTGAAGTGATCCCGCGGCGCCGGTTCGCCTACAGGGACCAGAACCTCGAGGAGATGGACCTCGACGCCTTGATCGCGCGCCGCCCGCAGATCGCGCTGGTCGATGAACTCGCCCACACCAACGCGCCGGGCAGCCGCCATCCCAAGCGCTACCTCGACGTCGCCGAATTGCTCTCTCATGGCATCGACGTCTACACCGCCGTCAACATCCAGCACATCGAGAGCCTCAACGATGTGGTCACGCAGATCACCCATGTGCGGGTGCGCGAGACAGTGCCGGATTCGGTGTTCGACCGCGCCGATGCCATCGAGCTGATCGACCTCACGCCGGACGACCTGATCCAGCGCCTGCGCGAAGGCAAGGTCTACGTCCCGAAACAGGCCGAGCGCGCACTGGAGCACTATTTCTCGCCGGGCAATCTGACCGCGCTGCGCGAACTGGCGCTGCGCCGCACCGCCGAGCGGGTCGACGAGCAATTGCTCACCCATATGCAGGCCAATGCCATCGCCGGTCCCTGGGCCGCGGGTGAGCGCATTCTGGTCTGCGTCAGCGAGGATCCGCGCGCCGCGGGGCTGGTGCGCTACACCAAGCGCCTGGCCGACCGGCTGCACGCGCCCTGGACCGTGGTGAGCATCGAGACACGGCGCAGCCTGCAATTGACTGAAGAGCAGCGCGACCGCCTCGCCGACACGCTGCGGCTGGCGGAGGCGCTGGGCGGCGAAGCGCTGACGATTCCCGGCGCTGGACGCCGCATCGCCGACGATCTCCTGAGTTTTGCGCGGGCCAACAACGTCACCCAGATCGTGATCGGCAAGGCGACGCGGTCATGGTGGTTCGAATTGCTGCGCGGCTCGGTGGTGCACGACCTGGTGCGGCGTTCCGGCAATATCAGCGTTCACGTCATTGCCGGCGAAGCGCTGGCGGCGGAGCCCTTGGCGAAGAAGACCGTACGCGCAGCCGAGCGATCCGAGCCGTTCGACCCAAAGCCTTATTTGATGGCGCTGCTGCTGGTTGCCGCAGGCCTCGGCATTGCCAAATTGATTCAGCCGTATTTCGGGATCGAGAACGTTGACCTCGTGTTCCTCACGGCCGTCGTCAGTGCAGCGGTTCGTTTCGGACTTCTACCTTCACTGCTGGCCAGCGTTGCTGCATCGCTGAGCTACAATTTCTTCTTCCTGCCGCCAGTCTATACGTTCACGATCACCGATCCGACCAACATCGCGGCATTCTTCTTCTTTATGCTGATCGCGGTGCTGGTCTCCAATGTCGCGGCGCGGGTGCGCACGCAAGCCGTGTCGGCGTTCGGCAGGGTCAGGACCACGGAATCGCTCTACGCCTTCAGCCGCAAGCTCGCGGGCACGGCGACGCTGGACGATGTGCTGTGGGCGACGGCCTATCAGATCGCCTTGATGCTGAGGGTGCGGGTGGTGCTGTTGCTGCCGGAGGAGGGTGTGATCACCGTCAAGGCCGGCTACCCGCCGGAGGATGAACTCGACAAGGCCGATCTCGCCGCCGCGAACTGGGCATGGGGCAACGATCGCCCGGCCGGCCGCGGTTCGGAGACGCTGCCCGGCGCCAAGCGGCTGTTTCTGCCGATGCGCACCGGGCGCGGGCCGATCGGTGTGATCGGTATCGATGACGACCGCACCGGGCCGCTGCTGACGCCGGATCAGCGGCGCTTGCTCGATGCGCTGGTCGATCAGGGAGCGCTGGCCATCGAACGCGTGCAACTGGTGGAAGACATGGACCGCGCCAAGCGCAGCATCGAATCCGATCGCCTGCGCGCGGCCCTGCTGACCTCGATCTCACACGACCTGAAAACGCCACTGGCCTCGGTGCTCGGCGCCGCCAGCACGATGCGCGATCTCGCGCCGAAACTGAGCGAGGCAGAGAAGAACGATCTTCTCACCACCGTCATCGATGAATCCGAGCGGCTCAATCGTTTCATCGCCAATCTGCTCGACATGACCAAGCTGGAAGCCGGCGCTATCGTGCCGAATGCGTCGCGGCAGGATCTCGGCGAGATCGTCGGCAGCGCGTTGCGCCGCGCCGGCAAGATTTTGACGCGCCATCCGGTGAAACTCGAACTGGCGCCGGACCTGCCGATGCTGGAGCTGGACGCCGTGCTGTTCGAGCAGGTGCTGTTCAATCTGCTCGACAACGCCGCGAAATATGCACCTGCCGATACGACCATCGCGATCAAGGCGCTGCGCGACAAGGATTCGGTGTCGTTGCAGATCATCGACGAGGGTGCCGGCATTCCAGCGCATGACCTCGAAAATGTGTTCGACAAGTTCTATCGCGCACAGAAGGGCGACCATGTCCGCGCCGGCACCGGGCTGGGCCTCGCCATCTCGCGCGGCTTCGTCGAGGCCATGCACGGCACCATCTCCGCCACCAACCGAAGCGACCGATCAGGCGCAATATTGACCGTCCGCCTGCCGATCCCGCCGGAATCCGAAGCTCTGGACACCGCCGCATGAACGCCGCCGCCATCAAGGTTCTTGTCATCGATGACGAGCCGCCGATCCGCAAACTGCTGCGCATGGGCCTGACGACGCAGGGCTATGACATCCTTGAAGCCAGCAACGGCAAGATCGCGCTCGAACTGCTGGCCGAAGGCCCGGCGCTGATCATCCTCGACCTCGGCCTGCCGGATATCCAGGGCCATGATCTCCTGCGCATGATACGTGCCCGCAACGACAGCGTGCCGATCGTGGTGCTGTCGAGCCGCGGCGATGAGGCCGGCAAGGTTCAGGCGCTCGATCTTGGCGCCGACGACTACCTGACCAAACCGTTCGGCATGGACGAGCTGCTGGCGCGGATGCGCGCTGCGCTGCGGCATCAGCTGCAGGTGCATGGCGAGCGTCCGGTGTTCAAGACCGGCGAACTCTCGGTCGATCTGGTCCGCCGCCTGGTAAAAGTCGGCGAGAAGGATGTGAAGTTATCGCCTAAGGAATACGAGCTGCTGCGCGTGCTGGTGCAGCATGCCGGCAAGGTGCTGACCCATCGCTTCCTGCTGAAGGAGTTGTGGGACGAACTCACCGACGCGCAATATCTGCGGGTCTATGTGCGGCAGCTTCGGCAAAAGATCGAGGTCGACCCGGAGCGCCCGCAACTTGTGCTGACCGAAACGGGGATCGGCTATCGGCTGCGGGCGGGGGATTAGCCGCCATTGCATTATTTCGTCATTGCGAGGAGCCCTTGCGACGAAGCAATCCAGTTCTTGCTTGCGGCTTCTGGATTGCTTCGCTCCGCTCGCAATGACGGCGGCGCCTGCAGTGCGCAATCTGGAACTATCATCACCTGCAATTATTATTTCCCTTATAAACAGGGAGGTACCATCCATGGCTCGAAAATACTCCAAAAAGGCTTCTGCCAAGGTCGAGCGCGCGATGAAGAAGCGCAAGGCGGGCACGCTGAAGAGCGGGCGCTCCGGCAAGACGGTGAAGAGCAGGAAGCAGGCGATTGCGATCGGACTGTCGGAGGCGCGGGCCGAGGGCAAGAAGGTGCCGAAGAAGAAATCTGCGAAGAAAGCCGCCAAGAAGACGACCAGAAAGACGACGAAGAAAAAAGCGGCGAAAAAGAAAGCCACCAAAAAGGCCAAGCGCTAATCATCAGCTTCACAGCGAAACAGATAGGCCGTTGATCGGCCGGTCTACTTCGTTTGCAGGATCGCCTTCATCAAATGGTCCTTGCAGCCGTCCGGCTTGCCCTGCGCCAACGCTTCGCTAGCAGCGCCGATCTCCGTCGAGGCTGTGGTTTTCTGCTTGCCGTCCTTCATTTTGGCAATGGCTTCGGCGGTGCTGCCAATGTTGGCCGCGTTGCATTCCCGGGGTTCCAGCGTCTGCGCAAGTGAGGCCGTGGTCGCCAACGCGGCGATGCCGGCGATGAGAAGAGCCTTCACCATCTCAGCCCGTCTTGCGCTGGCTGGCGGAGGAGCGATGCGCCTTCTTGGCCGGCCGCGCCGGGGTGACACGCGGGGTGGACGCCGAAGCGCGTTTCGCTGGCGCCTTGCCGCCCTTCAGGCTCTGCTGCAGCGCGTCCATCAGGCTGATGACGTTGTCGGGCTTCTCCGCCTTCTCGGCGACCTTGACCGGCTTGCCGGCGGCCTTTTGCTCCACCAGCTTCTTCAGTGCGGTCTCGTATTCGTCCTCGAATTTCGACGGATCGAAATGCGCGGCCTTGCTGTCGAGGATGTGCACCGCGAGATCGATCATGTCCTTGGAGATCTTCGGGCTCTTGATGTCCTCGAAATAGTCTTCCTCGTCGCGCACCTCGTAGGGGTAGCGCAGCGTGGTGCCGATCAGGCCCTTGCCGAGCGGCTCGATGGCGATGACGTGTTCGCGGTTGGTCAGCACGATCCGCGCCAGCGCGACGCGGTCCTTGTCTTTCATGGCGTCGCGGATGACAGCGAAAGCTTCGATCCCGGCCTTGCCGTCCGGCGCGATGTAATAGGGATTGTTGAGATAGCGCTTGTCGATCTCGTCGCGCGGCACGAAATTGTCGATGTCGATGGTGTGGTTGCTCTCGATCTGCACGGCTTCGAGTTCATCTTTCTCGATCTCGATGAACTCATCCTTGCTGATCTCGTAGCCGCGACCCTTCTGCTCCTTGTCCACGACGTCGCCGGTCTCGGCGTCCACCATCTGCTGCTTCAGGCGGTTGCCGGTTTCCCTGTTGATCATGTGGAATCGGGTTTTCTCGACCGTGGTCGAGGCCGGATAGAGCGCCACCGGGCAGGTGACGAGGGAGAGCTTCAGGGAACCTTTCCAGTAAGCGCGGGGCGGGGCCATCGGTCGTCCTCCAACTCAGGTACTAAAAATCTGGCCCGCGTGCGCGCAAAGCCCTGCGCCGGCGGGCGTTTCTGGGAACTTCAACGGCAATTGCAGGTTTTGGTTCCGGGCCCGGCTGCGCGGCCCGCGTGCGTGAGTGGGGGTCGCCGTGACCGACAAACAACTGTCGATTTACCAGAAAAAGCGCGATTTCGAGCAGACCGCCGAGCCATCAGGCGAGGTCGCCGTAGCCCCCTCGAAACGGCGACGTTTCGTGATCCAGAAGCACGACGCCACACGGCTGCATTACGACCTCAGGCTGGAATTCAACGGTGTCTTCAAATCCTGGGCGGTAACAAGGGGGCCGTCGCTCGATCCCGCCGACAAGCGCCTCGCGGTCGAGGTCGAGGACCATCCGCTCGACTATGGCGATTTCGAAGGCACCATCCCCAAGGGGCAATATGGCGGCGGCACGGTGCAACTGTGGGACCGTGGCTACTGGGAGGCCGACGATCCGGAGCAAGGCTTCAAGAAGGGCGATCTCAAATTCATGCTGCACGGCGAAAAGCTGCATGGCGGTTTCGTGCTGGTGCGGATGCGGCACGACCGCACTGGCGGCAAGCGCACCAACTGGCTGCTGATCAAGCATCGCGACGAGTTTGCCAGGGAGGGCAAGGCCAATAAGGTTTTGGACGATGATGCGTCGGTGGCGTCGGGCCGGGCGATGGCAGAAATCGCCGCCGGCCGTGGCCGCGCGCCAAAGCCGTTCATGATAGGCAAGACCGCCAGGACCAAGGCGGACGCGGTGTGGGATTCCAATCACGGCAGCGCCGCCAAGGCGCGGGCCGGCAGGACCGTGAAGACCAAGGCCGATGTGGCGAAGGCGAAGAAGGCACTGGCGAAAACCGCGAAGCCGAAGAAGGTTGCGACATTGCCCGGCTTCGTTGCACCGCAGCTGTGCATCTCCGTCGATCGGCCACCTTCCGCAGCCGGCTGGGCGCATGAGATCAAGTTCGACGGCTACCGCGTGCAACTGCGCGTCGAGAATGGCGCAGCGACGCTGAAGACCCGCAAGGGACTGGACTGGACCGAGAAGTTTCAGGCCATCGCCAATCAGGCGACCGGTCTGCCAGACGCGATCATCGACGGCGAGATCGTCGGGCTCAGTGCCCATGGCGTCCCGGACTTTGCGGCGTTGCAAGCGGCGCTCTCCGACGGCGAGACCGATACGCTGATCTTCTTCGTGTTCGACCTGCTGTTCGCCGGTGGCGAGGATCTGCGAAAACTGCCGCTAGCGGATCGCAAGGCGCGGCTGAAGGAATTGCTGGAGATCGCGCGCGGCAGGAGCAAAGGAGGCCTGATCCGCTACGTCGAGCATTTCGAGACCGGCGGCGATGCGATTTTGCAGTCGGCCTGCAAACTGTCACTGGAAGGCATCGTCTCGAAGAAACTGTCGGCGCCCTATGTGTCCGGCCGCTCCGAGAACTGGATGAAAGCAAAGTGCCGCGCCGGCCATGAGGTCGTGATCGGGGCGTGGAAGAGCAATACGGGCAAATTCCGTTCGCTGATGGTCGGCGTGAACCGCGGCGGTCACCTGGCCTATGTCGGAGTGGTCGGCACCGGTTTCAGCCAGGACAAGGTCAAGGCCATCATGCCGGCGCTGAAGGCTGCGGCGGCAAAGACGAGCCCGTTCGGCGGCAAGAACGCGCCCTCCGGCGGCCGCGAGGTGCACTGGCTGAAGCCGGAGCTGGTGGCGGAGATTGAATTCGCGGGCTTCACCGGCGCCGGCATGGTGCGGCAGGCCTCGTTCAAGGGCCTGCGGCAGGACAAGCCGGCGGAGGAGGTGGAAGCGGAGACGCCGAAGAAGACGGAGCTGGCGGAGCCGAAGCCGACGCGGGGCGCCAGGAAGCCGGCGAAGAAGGCCGCTCCGTCAAAGGCTGCGGCCGGCTCCGCGACCGTCATGGGTGTCGTGATCTCAAAACCCGACAAGCAACTGTGGCCCGACGCCGGCGATGGCGAGCCCGTGACCAAGCTCGATCTCGCCAACTACTTTGAAGCCGTGGGCGACTGGATGATCGGCTATCTCAAGGGCCGGCCGTGCTCGATCGTGCGGGCGCCGGACGGCATCAAGGGCCAGCAGTTCTTTCAGCGCCATGCGATGCCCGGCACCTCGAACCTGCTCGAGCTGGTGAAAGTCTCCGGCGATCGAAAACCCTATCTTCAGATCGACCGCGTCGAGGGGCTCGCGGCGGTGGCGCAGATCGGCGGACTGGAGCTGCATCCCTGGAATTGTGCACCGGACCAGCCGGAGACACCGGGGCGGCTGGTGTTCGATCTCGATCCCGCGCCCGATGTGGAATTCTCCGCGATACTCGACGCCGCCCGCGAGATGCGCGAGCGGCTGACAGCGCTCGGGCTGGAGAGTTTCTGCAAAACTACCGGCGGCAAGGGCCTGCATGTGGTGACACCGTTGCTGCACGGCGCCAAGGACAAGGTGGATTGGAAAGTCGCAAAAGCCTTCGCGCAGGGTGTCTGCCAGCAGATGGCCCAGGACGATCCGGAGCGCTACCTGCTCAACATGTCGAAGAAGCTGCGCGGCGGAAAGATCTTCCTCGATTACCTGCGCAACGACCGGATGTCGACCGCGGTGGCGGTACTGTCACCGCGCGCCCGCGACGGTGCCACGGTATCGATGCCGCTGGCCTGGGCGCAGCTGCGCAACGACCTCGATCCGAAGAAATTCACCATCCGCACGGTGCCGGCGCTGCTGGCGAGGAGCAAGGCGTGGGAAGGTTATGAGGAGGCGGCGAAGTCGCTGAAGCCGGCGATTAGGAAGCTGGGCTGACTCACGGTTGTCATTCCCAGACACGCCAATTGGCGTGTCTGAGGATGCGCTTCAGTCGGCGCAGCCGACTTGAGGCGCGGGTCCGGAATCCCTACTCCCGGCAGTTGTTATGGATTCCCGCTCCTTCAGCTTCGCTGAATTCGCGCCCTGAAATGACAAACAAAAGCGCGCGATCCACCCTTGAATCGCGCGCCTTTAACTTCCGTTCGAAACTTACAGTTTGCCGAGCAGCAAGAGGATCAGCAGAATCACCACGATCAGGCCAAGACCGCCACCGCCGTAGTAACCGGTGCCGTAGAACGGGCCGCCGCCGACGCCAGAGAAACCGCCGAGCAAGGCGATGACGAGAATGATAAGAATGATCGTTCCGATGGACATGAATCTCTCCCTCAGCCTGGCAGGCGGCACAACGTCCTCTGCCTTCATGTGAAAAAAACGCGCTATAGTTAGTAAAGTTCCATCGATGAAACCTGCCATTCGTGCGGGCTTCTTTCTGCGCCGCGCGCGCTTACATGCGTCTGGTCAGCAAAGGAATGTGTCATGTCGGCACCGCTTGTCGTTTCCATCCCGCATAGCCTCGGTCGCGAGGAAGCCTGCCGCCGCCTCAAAACCGGGCTGACCAGGGCGGCGTCGAGCGTACCGGTGCTGAAGGTCGATGAGGAGCGCTGGGACGGCGACCGGATGATCTTTCGCGTCCGCGCACTCGGCCAGGCCGCGTCGGGCCATGTCGATGTCGCCGAGGATCACGTCACCGTCGAGGTGACGCTGCCGTGGCTGCTGCAGCGCTTCGCCGAAGTGGCGCAGGCGGCGATCAAAGCGCGGGGAAATTTATTGCTGACGAAGAAAGGCTGATGACCTCCAGGCCGCGAGCGAAGACCGATTGCTTCGTCGCAAGGGCTCCAATGCCGGATTTGTCGCCTTGCAGCATCAAAAACAGTGCTGTGCACAAAGTTACAAGCTCAGCTTTCGTCAACTTCCTGCAAACGAATTTCTGATCATGATCGCTGGCGCGGAGGAAGGGAACCGACCTTGTTTGCGAGTCGGCACGAAATCCGCCAGGCCGCCCGGCCGTCGATCCCGGGCGGCTTTTCGTTATTGCAGCCGCGTCGAACGCAAGCGCAGCGGCGGCGCGCGCGCTTTGATGATTCCCACGGGCAATCGCTTGAACAGTCCGGCAACTGACACTTCAGCCGCACCTTTCTTTTGCGCTGCGCCTTCGATCGCATAGCCCGGCGCCTTGATAACGGCATCGAACGCATCCGCGGTGGGCCAGGCACGGCCGCCTTGCGTCAGCGGTGCGAAGCTGCGGCCGATCACGACGATGGCGGCATCGCGCTGGTGCCTTCTTGCGAAGGCAATGATGTGGTCGCTGTGCGGGCCGGTCACCTCCAGCGCTTCGTAGTTGCCATGGGTGAAGACATCGGCCATCTCGCTGCGCAGCCGGATCAGCTCGCGGGTCCAGGCCAACTTGACATGGCCGTTCTCCCACGTCTGCGCGAGGGCATCCCAGTCCGGCTGCTGCAGCTTCGCCAGTACCGCGGTGCATTCGGCAAAATCCACCGGGCGGCGATTGTCGGGATCGACCAGCGAGAAGTCCCAGAATTCGGTGCCTTGATAGAAATCCGGCACGCCGGGCAGCGTCGCCTTCAGCGTGATCTGACTCAGCGAATTCAGGGCCCCCAGCAATGAGGTGCGCTTGGCAAAGGTTTCCAGCGAATCGAGAAACTCCGACGACTGCAAAGGATCGAGGATTCGCTCGAGAAAAAGATGCACGCCCTTCTCATAGGCATCGCTGGGATTGAGCCAGCTGGTTTCCTGCTTGCCCTCCCGCGCGGCCTTCAACGCATAGGCCTGCATCCGTTCCAGGAAGGTGTTGTCGCGCTCACCGAGCGGCCATGCGCCGAGCAGCGCCTGATACAGCATGTATTCGAACGCCGCCGAGGGGGCGCGCATTTCCCCATCGATCACGAGGTGCGGTGCGTTGAGGATCTTCCAGCGGCTGACGGCGGTGGTCCATTCGCCCGGCAGTTCGGCCAGCGCCAGCAGGCGCGTGCGTGCGTCTTCGCCACGCTTGGTGTCGTGGGTCGCGGTCGCCGTCATGCCGTGCGGCCATTCTTTGGCGCGCGTTTTCATCATGTCGTGAAAGGTAGCCAACGGCATCGCCTTGGCCGCGGGATCGCCGCCGACCTCGTTCAGCGCCAGCAGGCGATGGTAGCGATAGAACGCGGTGTCCTCCAGCGACTTCGCCATGGTCGGGCCGGTGAACTGTTGCACCTTCAGCGCAAAGCGCCGTACCCGCGGCTTGCTGTGCGCGGCGCGGCCGGGCTTCAGCAGGTCCAGCGTCAGTGCATCGCGGAGGAAGTCGAACAGGCCTTCATCGGTGCCGAACCAGTCGGCGCGAGCCTTTTCGATGGTGGTTGAAATCAGTTTGCGGTCGAGCGCCGAAGGTCCTGTCGCGGTGAGATAGGTGCGATAGACCGGGAAGTGCAGCACGTAGAGTTCGAACGCCTGCCGCAGCGTGTCGGCGGAAAAATCCCGGCTCGAATAGTGCCCGCCGGCGATCCGCGCCAACAAGCGCGTCAGCACGGTGAATTCGCTGAGCAGCAGCGTATCGAGCACGCGGCGCTTGGCTTCCTTCAACACCGGATCGAATTTCGGCGAGGTGTTGCTGACCTGGCGCCAGATTTCATCGAGCGGCTCCAGGCCTTTCTCTTCCACCAGCACCTGCGTAATCGTGTTGAGCCACTCATAGCCGGTGGTGCCGTGCACGCCGGTGAACTGCACCAGTTTTTCATCTTCGCCGAGAATCTTTTCGATCACGACGTAAAACGGCTTCGATGAAGCGCCCTGAGCGTCGCGGACCAGTCGGCGCAGCCGCTGGAAATACTGTGCGGGATCGCGCAGCCCATCGATATGGTCGAGCCGCAGGCCCTGCAGTCTATCTTCGGCGATCAGCCGCTTCACCAACTGGTGGATGGCGTCGAAGGTGGCGGCGTCCTCGACGCGCAGACCGGCCAGCGTGTTGACGTCGAAGAAGCGGCGGTAGTTGATCTCGCTGGAGGCGAGCCGCCACTGGCCGAGCTTGTAGTGCTGGCGCTCCAGCAGATGGTGCAGCGTCTGGATCTGCGCCGGGCGCTCCGGCCCGGCGCGATAGACGTCGAGCCCTCTGGCGATCAACTCGGCGCCGCCGGCGACGGCCGCCAGTTCCTTCTTGAACGCAGGCGCTTCCGCGATGTTGGGATGGCGCAGCCCCTTGTAGCGCGAAGCGAGGTCGAGGATCTGCTTGCCGGCCGGCGTATTCGCGGCATCGGCTTCCTTGACGATGGCGCGCAGGATCTCGCTGTAGCGCTCCGGCGCGATCGGCAGCCGATGTTCGAAATACCACGCCGAGAAGCTGCCTTCGGCGGCGTCAAACTTCAGCTCGATTTCGCCGCTGTCCAGCGCCTGGCCATAGGAGGTGCCGATGATCGGCAGCAGCACGCCACCGCGGGCACGATAGGGCAGGGTATCCCAGTCGATGTCGAAGGAGGCGGCGTGTGGTGACGCCGTTCCCCATTCCAGCACGCTCAGCCACCACGGATTGTCGGCAAAGTGCACGCCGACATGATTGGGCACGAAATCCAGGATCAGGCCGAGGTCATGCTGCTTCAGCGTGGAGCTGAGGCGCTCGAAGGCTTCCTCGCCGCCGAGCTCCGGATTGAGTTTTGTGTGATCGACGATGTCATAGCCGTGGGTGCTGCCGGCGCGCGCCTTCATGAAGGGCGAGGCATAGAGGTGCGTGATGCCCAGCGACTTCAGATAGGGCACGATCGCCGCGGCGTGGTCGAAGGTGAAATCGCCGGTAAGCTGGACGCGGTAGGTGGCAACGGGGATCGCTGATGCCATCATGCGCCCCCGATCCGCCAGTGCACCGACCACGGCACCACCACGTCGGAGATGTCGCTGCCCCACAGCCTGGTGCCGGGCCAGGGCTGGTGTTCGCCGGCAATGGCACGGTCCGACAGGTTGGCAAGCAGGTGCAGCGTGGCGCCGTCGCCCATCCGCCAATGCGCCGTGAGAATGCTGTTGTCCGCGGCCTTGGCAGCGCCGAAGCGCGCGCCGGCCAGCCGCGGCATGATGTGCTGCTTGCGCAGGCTGAGCAACTCGCGCACCAGCTTCAGCCGCTGCTGGCCCGATGCGCTGTCGCGGTTATTCCAGTCCAGCACCGCGGATTGAAAGGTGCTTTCGTCGAGCGGATCGGGAATCTCGTCGCCGTATTTTTCGTAGGCGCTGGAAAATTCCTTGCGGCGGCCGTTGCGCACGGCGTCGGCGAGTTCGCCCCTGAAGTCGCAGAAGAACGGGAACGGCGTTTTGGATCCCCATTCGTCGCCCATGAACAGCATCGGCACCATCGGCGCCAGCAGCGTGATCGCCAGCGCGGCTTCGATGGCCTTTGGCCTGGCGATGGCCTCCAACCGGTCGCCAAGCGCGCGATTGCCGATCTGGTCGTGGTTCTGCAGGAAATTGACGAAAGCGATGGGCTCGAGCTGGCCGCTCGGCTCGCCGCGCAGCGCGCCGTCGCGATGGGGGGAAGGTTCGCCCTGATAGGCGAAGCCGGAGGCCAGCGCGCGCACCACATGGTCGATCGGTCGCGGTGCGTAGTCGCTGTAGTAGCCTTTGTCCTCGCCGGTCAGCAGTACGTGCCAGGCATGGTGATAGTCGTCGTTCCACTGCGCGCGATATTTTCCGCGCGGCGGGTTGGTGACGGGGTCGAGCAGGGTGGCGCGGTTGTCGTCGTTTTCCAGCACCAGATGGATCAGCCGGCTGCTATCAGCGGCGAACTTGCCGACCTCGCGGCTGAGTTCGTGCAGCATCGGGATTTCGCCCTGCTCGGGGATCGCATGCACGGCGTCGAGCCGCAGCCCGTCGAAGCGATAGTCGCGCAGCCAGGACACCGCGTTCTCGATGGCGAAGGCGCGGACCTGCGGCACGCGGTAGTCGATGGCGCTGCCCCATGGCGTGTGCGCGTCGCCAAAGAATTGCGGCGCGTATTGGCCGAGGTAATTTCCCTCCGGTCCGAAGTGATTGTAGACCACGTCGAGAAATACCATCAGCCCGCGCAGATGCGCTTCGTCGATCAGTGCTTTCAGATCCTCGGGGCGACCGAAGGCGCAGTCGGGCGCATACCACAGCACGCCGTCATAGCCCCAGTTGTGCCGGCCGGCGAAATCCGCCAGCGGCATCAATTCCAGCGCGGTGATCCCCGTCGCCACCAGGTGATCGAGCTTGTCGATCATGGCGCGATAGGTGCCCTCCGGAGTGAACGTGCCGGCATGGGTCTCGATCAGCACGGTCTCCTGCCACGGCCGGCCGCGCCAGTCGGTGGCGCGCCAGGCATAGGCAGCGTGATCGATTACTTCGCTGGGTCCGGCGATGTCCTGCGGCTGAAACGCCGAGCCGGGGTCGGGCACGTTGCCGACGCCGTCGATATGGAAGCGATAGGTCGCGCCGGCCCTGACGCCGGGAATCTCGGCGGAAAACCAGCCGTCCTCGCCACGCGTCAACGGATAGATCTTGTCGAGCATCACATCGACACGGTTGGCGGCCGGCGCCCACAGCCGGAAGATGGTGCCGGTCTTGGTCAGCCGGGGCCCGAAGCTCCGGTCGCTCACGACGCCGATCCGGCGAAAGCCAGCACCGAACGCGGCGGCGCATCGATGTCGCTGCCCGGCGGCAGAATCGCGATCGAGAGTTTGTCGTCGGCGGTGTTGAGCACCTGCCGCCAATGCTTGTATTCCGGCATTCTCGGCAGCTTGAACGCGATGCCTTCGGGGGCCGAGTTCAGCACGATGAAGATTGGATTCGTGTTGTCCTCGCTGGGGCTCAGCACATAAGCGAGAAACCGCCCGTCCGGGAAGGCCCAGTCCTGTTCGGTCATCTCCTCGGCCGTCGGCGTCAGCCACAGCACGCCATAGCTGCCGTCGGCACGGCGGCCATCGAGCCAGTGCTGTACGCGGATCTGCGGAAAACGCTGCCGCAGCTGCGTCATGTAGCCGACGAACTCGGTGAGGTCGTCTTCCTTGTGGCCGAGATTCTCCCAGCCGACCCAGCCGATCTCGTTGTCCTGGCAATAGGCGTTGTTGTTGCCGCCCTGGGTGTTGCCGACCTCATCGCCGGCGAGCAGCAGCGGCACGCCCTGCGCCAGCATCAGGCAGGCCAGCTGGTTCTTGCGCAGCTGCCGCCGCAGCGCCTGCAGGTCGGGATCGTCGGTCGGGCCTTCGACGCCAAAGTTGTTGCTGAGGTTGTCGCTGGAGCCGTCGCGGTTGTCCTCGCCATTGGCCTCGTTGTGCTTCTCATTGTAGGCGAACAGATCGGCCAGCGGGAATCCGTCATGCACGGTGACGTGGTTGATGCCGGCACGCTGCTTGCGGCCGTCATGATGGAAGACATCGGAGGAGCCGGTCATGCGGCTGGAGACTTCGCCGATCAGGCTGCCTTCGCCGCTCCAGTAGCGCCGCATGGCGCTGCGGTACTTGTCGTTCCACTCCGACCATTGCGACGGAAACGCGCCGACCTGATAGCCGCCCATGCCGAGATCCCAGGGCTCGGCGATCAGTTTGACCGACGCCAGCACCGGATCCTGCCGGATCGCGGTGAGGAAGCCGCTGTTGCGGCCGAAACCGTTCGGCCCGCGCGCCAGCGTGGTGGCAAGGTCAAAGCGGAAGCCATCGACGTGGCAGACCTCGACCCAGTAACGCAGCGAGTCCATCACCATCTGCAGCACGCGGGGATGGGTGAGGTTGACCGAACTGCCGCAGCCGGTGAAGTCGTCATAGAAGCGCGGATTGTCCGGCATCAGCCAGTAATAGGAGGAATTGTCGATGCCGCGATAGGACAGCGTGGGACCGAGGTGATTGCCTTCGGCGGTATGGTTGTAGACCACATCGAGGATCACCTCGATGCCGGCGTCGTGCAGGCGGGCCACGGTGGTGCGGAACGAATCCAGCGGATTGTCCTGTCCGTAGCGCGCTTCCGGCGCGAAGAACGACAGCGAATTGTAGCCCCAGTAGTTTACGAGCTTGAGTTCGACCAGGCGGCGGTCATCGACGAAGCTGTGGACCGGCAGCAGTTCGACCGCGGTGACGCCGAGCCGCTTGAGATGGTCGATCATCGCTGGCGACGACAACCCGCGATAGGTGCCGCGCAGGCCCGGCGGCACGTCCTTGCGGGTCTGGGTCAGGCCCTTGACGTGGGCTTCGTAGATGATGGTGTCTTCCCAAGGCACGCTCGGTCGGGATTCCTTGCGGCCCCAGTTGAACGTCTCGTCGACCACGACGGCCTTCGGCATGCCGCGGGCGTTGTCGCGGCGATCGAAAGACAGATCCTCACGGGCGCTGCCGGTGCGGTAGCCGAAATGCGCATCGCTCCACACCAGCCGCCCCGCCAGCTTCTTGGCATAGGGATCGAGCAGCAGCTTGTGCGCATTGAAGCGATGGCCATGCTCGGGTTCATAAGGGCCATGGACGCGGTAACCGTAGAGCTGCCCTGGCGAGACGTCGTTGAGATAACCGTGCCAGACGTCTTCGTTGCGCTCCGGCAGCGCGATGCGTTCCAGCTCGCGGCGGCCCTGGCTGTCGAACAGGCAAAGTTCGACCTTCTGCGCGGTCGCGGAAAACAACGCAAAGTTGGTTCCCCTGCCGTCCCAGCTTGCACCGAGGCGAGAGGGCGTGCCGGCGGATACTCTCATGCTTCAGAATTCCGGTACGAGAAAGATAGCGGCCAGCGGCGGAAGCGTGAGATTGAGTTCAGGCACCAGACCCGACGTCGCGACCTCGCCGGAATTGCCGACATTGCTGCCGCCGTAATGCGCGGCGTCGGAATTCAGCACCTCACGCCACTTGCCGGGGAACGGCACGCGGACGCGGTAGTTGCGATAGACGTTGGGCGAGAAGTTCACCACCACGAGGCACTGCGAGCGCGGATTGGCGCCCTTGCGCAGCCACGCAAAGACGTTGCTGGCGGCGTCCTCGGTAATCACCCACTCGAAGCCGGCGGGATCGCAATCCAGCTCGTGCAGCGCCGGCTGATTGCGGTACAGTTTGTTGAGGTCGCGGATCAGCGAATGGATGCCGGCATGCTTGTCCTGCTCCAGCAAATGCCAGTCCAGCGAACGGTCGTGATTCCACTCGCGCTCCTGGGCAAATTCGCAGCCCATGAACATCAGCTTCTTGCCGGGATGGCCGAACATGAAGGCGTAGTAGGCGCGCAGGTTTGCAAAACGCTGCCAGTCGTCGCCGGGCATCCGGCCGAGGAGCGAGCGCTTGCCGTGCACGACTTCGTCGTGCGACAGCGGCAGCACGAAGTTTTCCGAAAACGCGTATTGCAGCCCGAACAGGATGTCGCCGTGGTGGAATTTGCGGTGGATCGGATCCTTGCTGATGTAGTTCAGCGTGTCGTGCATCCAGCCCATGTTCCACTTGTAGCCAAAGCCGAGCCCGCCGAATTCCACCGGACGCGAGACCTGCGGCCACGCGGTCGATTCCTCCGCCGCCGTGGTGGCGTTGGGAAAGCGCGCGAATACTTCGGTGTTGAAGCGGCGCAGGAAGCCGATGGCCTCGATGTTTTCGCGGCCGCCATATTTGTTGGGAATCCAGGCGCCGGCGTCGCGGCTGTAGTCGAGATACAGCATCGAGGCCACCGCATCGACGCGCAGCCCGTCGACGGCGTAGCGCTCCAGCCAGAACAACGCGTTCGACACCAGGAAGTTCACCACTTCGGTGCGGCCGTAATTATAGATCAGCGTGCCCCAGTCCATGTGCCGGCCCTGCAGCGGGTTGGCATGTTCATAAAGCGCGGTGCCGTCGAAATTGCCGAGGCCGTGCGGATCGTCCGGGAAATGCCCGGGCACCCAGTCCAGCAGCACGGCCAGGCCTTCGGCGTGGCAGGCGTCGACCAGCGCGCAAAAATCTTCCGGCGTGCCGAAGCGGCTGGTCGGCGCATACATGCCGGTGGGCTGATAGCCCCACGAGCCGTCGAACGGGTGTTCGTTGACCGGCAGGAATTCCACATGGGTGAAGCCGAGATCGCGGGCGTAGCGTGGCAGCAGCTCCGCCAGCTCGCGATAGGTCAGCCATTCGTTGTCGCCCTTGCGGCGCCATGAGCCGAGATGCACCTCATAGACTGACATCGGTCTGTTCAGCGCGTTGACGCCGGCCGGCGCCGGCCGCGGATGCGGCAATCTGGTTTCGTCGAGCACGATCGAGGCGGTGCTGGGGCGCAGCTCCGCCGCGAAGGCCATCGGATCGGACTTCAGCGGCAGCTGCTGGCCGTGCGGGTCGATGATGTCAAACTTGTAGTGATCGCCGGCGATGGCGGCGGGCACGAACAATTCCCAGTAGCCGACCCCGCGCACCCGCATCGGATGCCGCCGCGGATCCCAGAAATTGAAGTCGCCGACCAGGCTGACGCGCCGCGCGTTGGGTGCGAACACCACGAAGCCGACGCCGGCGACGCCTTCCAGCGTCATCGGATGCGCACCGAGCTTGTCATAGAGCCGCTGATGGCTGCCTTCGCCGAGCAAATAGAGATCGAAGTCGGTCAGGATCGGCGGAAAGCGATAGGGATCGTCGAGATCGACGGACTTGTCGCCATAGCGCGCGCGCAGCTGATAGCTGGTCGAGCCATTGGCCAGCGTGCCGACGAACAGGCCGGCATCATGGACGCGCTCCAGCGACGTCGTTGCGCCGTGTTCGTCGATGGCATCGACATTGATGGCTTCCGGCAGGAAGGCGCGCACGACGGTCTTGCCGTCCTCCTTGTGGGGGCCGAGATAGTGAAACGGGTCGGAATGGCGGCCTTCGACGATCGCGTAAGCCTCCGCGGATAACTTGGTCATGCGACCTCCTCAGAGTGCTGATTCAAAATGCGAAGCGCGCCGGCCAGCGGAATCCGCAGCCAGTCGGGTCGGTAGGCGAGTTCATACTCGATCTCATAGAACGCCTTTTCCAGAAGAAAGAAATTCAACATTCCCTCCGCAGCTCCGGAATTGGCAGGCCACAGCCGCGCATCGGTCATGGTATCACGATAGGCACCAACGAATGCCGCCGTCGCACGTTCCCGCCAGCCGTCCAGCGCGGTGGCGAGCTTGCCGTTTTCGTCGGGCGCGACCTTGAGTGCGCGTTCCAGCGCCGCGGTCACGGAATAATCGATCGAGCGGACCAGGCCGGCGACGTCGCGTGCGGCGGGCGCCTTGCGGCGGCGCTCGGCGATCGGACGGCGCGGTTCGCCCTCGAAGTCGATGATGAAGATGTCGTCCTTGACGATCAGCATCTGGCCAAGATGGAAGTCGCCGTGGTGGCGGATCTTCAGCCCGTCGATGTTGTCCGGCAGCAGCGCGACCAGCCGGTCGCGCAGGCCGACGCGCAGCGCCAGTAGCTCGTCGATCAGCGCGCGGTCGGACTCCTTGGCCGCGCCACGGCGGTGCTCCAGACCTTCGAAGGCCAGTTCGGCACGTACGGCAACCTCGTTGACCCAGACCTTGATATCCTCCGGCGCTGTCGGCTCCGGCTTGAAATCGGCGATGTTATCGCGGCTGGCGAGCGCCATCTGCATTTCGGCGACGCGGCGGCCGGTCTGTGCCATGTAGCGCAGGTAGGGCACCTGTTCCTCGCTCTCCGCAAGCTCGGTGCCGCTGGCAAGTAGCCTTTGCTCCTCGACGAAACGGTCGAGATAGGCGGCAGTGACGGTCCAGGCGTCGCCCTGGTTCTGCACAAAGGCATGGACGATGGCGATCGCGCTGGTTTGGTCGCCTTCGACCAGTTCGACGCTGCCGAGCAATGCAGGCGTGTTGGCATAGCCGGCGATCTCGGTGAGGAAGCGGCCAATCTCGATCTCCGGATTGATGCCGGCCTGGAGCTTGCGATAGACCTTCACGACGTAGTCGCCGTCGACCAGCGCGGTGCTGTTGGATTGTTCGGTTTCCACCGCGCGGATGTTGACCGGATGCTTGAACGGCTTTTCCGCGAGTTTGGCGGTCGGTCTGAATTCAAGCCGTGCCCCTTCCTCCTCGACGGTGAGGGAATTGCGCAGATTGTGCAGCAGCAGGGCGATGAATATCTGTTCGCTGGCCACATCCAGCAGGGTGCCTTCGCGCGCGCCCTGGCGAACCGCGGCAAAAGCGTGGGGATTGTAGCGTTCGCGGTCGAAACGCACCCATTCGATCCGCATCGGCAGAACGTAACGCGTTGTCACATCGCGTTGCGTCGCTTCAAAAAATGCCAGCCAGGGCCTGTTGTCGCCGATGTTGCAAAACGGGATCGCGGATGTCAGGTGAGCCTGGATCGCCTTGGGCGAACGCTCGGGATACCAGCGCGTCCGCGCCAGATGCGCCGGCAGCACGTCGCGCTCGAACACGCCGCGGGTGCGGGCGAGCGACATCCAGGTGGCACCAAGCGGCACCACCAGCGTTTCGAATTCCGGTATCGCGGTCGGCACGACACGCTCGGAGACGTCGCGTTCCTTCAGCTGGAACCAGTAGAAGCCGTAGGGCGCCAGCGTAATCATGTAGGGCAGCTCGCCGATCGCCGGGAAGGTGGTGCGGCCGAGCATTTCCAGCGGCACGCGTTCCTTCCAGGGTGATAGATCCAGTTCGGTGGCCTGCGCCGAGCGCGACAGGTTGGCCACACAGAGGATCACCTCGTCGCCATATTGCCGGACATAACACAGCACCGAACGATTGCTCGGGCGAATGAAGGTCATGGTGCCGCGGCCGAAGGCCAGCGTCGATTTGCGCACGGAAATCAGCCGCTTGGTGGCAGACAGCTGTGACGAAAGGCTGCGCGACTGCGCCTCGACATTGACGGACTCGTAGCCGTAGACCGGGTCCATGATGGTCGGTGCGTAGAGCCGAGCGGGATCGGCGCGGGAGAAGCCGCCATTGCGGTCCGGCGTCCACTGCATCGGTGTTCGGACGCCATTGCGGTCGCCGAGATAGATGTTGTCGCCCATGCCGATTTCGTCACCGTAGTAGATGATCGGCGTGCCCGGAAAGGACAGCAACAGCGAGTTCATCAGCTCGATCTTGCGGCGATCATTGTCCATCAGCGGCGCGAGGCGGCGGCGGATGCCGACATTGATGCGGGCGCGGGGATCGTGGGCGTAGGTCGACCACAGGTAATCGCGCTCGACGTCGGTGACCATTTCCAGCGTCAGTTCATCGTGGTTGCGCAGGAACATCGCCCACTGGCAGTCCGCGGGAATGTCAGGCGTCTGCCGGAGGATGTCGGTGATCGGGAAGCGGTCTTCCTGCGCGATCGCCATGTAGATGCGCGGCATCAGTGGGAAATGATAGGCCATGTGACATTCGTCACTGTCGCCGAAATATTGCTGGACGTCCTCCGGCCACTGGTTGGCTTCGGCGAGTAGCAATTTGCCCGGCGCATAGGCGTCAAGCTCGGCGCGCAGTTTCTTGATGACGGCGTGGGTCTCCGGCAGGTTTTCGTTGTTGGTGCCGTCGCGTTCGCAAAGATAGGGAATGGCATCCAGCCGGAATCCGTCGACGCCGGCATCGAGCCAGCGCTTCATCACCTGCACGACCGCGCTGACGACGCGCGGATTGTCGAAATTCAGGTCGGGCTGGTGCGAGAAGAAGCGGTGCCAGTAATAGGCATTGGCCTCGGGGTCCCAGGCCCAGTTCGACTTTTCCGTGTCGGTGAAGATGATTCGTGTGCCCTGGTACTTCTGGTCGGTGTTGCTCCAGACATACCAATTGCGCGCGCTCGAACCGGCGGGGCTGCGCCGCGCGCGCTTGAACCAGTTGTGCTGGTCGGAGGTGTGATTGATGACAAGTTCAGTGATGACCCGCAGGCCGCGTCGCTTCGCTTCCAGAATGAAGCGACGGAAATCCTTCATCGTCCCGTAGTCCGGGCTGATGGAGCCGTAATCCGCGATGTCGTAGCCGTCATCGCGGCCGGGCGAGGGGTAGAATGGCATCAGCCACAGTGCGGTGACGCCGAGTTCCTGCAGGTAATCCAGCTTCTCGGTGAGCCCCGCAAAGTCGCCAATGCCGTCATTGTTGCTGTCCGCAAACGCCTTGACGTGCAGCTGATAGATGATGGCATCCTTGTACCAGAGGTGATCAACCTTGGCGTCGCCCGGCGAAACTGTCGAGTGGATGGTTCGCATCACGTGCATTTGAGGGCTTTCAGGCGAGACAGCGGAAGAAAATGGCGGGATCGCGCATCGGATCGATGCGGACGCGGACGCCGCCCCATTCAACGGGGTGGCGTTCCCCCGTGATCAGGTTTTCGACCGCCGCAATGTCGCGGCGTTGGCCCTCGACCATCACCTGGCTATTGATCGGCAGCCAGACCTCATGCGGATCGCGCGACAGCGAGATCGCACCGGCGACCATGTTGGTCTGATCGACGGACTCCTTGACGAAGCCGATGACGTTGTCGTCGTCGACCGCCATGAAACGCAGGTTGCTGGTCTGCTGCAGGGCGCCGTTGGAGCGGCGGGCCATGTTGAGGTCGCGGATATAGGACTTGATGTTGCCCGGCTGGTCCCAGTCGCGCGTCCTGATCTCGTATTTTTCCGAGTTCAAATATTCTTCCCGGCCCGGAATGGGCTCATGCTCGAGCAATTCAAACCCGTTATAGATGCCGTAGGTGCTGGACAGCGCCGCCGCCAGCGCCACACGCGCCTTGAACATCCAGGCTTCGCCGCTCTGCAGGTGAAACGGCAGGATGTCCGGGGTGTTGACGAAGAAGTTCGGCCGATAGAAGTCGCGCTCCGGATAGCCGCAGAGTTCGTTGAGATATTGCTCGATCTCCCACTTCTGTGTCCGCCACGTGAAGTAGGTGTAGCTCTGCGAGAAGCCGAGCTTGGCGAGGCCCTTCATCAGCTTCGGCTTGGTGAAAGCCTCGGCGAGAAACAGCACGTCGGGATGCTTCAGCTGCACTTCGTGGATCATCCACTCCCAGAACCGCAACGGCTTGGTGTGCGGATTGTCGACGCGAAAGATCTTCACGCCCTGGTCGACCCAGAACAGGATCACATCGCGCAGCGCATTCCATAGCGATCCCGCGTCGTCGCAGGTAAAGTCAGGATTGACGATGTCCTCGTACTTCTTCGGCGGATTCTCCGCATATTTCATAGAGCCGTCAGGACGACGCCTGAACCAGTCGGGATGCTCGGCGATCCAGGGATGATCCGGCGAGCACTGCACGGCGACGTCGATGGCGACTTCCATGTCGAACTGCTTGCAGGCCGCGATCAAGGCGTGAAAGTCGTCCATGGTGCCGAGTTCGGGATGCAGCGCGTCGTGGCCGCCTTCGATGCCGCCGATGGCATAGGGACTGCCGACATCGCCAGGCTCCGCGATCAGCGCATTGTTGCGGCCCTTGCGGTTCGTCACGCCGATCGGGTGGATCGGCGTGAAATACACCACATCAAACCCCATCGCCGCGACATCGGGCAGCCGCGCGATGCAATCGCGGAACGTGCCGTGCTGGCCGGGCACCGTGCTCTGGCTGCGCGGCATCATCTCGTACCAGGCGCCGTGGCGGGCGCGTTTGCGGTCGACCATCAGCGGCAGCAGCGGCGACCGCGTCAGATCCGGGCGCAACTGGGCCTCGGACATGGCGTTGCGCAGTTCGGGCGTCAGCAGCGGCTCGGTTTCGCCGGTCTGCAGATAATCTTCGCATTGCTTGACGATGACGGCCGAGGCTTCCAGCCCGCCTGATTGCGCCTTGGTCATCAGCCCCGCGCCTTCCAGCGCGTCCAGCGTGACGTCCTGTCCGGCCTTCAGCTTCAGCTCGAAGCCGTGGCGCCAGCTGGCGAATTCGTCGGTCCAGGCCTCGATGGCATAGACATAGCGGCCGATGGCGTCGGGCGTGAACGAGCCGCCCCAGCGGTCGTTGACCTCCAGGGTCATGGGCACGCGATTCCAGTCGCGGTCCTGCTCGCGGCGCCAGACGATGGCGGCGGCGATGATCTCGTGGCCGTCGCGATAGAGGTCGGCGTAGACATCGATGCGCTCGCCGACGATCCGCTTGATTGGAAATCGGCCACCGTCGATGATCGGGTAGATGTTTTCGATGTGGAAGGCGCCGCCGGCGGCGACGCTTTCCACGATTTGGGAGGTTTTGTTCACGGTGATGCCGTCGACATTTGGATGTCGTCCCAATTCGAGTTGCGGAAAAGAGACGGTGCGATCATATACAAAGCCCCGTGACAGGCGTTTGGTTCCCTCGGGAACCCAGCTTAGATAGAAGCGTTGAAAACGGCTATCCTCTTCCTAAAATTCACAAATTTCGCAGCAACTCCCGATTGTTGCGTTGCAAACAGCGTGCCGTATGGACCTTTTCACCAAAGCTGCCGAACTCGGAATCCAGACCGGTTTTCACGACGGACAGGGGCACTGGCACACCACCGACGCAGGCGCCCTGCAGATCATCCTCGCCGCCATGCCGATGCGAACGCCGCACCGGTTTCTGGAGCGGCCGGTGGTGGTGCGCGTCGGCGAGGCTTGCCGGACCGTCCTGACGGAGGCTGCCACGTTCCCGTTGCGGTGGAAAATTCTCAGCGGCGTTAAGGTTATCGCCGAGGGAACGACCGGCGAGCGCGGCATCGATTGGCCGGCCGATCTGCCGCTTGGCATGCACCGCCTGCACCTCACCGACGCGTCGCTGTTCTCTGAAGAGGCGCCGTTCATCGTCGCGCCGGCCAAGGCGTTTCGCGGCGAGTTCGACCGCTCCTGGATCCTGGCGGTGCAGCTTTACGGTGTGCGTTCCGCGCGCAACTGGGGCATCGGCGACTTCACCGATTTGCAGAGCCTGATCGCGATGGCGGCGAGCATCGGCGCCGGCGGCGTCGGCCTCAATCCGCTGCATGCGCTGTTCGACGACCGCCCGGCCGAATGCAGCCCGTATTCGCCGAACAGCCGGCTGTTTCTCAACCCGCTCTATATCGATGTCGAGCAACTGCCGGAATTCGCCGCCAACGATAGCGGCGATGCGCTGGAAGAGCTGCGCTCGGGCACTTTCGTCGATTACGTCGCGGTGGCCGCGGCGAAATCAGCTGCGCTGCGCGCGGCGTTCGAGGAGTTTTATGCCAACCCGAAGTCGCCGCGGCAAAAGGCCTTTGCGGCTTTTCGTGCCGAGCGCGCGCCATTGCTGACGCGCTTTGCCTGCTTCGAGGTGCTGCGGCACAAATTCCAGACCGCCTGGTGGGACTGGCCGGAGCAATGGCAGCACCCCGACGATATCCAATGCGAAGAACTCCGTGCCGGGCCCGATGGCAAGGAAGTCGCTTATATCGAATATGTGCAGTGGAATGCCGATCTGCAGCTCAAGGCTTGCCACGACCTCACCGCCAAGCTCGGCATGAGCGTCGGGCTCTATCTCGACGTCGCCGTCGGCGTGCAGAGCGGCGGCTTCGATGCCTGGAACGAGCAGATCGCGATTTCGCGGCATCTGTCGATCGGCGCGCCGCCAGATGCGTTGCAGCCTGCCGGGCAGAACTGGGGCCTTGCCGGCTTCAACGGCGCCGGCCTGGAAATGCAGTCCTTCGCGCCGTTCAAGGAGATGCTGCGGGCGTCGATGCGCTATGCCGGCGCGGTGCGGCTCGATCACGTGCTCGGGCTGAACCGGCTTTATGTGGTGCCGCACGGCTATGCCGCCGACAACGGCGCCTATGTGAAGATGCCGCTGCAAGCCCTGCTGGCGGTGACGGCGCAGGAAAGCGTCGCCAATCGCTGCGTGGTGATCGGCGAAGACCTCGGCACCGTGCCGGAAGGGTTTCGCGATGAACTCGCGGCGTGGGGCATCTGGTCGTATCTGGTGATGATGTTCGAGCGCGACGATCGCGGCGCGTTCCGCGGCGTCGAGCATTACGCGCCCGATGCGCTGGTCACCTTCAACACCCACGACCTGCCGACCTATGCCGGCTGGCGCAGCCTCAGCGATCTCGTGCTGAAGCGCTCGCTTGGCATCGATCCCGGCGAGAGCGATGATTCCCGCCGCTACGCCATTGCCATGCTCGGCGAAACGTTGCGCTATCAGGCGATCTCTACCGAGGATCTCTACGCCGTGACGCAGTTCCTTGCGCGCACCCGCACGCGCCTGCTGGCGATTGCGATGGAGGATCTGCTGGGCGTCACCAACCAGCCCAACATCCCCGGCACCATCGACGAGCACCCGAACTGGCGGCAGCGGCTCCCGGTTGCGGTCGACAAGATCGTCGACGTCATCGATCTCGCCTCGCTGAAGATTGCCACCGCCGACCGCTCGACGCAGGTGGCCTGAGCCGTGCCCGGCCATATCGAAGACTATGCCCTGATCGGCGACTGCGAGACAGCCGCATTGGTCAATCGCAATGGCTCGATCGACTGGCTGTGCTGGCCGACCTTCGATTCCGACGCCTGCTTTACCGCGCTGCTGGGCGGCAAAGAGTACGGCCGCTGGCAGATCGCGCCGGTGGCCGAAGTCACCAGTTGCTCGAGAAAGTATCGCGGCGACACGCTGATTTTGGAGACCCGGCTGGAAACAGTCGATGGCGCGATCACGCTGATCGACTTCATGCCGCCACGCGGCGCTGCCTCCGACGTGGTGCGTATCGTTCGTGGCGAGAGCGGCAGCGTCAAGCTGCGGATGGAGCTGGTGATCCGCTTCGGTTTCGGCGTCGACGTTCCCTGGGTCAAGCGTACCGGGGATGGCGCGCTGCTGGGGATCTGTGGGCCGGATATGGCGGTGCTGCGCACGCCGATCGAGACCCATGGCGAAGACCTGACCACAGTGGCGGAGTTCGTCGTGAGCGCCGGCGACAGCGTGCCGTTCGTGCTGACCTACGGGCCGTCGCACCTGAAAGTGCCGGCGCCGATCGATCCCGACCGTGCCTTGAAGGACACCGAAGAATTCTGGTCCGAATGGAGTGGCCGCTGCACCTATGACGGCGAGGGCCGCGATCTCGTCATGCGCTCGCTGATCACCCTGAAGGCGCTGACCTATGCGCCCTCCGGCGGCATCGTCGCCGCGCCGACCACCTCGTTGCCGGAAAAGCTCGGTGGTGCCAGAAACTGGGACTACCGCTTCTGCTGGCTGCGCGACGCCACCTTCACGTTGCTGGTGCTGATGAACAGCGGCTACACCGAGGAAGCCCTGGCGTGGCACAACTGGCTGTTGCGTGCTGCCGCGGGATCTCCGGTCGACATGCAGATCATGTACGGCATCATGGGCCAGCGTCGCCTGCTGGAATGGGAAGCCGGCTGGCTACCGGGTTACGAAGGTGCACAGCCGGTCCGCGTCGGCAATGCCGCGCACGCGCAGCTGCAGCTCGACGTCTATGGCGAATTGATCGACGCGTTTCACCAGTCACGCGTGGCGAAGCTTCAACTCGACGACAGAAGCTGGGCGGTGGAGCGCCTGGTGCTGGAGCATCTCGCCTCGGTCTGGGACCAGCCAGACCACGGCATCTGGGAACTCCGCGGCGACGGCGCGCATTACGTGTTCTCGAAGGTGATGTGCTGGGTGGCGTTCGACCGCGGCATCAAGAGCGCGGAGACATTCGGCCTCAAGGCACCGCTGGACGATTGGCGCAGCTTGCGCGCCACCATTCACCGCGATGTCTGCGAAAAAGGCTTCAACCCTGCGATGAATGCCTTCGTTGAATATTACGGCGCCGACGTGCTCGACGCCAGTATCCTGCTGCTGCCGGCCGTGGGCTTCCTGCCGTCCTCCGATCCCCGCGTGCAGGGCACGCTCGCGGCCATTGAACAGCACATGATGCGCGACGGCTTCGTGCTGCGTCACGATCCGCGCAAGCAGACCGGCGAGAAGCAGCCGATCGAAGGCGCCTTTCTCGCCTGCAGCCTGTGGCTCGCCGACGCCTACATTCTGGCGGGGGAGATCGCCAAGGCGCAAGCGCTGTTTGACCGCGTCGTCGGCATCGCCAACGATGTCGGATTGTTGGCGGAAGAATACGACTCCATCGCGGATCGCCAGACCGGCAATTTTCCGCAGGCATTAACGCATATCGCGCTGGTCAACACCGCGCATAATCTGTGCGACGCGAAGCGGCAGGCGAAAAAACCGGTGATGCAGCGGGCGAAATAACGCTGTCCGTCATTGCGGGGAGCCCTTGCGACGAAGCAATCCAGTCTTGCTTGCGGCCTCTGGATTGCTTCGCTCCGCTCGCAATGACGATGTTGACGCTGGGCATCACATCCCAACGAGTCGTCCCGGCGTTCGCCGGGACGACTCGTTGAGAGGAGGTGCGCTCTATGCGCCCGCTTTCTTCTTCAAAATAATCTCGACCGCCCCCGCAAAACCCTCGTCCTCATTCGATGCCGTCACGTCGGTCGCCTGCTTCTTCACATCGTCGGTGGCGTTGCCCATGGCGACCGACATGCCGCTGACCTTGAACATCGCCAGATCGTTGCGCATGTCGCCGATGGTGGCGATGGCGTCGGTGGAAATGTTCAGGCGCTTCGCCATCGCGGCCACGAAGGTCCCCTTGTCCTGGCCGGGCGGGGTGATGTCGAGGTAGTAGTTCTGCGAGCGCACCGCGACGGCCTGGTCGCCGAGCGCCTTCTGCATCGCGGCCTCGCAGCGCTCCAGCCGCGCGAAGTCGGCGCTGGCGCCGACGATCTTGCAGGCTTTCGCCAGGAACGGCGTGAAATCATCGACGAAAACCGGATCGTGCTGGATGGTGTCGCGCTCGTGCGGCACATATTTGCCGTCGTCGCGCTTGATGATCCATTCTTCATTGGTGAACAGCCAGATATCGACGCCGAATTCGTTCAGCACTTCAAGGCTGCGCTGCGCGGCGGCGGCCGGGATCAGATGCTGCTCGATCGGCTTCAGATTGCCGTCCACCATCGAGCTGCCGTTGAACGGCCCGATCGGCAGCGTGATGCCGAGCGGTGCGACCAGAAACCGCATCCCGACCGGCGGCCGGCTCGACGTGATGGTGAAGCCTATGCCGGCATCGTGCAGCTTCTGCACCGCCGCCTTGGCCTTGTCAGTGAGCCGCTTGTCGTGGGTTACCAGCGTGCCATCGACATCGGAGACGACCAGGGCAATGCGGGTCATGAGGTTTTCCTGTTCTGCATTTGGCCGACGATAGCATCGATGATCGCTTCGACCGAAGCATCAATCGATACCGTGATTGGATTTTCGTCGGCGCCGGGCGGTTCCAGCGTCTTGAACTGGCTATCCAGCAGCGCCGGCGGCATGAAGTGATCTTTTCGCGCGGCAAGGCGCGCGGCAATCAGCTCCCTGGTGCCGTCGAGATAGACCATGCGGACGTCGCCACGGCCATGCACCAGAACATTGCGATAGACGCGCTTCAGCGCGGAGCAGGCGATCACGACGTGCCCGCCGGCCTTGCCGACGCGATCGATCTCGTCGGCAATGGCCTGCAGCCACGGCCAACGGTCGTCGTCGGTAAGGGGATGGCCGGCGCTCATCTTGGCGACATTGCTGGCCGGATGAAATTTGTCGCCGTCTTCAAAGGTCCAGCCGAGGCGGGCTGCCAGGTTCTCGGCGATGGTGCTCTTGCCGGAGCCGGAGACGCCCATCACGATCAGCGCGCAAAGCTGGCTCTGTTCAGCCACGATAGTTTTCCGGCAGCGCCGCGCTGTCGCACAGCCAGACCGTTTCACCCTCATACGCACGGGCGCGGTTTGCCGGCAGATCTTCTCCGGTGAGGACGCGCGTCAGGATCGCCCGCTTGTCGGCGCCGCTCAATTCAAACAGCATCTCGTGGCAGGATCCGAGCGCGGGCAGGGTCAGGCTGACACGTGGCACGAACGGCGCCACGTGCGCTTCGGAAACGCCGACCACCCATTGATCGGTCACATTGATCGCCGGATAGCCGGGAAACAGCGAAGCGATGTGGCCGTCGGGGCCGACGCCGAGCAGCACGAGATCGAACAGCGGCTGCGGCGGGTCGAGGACGTTGGCTCCGTAGAAGGTTTTCAGCTCCGTCTCATACAGATGAGCGGCCTCGTAAGGGCTGTGAGATTCGGTTGCGATCGGATGGATGTTGCCGGCGGGCGCGCATCGATCGAGAAAGATGCGGCGCGCCATGCTCATATTGTTCAAGGGATCGGTGGCTTTGACAAAACGGTCGTCGCCGATGAACCAGTGCACGCGATTCCATGGAATTCGGCCGGCATAGGGCTCTTGTCCGAGCAGCTCGTACAGCTGCTTGGGGCTGGAGCCGCCAGTGAGGCAGATCGCGATCCGGCCCGGGTTACTTTCCATGCGCGCAATGACACGTTCCGCTGCGGCCTTGGCCAGCGCCGCGGCGTCGGCGACCTCGATGATCTCGCGGTGAAAAGTCGCCATCGCCCTAGCTCAGTTTCCGCCAGCTTCGGCCGTCGCGCGTCAGCAACTCGTCGGCTTCCGCCGGGCCTTCGCTGCCGGCCTGATAAGTCTTCAGGCCATTGGCACCGGCCTTCTTCCAGGCATCGAGGAACGGCTGCACCGCGCACCAGCCGGCTTCGACGCCGTCGGCGCGCTGGAACAGGATATTGTCGCCGATCATGCAGTCGTAGATCAGCGTCTCATAGCCGGTAGAGGGCTCGGCCTTGAAGTAATCCTTGTAGCGAAACTTCATCTCGACGCCATCGATCCGGATCGAGGGGCCGGGAATCTTGGTGTTGAACTGCAGCGCGATGCCCTCGGTGGGCTCGACGCCGATCACCAGATAGTTTTGCGACAGTCTTTCCACCGCGGTGTCGCGGAACATCGCGAACGGCGCCTGCTTGAACTTGATCGCCACCTCGGTGCGCTTGATGCCAAGCGCCTTGCCGGTGCGCAGATAGAACGGCACGCCGGCCCAGCGCCAGTTATCGATGGCCAGCTTCAGCGCCGCATAGGTCTCGATGGTGCTGCCCGGCTTGACGTCCTCGGTCTTGAGGTAGTCGATAATCTCGGTATCGCCGACCTGGCCGCCGAGATATTGCCCGCGCACGGAATTCTGCAGCGCCTCGGCTTCGCTCTGGATCGTGATAGCGCCCAGCACCTCAGCTTTTTCAGAACGCACCGCATGGGCCTCGAATTTCGCCGGTGGCTCCATTGCCACCAGCGACAGCAGCTGGAACAGATGGTTCGGCACCATGTCGCGCAGCGCACCGGTGGCGTCATAGAAACTGCCGCGGTGGCCGACGCCGAGTTTCTCATCGACGGTGATCTGGACGTGGTCGATGTGGTTGCGATTCCAGATCGGCTCGAACATGCCGTTGGCGAAGCGCAGCACCAGGATATTCTGGACGGTTTCCTTGCCGAGATAATGATCGATCCGATAAATCTGCTTCTCTTCGACGATGCTGAGCAGTTCGGCGTTCAGCCTCCTTGCGGATTCGATATCGGTGCCGAACGGCTTTTCGACGACGAGGCGTCGCCAGGAACCGTTCTCCTGCAGCATGCCGGTGCGGCCGAGCTGGCGCGCGATCGGCGCGAAGGCGCTGGGCGGCGTCGCCAGATAGAACAACCGGTTGCCGGTGGTTTCGCGCTTGGCTTCGAGCTTGTCGAGCTGCTCACGCATCTTGTCGAACGACGCCGGGTTCTTTGGATCGGCTTCGATGCTGGTGACGCATTCCAGCAGCCGCTGCGCGATGGCCTCATCGACTGGGCGGGTCGCAAACTGCTTCAGGCCCTTCAGCATGTCGTCGCGCAATTCCTCGCTCGACATGCTCTGGCGGGCGATGCCGACGACGCAGAACTTGTCCGGCAGCAGGTTCGCTGCCGCGAGATTATACAGCGCCGGAATCACCAGCCGATGGGCGAGATCGCCGGTGACGCCGAAGATGACGAAGGAGCAGGGATCTGGCTTTTTGGTGGGGATCAGGGAATCTATCACGTGCGGTCGGCCTTCGGCTTGAGGATGTCGGGCGCATCCTGACGCTTGGGGTCGGGATGCTGGTCCGGCTCCTTGTGGCCGCCGAAGCCGGCGCGCATCGCCGAGAGAATTTTTTCGGCGAAGGTGTGCTGTTTGCGCGACCGGAAGCGCGCGAACAATGCGGCGGTGAGAACTTCGGCCGGCACGGCTTCGTCAATGGCGGCATTGACGGTCCAGCGGCCTTCGCCGGAATCTTCGACGAAGCCGGAATAGGTATCGAGGGTTTCGTTCTTGGCCAGCGCGGAGGAGGTGAGGTCGAGCAGCCAGGACGGGATCACGCTGCCGCGACGCCACACTTCGGCGATATCAGGCAGGTTGAGATCGAAGCGGTGCCCCTCCGGCAGTGCGTCGATATTGGCATTCTTCAGAATGTCAAAACCCTCGGCATAGGCCTGCATCAACCCGTATTCGATGCCATTGTGAATCATCTTGACGAAATGTCCGGCGCCGACCGGGCCGGAATGGATGTAGCCTTGCTCGATGCGCGGGTCGCGGCCGTCGCGGCCGGGGGTGCGCGGGATGTCGCCGATGCCCGGCGCGAGCGTCGCGAAGATCGGGTCGAGCCGGTCGACCACCTTCTTGTCGCCGCCGATCATCATGCAGTAGCCGCGGTCGATGCCCCAGACGCCGCCGGAGGTGCCGACATCGATGTAGTGGATGCCCTTTTCCTTCAGCGCCTTGCCGCGGCGGACATCGTCCTGCCAGAACGTATTGCCGCCGTCGATGATGACGTCATCCGGTTCGAGCAGCTTCGACAGAGTGTCGATGGTGGTCTCGGTGATCTTGCCAGCCGGCAGCATCACCCACACGGCGCGAGGTTTGCTGAGCTTGCCAACGAATTCCTCCAGAGATCCGCCGCCGACCGAGCCATCCGCCGCCAGTGCTGCGACGGCCTTCGGGTCCTTGTCGTAGACCACCGTGGTGTGGCCGTTCTTCATCAGGCGGCGGACAATATTGCCGCCCATCCGGCCAAGGCCGATCATGCCGAGCTGCATTGGTTCAGTCCCCTAATTGATGGCGCATGATCTGATCCGAAAACCGGTATCCACTTTTCGGGATCATGCGCTAATTGAGTGCAGCGAGGATCGCTTTGTCGAGCATCGCGAGGCCGGCCTTGAGGTCGCCCTTGAGATGCACGCGCAGTGCGCGGCGGCCGCGGTCGGTCAGCACGCCGAAATCGCCGCGCGCCTGCGCGGCCTTGATGACGCCGAAAGAGGCGCGGTAATCGGGGATCGCGAGATCCTTGGCGTCATCCGTGGTGATCTGCAGGAACACGCCGCTGGCGGGGCCGCCCTTGTAGGCCTGCCCGGTGGAATGCAGGAAGCGCGGCCCGAATTCGGCGCAGGTCGCCACGTGCTTCTTGTCGCGCACCGCCATCCGCATGTGCTGCAGCGTGTCGATGTTGGCGCGGTCGCGCTCGACATAGCCGAGCAGGGCGACGTAGTCGCCAATGCCGGCGCGGCTAAAATGTGCCTTCAGCCAGGAGCCGAGATCGCCATTGGCGCCGGCCTTGCGCAGCGCCGCCGCGTTCTTGTCGTCGGTGTAGAGATCGGCTGTGCCGGTGGAGATGACCGGCGTTTCCGGCGGCAGCGATCCGGTCTTTTCAAAGGACTCTGTGAGCTCGCGGGTCTTGATCTTGGCGGCCTCGACATCGGGCTGGTTGAACGGGTTGATGCCGAGGACGGAGCCCGCCACGGCCGTCGCCATCTCGAAGCGGAAGAACTCCTGGCCGAGGTGGTCGATCGATTTCATCACGATGTGCGCGACCGGATGTCCGGCCGTCTCGAGTGCGGCAAGTTTTGCGTCGTGCATCGCATCGTTCTCGCCGTCGGTGCGCAGGTCGATGAAGAAGCGATCCTTGCCATAGACCGCGGGATCGCCAAGCGTCTCGCTGTCGATCGGGATCAGGCCCTTGCCGTCCTTGCCGGTGGATTCGGCGATCAGCTGTTCCGCCCAGGCGCCGAAATCGGCGATCTTCCTCGACGAGAGAATGGTGACCTTGTCGCGGCCATCGAGGCCGGCGGCACCCATCGCGAGGCCGAGCTGCACGCCGGGATTTTCATGCGGCGGCACGTCCGGTCCGCAGGAGCGCACCATCGAGAGCGTGAGATCGAGCAGTTTTGTCAGATCGACGCCGGCTGCTGCGGCCGGCACCAGGCCGAACGGCGACAGCACGGAGTAGCGCCCGCCGATAGTGGGATCGCCATGGAAGATGCGCGCAAATTTTTGCGCCTTCGCCACCTTCTCCAGTGACGAACCGGGATCGGTGACGGCAACGAAATGCCCGCCCGCCTTGTCGGCGCCGACCGCTTCACTCACCTGCGCGAAGAAATAGTTCTTCATCACGTTGGGTTCGGTGGTGCCGCCGGATTTACTGGAGACGATGAACAGCGTTTTGGCGATGTTCACCGCGGCGCCCATGGCGCGGACCTGCGCGGGATCGGTGGAATCCAGCACATGCAGTTTCGGAAAGCCCGAGACTTGCGAAAAGGTCTGCGCCAGCACCTCGGGCCCGAGGCTGGAGCCGCCCATGCCGAGCACGACGGCGTCCGTGAAGCCCTGGCTCTTCACCCACTTCGCGAAGTCGCCATAGTCGGCCAGCTTGGCCTTCTCGTCGGACGGGCTGTTCAGCCAGCCCAGCCACTTGTCTTCGTCAGAGCCGGTCCAGACCGACTTGTCCTTCTGCCAAAGCCGGCGGATTTTCGCCGCCGCGCGCCATTCCTCCGTGCCGGTCTCGACCGATTTGGCGATGCCGGCGCCGAGCGCCAGTTTCTGCGCGTCGATGCTCCCGGCCAAGGAGGCCGCGCGCTTGTGCGCCACCGCGCCATACAGCTTGTCGGCGGCATCGGCGAACAGCTTGACGCCATCCTTCACCAGCTCGGTGGTGATGGCATCGAGCGAGACGCCGGTCTTGGCGAGATCGGCGAGCACCTGTTTGGCGGCTTCGACATTCTCCTCAAGGCTGTCGCGTACTTCGCCATGATCGCGGAACGCATCGAGCGTCGCCGGTGGCACGGTGTTGACGGTGTTCTTGCCGATCAGCTCCTCGACATAGAGCGTATCGCGATATTCCTTGCTCTTGGTGCCGGTGGATGCCCACAGCAACCGTTGCGGCTTGGCGCCCTTGGCCACGAGCTTCTCCCAGCGCGGGCCGGAAAACAGCTTGAGATATTCCTGATACGCCAGCTTGGCATTGGCGATGGCGACCTTGCCCTTCAGCGCGGCGAGCCGTGCCTTCTCGGTGGGGTCGTTGGCTTTGGCGATCTTCTCGTCGAGCTGCTTGTCGACCTGCGCATCGATGCGGCTGACGAAGAAGCTGGCGACGCTGGCCACATGGGATGGATCGCCGCCGCTGGCGACGTATTTCTCAAGACCTTTCAGATAGGCCTCGGCGACCTCGATATAGACCTTCTGCGCAAACAGCAGCGTGATGTTGATGCTGATGCCTTCGCCGATCAGGTGCTCGATGGCCGGCAGGCCCTGCGGCGTCGCCGGCACCTTCACCATCAGGTTCTTGCGGCCGACGCTCTTCCACAGCCGCTCGGCCTCGTTGATGGTGCCCTTGGTGTCGAGCGCCAGATAGGGCGATACTTCGAGACTGACGAAACCATCGCCGCCCTTGAGCTGATCGTAGACCGGCTTCAGCACATCGGCCGCATGCTGGATGTCTTCCACCGCGAGATGCTCGAACAGCTCGGCGACCGACGTGTCGCCGGATTTCAGCGCCTCGGAAATCGCGCCGTCATATTCGTCCGAACTGCCGATCGCCTTTTCGAAGATCGACGGGTTCGACGTGACGCCTTTGACGGCATCGCTGTCGATCAGCTTCTTGAGGTCGCCCTTGGCGACGAAGCCGCGGGCCAGGAAGTCCAGCCAGACGGCCTGACCATGAGATTCAAGTGCTTTGACAGGATTCATGATGCCTTGTTCTGTTCGATCCGGGTGAGCGCGGCTTCCATCACCTTTTCAGGCGTGAAGCCGAATTTTGTCAACAGGTCCTTCCGCGGCGTCGACGACCCATAGCCCGTCGTCGTCGCGGAAAGCGCCGGTGACGTCCCTACGTATAGCGCAGCAAAGGGTTCCATTTGTGACGGCCGCTGTCCATCGCAATCGCGTGTTCGCGGAAGGCGGTGGCAGGATGACGTTTGCGCAAATTTTGGGCGGCGATTTACGGCCGCAAATACAGATATCCCTGAGACTGCAACTCCGCGAGCCTGACAACACCGCCTCGGTCGGCGATGACAAAGCCCGGCTGCAGCTCGCCGAGCGTGACGCTCTGCGCCTTCATGGTATTGCCGCAGGCGGCCATCTCAAGACCCGCTTTGGAAAAATGGCCGAGACGCCCGGTGATGTCGGGATTGGCCGAGGCCAGATGAAACGCACGCAGCGCCGGGCCGTGTACCACGAGCGCGAGCGTCACATGGTCAGGGCCGCCGACGCCGTCAAAGTGGTTCTGGATGTTGCCGAGCACGAAATTGACCCGGTCGAGATCGCTGAGGTGATAGACCACCTTCAACTTCGGAGATGGCTTTTCCTCCGGCGCCGTGGCGCTGGCGCGGGAGGCTGCGAAACCTGCGCCGATGGACGACACCGCTGCCCACAACATGCTGCGTCTGTTCATGGCACCCTCCCGCTTGCGATCGATCGAACCTGTCGCTTGTGGCGCATCGCCACGAGTTCTTCGCGCTCGGTGATCAGCGACTCGCATTCCTTCAGGTTGGTACGGTCGAGCCGGAAGATCTTGTCGTCGGCGCCGGCCTGCAGTGCGTCGCCGTCTTCCTCGTCGGGCTTGTTGTTCTGCCAGATCCGCACCCGCTCCAGCCGGACCAGCGTCGCATCGGCATTCTTCGACAGGCCGATCTCGATGCCGCCGCCGTCGCAATCGACGCCGCAGTTCATCCGCACTTCATAACCGGTGTCCTTGTCCTGCAGATGGGCGCAGAAGCCGCTGGAATCGAAATCGCCCTTGCGGTGGCGATATTTGAAGCCGAGCCGGAACGAATAGGGATAGCTGTTTTCCGCCGACGGCGTTTCCGCTGTGACCAGCAGCTTCATGGCGCTGACCTTCTGCTGCGGATGCCGCGCCAGATGTTCGGCGTCGTAGCGCCGGATAAAGCAGGCATAGGCCTTCTTGTCGCCGAGCGGGCCGGCGAACAGTTTTGTGTTGAATTCGGCGGCCTTGGCGGCATCGACCTTGTTGGGCTCGTCCTCGGCGCGGGCGCCGCCGCCGCCCAGCGCGACGAGCAAGGCGGCGGCGAGGGCAATGGAGAAGGTACGCGACATGTCAATATTTCCAAGGGAGCGGCTGAGGAGCCATTTCACCTTTGTCGCAAGAGATGCGAGACTCGTTCAATCAACGCAAAACCCCGTGTCCCGGGCGCGGTGCAGCGCCGTCGCGCAGCGATGGTGGTGCGCCGCAGACCCGGGACCCATTCTGTTAAAGCGCGCCAAGATGGGTCCCGGATCTGCGGAGCAGCGCTATGCGCTGCGCCGCGTCCGGGACACGATCACCTACGTTTGTCAGAGATCGCTCTTCGCCAGATCCCACATCAGCCGATACGTCCCGCTGGAGATCAGCGTCGCCGATGTCGCTGATATGGGCGCATCGAAGCGGCCCTTCATCGTGGCCGCCACTGCGTCCACATCGGTGCCGTCGATCATCACATACCAGTCGCGGGCAGCGGGATTGGGGGCCGCGGGATCGTCGGTGAGCGGCTTTGACAGTCTGGGATCGCTCTCCATCAGATGCATCGAGATGATGCCGTGGAGCATGCCGGGATCGAGCTGCGCCTCGATGCCGCCGCGCAGCGCGTCAGCGCCATCGACCGGCGGCCGGATGCGGACCAGGCCCAGCGCGGCGCCGCGACCCTGGCCGCGGCTAATGGTGATCCGCGCCACCGAGCGCAGCATGTTCTGGAAGCGGCCGATATTGCTCTTCGACCACGCGGTCTGGTTCGCCAGCGCGGTGCGATAGGCCGGGCTGTCCAGCACGTCGAAGGTTTTGGTCGAATACAGACCGAGATATTTCGGGCTGGCCTCAACGGCGACATAGCGCCGGGCTTCCAGAAAACCATTGATGGCGACGCGTTCGGCGAGATGTTCGCGGTCGTACCACTGGTTGAATTCGCGCTCATGGGCGGCGTCGATATCCATCGACGTCATCAGCATGCCCGTTCCGGCCATCGGCATTTCAAGAAATTCCTACTTCAGTTTCGAGGCGAGGTCGGCGATGGCTTTCATCACGGCATCGCGCACACCGGGGTCGTACAGGCTGTGGCCGGCGCCTTCAACGATTCGTATTTCTGCCGCCGGCCATTGTGCGGCGAGCGCATGCGAGGTGGCGGGCGGGCAGAGGAAATCGAAGCGGCCCTGCACGATGATGCCGGGAATGTCTTGCAGCCTTCCGGCTTCCGCCAGCAATTGCCCAGGCCGCATGAAGCAATCGTGCTGGAAGTAATGCGCTTCCATGAACGGCGTCGCGGGCAGCGATTTCGTCGAATTGGCGAGCGACGCCAGATCGAGCCTTGTGCGGTTCGGCGCATGCTCGGACAGAGTGCTTTCGGTGCCGTGCCAGGCGCGCGCGACCGATGTGTGGATCGCGGCGTCGGGATCGAGGATACGGCGATAGTAGTTTTGCAGCGGCGCTGCGCGCTCCGACGCGGGCAGGGTGCTGAGGAAATCCTCGTGCAGGCCGGGATAATGCCGCGGCAGCAGGTCGAGGAAAGCGCCGTCGAGTTCTTCCGATGTGCCGAGAAAGGTCGCGCGAAGCACGATGCCGCTGACGCGGTCCGGATACGCCTGCGCGTAAGCCAGCGCCAGCGTCGCGCCCCAGGAGCCGCCGACAACGAGCCATTTCTCGAAACCGAATTTTTCGCGGATCGTCTCCATGTCCGCGATCAGATGCGGCAGGGTGTTGGCCTCGCGAGAACCTTTCGGGCGGCTGCGGCCGGCGCCGCGCTGGTCGAACAGCACGGTGTGAAAACGCTGCGGATCGAACAGCCGGCGATGGTCGGGCTGGCAGCCGCTGCCGGGGCCGCCATGCAGATACACGGCCGGTATGCCGTCGGCGCGGCCAACGCTCTCGACATAGATCTCGTGGCCGTCGCCGACATCGAGATGTGCTGTGGTCAGTGGTGCGAAGGGATCGGCGTTGATAGCTTTGCCGGCATCGGCGTCAGGCGCCATGATCGTCGCCCGTCTCCAGCGTGCCACCGGCAAAGTTGCGATAGATGAAGCGGCGCTCGCCCAGCGCGGCTTCCGTTTGGGCCATCTTGAAGATCTGTTCGTGCATTGGCGACAGCGTGCAGGCCGGGTCGGTATTGCCGGCATTGCCGGTCAGCGCAAAGGCCTGGCAGCGGCAGCCGCCGAAATCGACTTCCTTGAAGGCGCAGCTCTGGCACGGCTCCGGCATCCAGCCGGTGCCGCGATAGCGGTTGAAGGCCTCGGAGTTCTGCCAGATCCAGGCGATCGAATGGTTGGAGCGGACCGACTCGAATTCCAGCCCGGTGATGGTTTCCGCGGCATGGCAGGGCAGGATCTTGCCTGATGGAGAGATGTTGAAGAACTGCCGGCCCCAGCCGCCCATGCATTTCTTCGGCCGCAGCGCGTAGTAATCCGGCACAACGTAGTCGATGTCGAGAATGCCCTTCAGCCGGAGAGTGGCGTCCTCGACGATACGGCTGCTCTCCTCGATCTGCTCGACGGTCGGCATCAAGGCGGCGCGGTTCTTCAGCGCCCAGCCGTAATATTGCACATTGGCGACTTCGAGCCGGTCGGCGTCGAGATCGACGGCCATCTGGATGATGTCTTCGAGCTGATGCAGGTTCTGCCGGTGCATCACCGCGTTGACGGTGAGTGGCATGTCGAGCTCGCGGGTCCACTTCGCGACCTCGATTTTCCTGGCATGGGCATTCCTGAAACCGGCGACGCGGTCGGCGACCACGGGCTCGTTGCCCTGGAAACTGATCTGCACATGGCACAGCCCGGCGTCGGCCAAGGCGCCGAGCTTTTCGCGCGTCAGCAGCACCGCGGAGGTGATGAGGTTGGAATACAGCCCCACGTCGGTCGCGTGCTGCACCAGTTCGACGAGGTCCTTGCGCGCCGTCGGCTCGCCGCCGGAGAAATGGATCTGCAGCACGCCGATCTCGGCGAGTTCGGATAGTACCTTCTTCCATTCCGCGGTGGTCAATTCGGCGCCGCTGCGCTCGAGCTCCACCGGATTGGAGCAATACGGGCATTGCAGCGGGCAGCGATGGGTCAGTTCGGCCAGCACCGCCAGTGGAATCCCGAACGTCTCCGCGGTCGAGCGGCGCTGCTCCATGATCGCCAGCCCATCGGAGGGATCGGCAAAGACGGGACTGGCATCGGTGAGGGTCGGGCTCATGCCGTCTTCTCCCGCGCTTGCGTCAAAAATCCCTTGTCGGCGAGGTCCTGCAGCATGGCGAGGACATCGGTGCCGATCGCCTCGCGCGGGGCCGCGTACTTCGCCGATAGCAGATCGATCATGTCCGACACACTGCGCGCGCCATCGCAGAGCTGCAAGATTTCCACCGAGATATCGTCTGGCGCCAGCACGCGCTCCGGCGCCAGGATCACCCAGCGCTGTCTCACATCGTCGAATTTCAGCCGGGCATGGCGAGGCAACACCGGCCGGCTGGCCTCTTCGACGCTCATTCGGCGGCTTCGCAATTCAGCCATCGGTTCGCCTCTAGACTGCCGCAGGCACGAAAGCGCCCGGCGGGACGTGGCCATCGACATAGGCATGATACAGCGCGTCGAGCTGCACCCAAAGAACATTGGTCTTGAAGATCAGCGCATTGCAAACCGCCTCGCGCTCCGCCGGCGTATTGGCGTGCCGCTTGACGTAGTCCAGCGCGAAATTGGCGTCGCGCGGCGCCTGCGTCATGCGGCGGCTGAAATAGCTCATGATGTCCGGATTGACGAAATCATAATGCGCCAGCATGCCGGAGATGCGCTCTTCATGCAGGTTCGGCGCGAACAGTTCGGTCAGCGACGACGCGATGGCTTCAAGCGGAGTCTTGTCGCGGACGAAGTGCACATAGGCATCCACCGCAAAGCGCGTCGCCGGCAGAATGCCTTCGGCGGATTCCACATAGGCGCTGTCGAGGCCGAGGCCTTCGGTCAGCTTCAGCCAGCGCTCGATACCGCCTTCGCTACCGATGTCGCCGTCGTGGTCCTCGATACGGTGCCGCCATTCCAGCCTTGTGGCGCGGTCGCGAAACCGCGAGATCACCACCGCATCCTTGATCGGGATGGTGCTCTGGTAATAATAGCGGTTCAGCGCCCAGGCCTGCACCTGGCCCTTGTTCAGTTTGCCGCCATGCAGCAAACGGTGGAACGGATGCAGGTTGTGATAGCGCGTTGCGCCGATGTGACGCAGCGTCGCCTCGAGCTGCTCGGCTGTCTCGAGCGGCGTGCTGGCGGCGAGCGAAAAGGCGGTGGTGGCGTTCACAGCGTGATCTCCATACCATCGTGAGGCATCTGCCAGCCGGCGCTTTGCAGCTTCGCGCGCTCGGGCGAATCGTGCAGCAGCGCGGGGTTCGAATTGTTGATGTGCAGAAAAAACTTCCGCTCGATGTCAGCGTCGGCCAGCGCGGCGATCGCGCCGTCGGCACCTGACATCGAGATATGCCCCATGCCCTGGCCGGTCTTGGTTCCCAAGCCAGCCGCGACCAATTCGTCGTCGCGCCAGACCGTGCCGTCGAAGAACACCAGCGGCGCGCCGGTGAGGCGTTCCTTCAACTCCGGCGTGACGCGGGCGCAGGCCGCGACAAAGTAAAAATACTGCCCGGTGGCCTTGTCGCCGATCCGCAGCCCGAGCGTATCGCCGTCGTCCTCGTCGCCGGCCGGATGCGCCTGGCCTTCGAGATACCACGCGCCTTTGCCTGGCACGACGAACGGCAAAACTTCGAGGCCCGAGGGCGCGCCATCCGGCAATCTCGGCTCGAAATTTTGGTCGACGGCAATGGCTTCGCGGCGCACGTTTTTCTCACTGAGCACGTTGAAGATGCTGTTGGTTTTCAGGATCGCGAGCACCCTTTGGTGCGCGTAGACAGTAAATGGCGAGCCTTCGCGCATCGACAAGAGCCCGGCGACGGCATCGACCTCGCCATTGGTCAGGATCACGCCGGCGATCGGCGTGTAGCGAAGCTGGCCGGTTTCAGGATGAAGTCTTGGCGTCGCAATCAATTGCTGACGCAAATCCGGCGAGGCGTTGATCAAAAACCAATGCTCGTTATCGGCGCTGATTGCGATCGAGGCTTGCGTGCTTTGCAATTCAGGCCGGTCGCTGCGTGCCGCACAACAAATCATGCATCCGCAATTCCATTGCGGTATGCCGCCGCCAGCCGCGGCTCCAAGAACGATAACACGCAACATGACATCGCTCCTGAACCCCGGCAGAGCGAGGCGCCTTCATCGCGCGAAGACGCCTCGTAAGCCAAGTCTTAGTCTGGTCTTACTTGGTCTGGTCTTACTTGCGTGCCGCGCAGGCGTACATGTTGATTTCCATGCCGACCGCGACTTCCACGATCTTTGGTGCTTTCCAAGCCATTTTGGTCTCCCACGAATTTGCAGCCAGAACGCTGCTACCGGTAACTCTAATCCCTGCTCAAAGGTTCGCCAACTGCTTCGTGAACACAATCTGCTTGTTAGAGTGCGGTGCACAATGGATTTGCGTTGCAGCATTGCAAAGAGTTGAACGTTCCACATATAGCGAAAGCGCGGTTCCGTTGCCGCTGTTCGTCGCTCCGCCATTGCCAGAGATTACCGACATGCCCCGTTATTTTTTCAACACGCGCCTCGGCACCGACCTGGTCGTCGATCCTGACGGCCAGCAGCTGCGCGATCCCGATCAGGCTTGGGAAACGGCGCGCGCCATGATTCAGCAGTTGTTGAAAACCGAAGGCACGCAGGCGGGTTTGTTGACGGCCGCGCTGGAAGTGACGGACGAGGCCGGCGAGATTGTGCTGGAATTTCCGTTCAGCGAAGCCTTGCTTGAAGAGGAAGCCTTGCTTGAAGAGACCGACATCTCTGCAACCAGGCATTGATAGCATCGCTCCCGGGCATGTCTGCCCTGCGCACCCTCTAGATGTTTTCATTGTGCACGCAGCGCAAAATACCACAAAGTGGAATCAGGAAGCCTTGGGGGCGTCGCATCGTTGCGGTCGCAAAGTAAGGAGCTTCCACATCAGGAGGAATTCATGAAAACTTATGCGTCCGCACGGCAGGCTTTGCTTGCCGGAGCCTTTCTCAGTGCCTTCACGCTTGGCGCTGCCGCGCAGCAGCCCGCCAGTCCGCCCGCAGCACCGGCTCCTGCTGCCGCGCCCGCATTGCCGCCGGGTTCGCCCCTGATCGGCCGTCCCGCCGACAGCCCGGCCGCCGCAAAACTTGCGCCGGTGGCCGCGCCGCCGATCGCATCCGCCGCCGACAAGCTGCCCACCGCAAAGCTCAAACTGCCGCCGGGATTCAACATCGAGGTCTATGCGGCCGGCATGGCCAATGCGCGCTCGATGCGTGAAGGCGACAAGGGCACCGTGTTCGTTGGCAGCCGCCTCGTCGACAAGGTCTATGCGGTCATCAACAAGGACGGCAAGCGATCGGTGAAGGTGCTGGCGTCGGGCCTCTATCGCCCGAATGGTCTCGCCTTCAAGGACGGCACGCTCTACATCGCCGAATTGTCGAAAATCTCCAAGATCGACAAGGTCGAGGACAATCTCGACAATCCGCCGAAGCCGACGATGATCTACGACAACCTGCCGAAGGACGAGGCCCACGGCTGGAAGTTCATCGGCATCGGCCCCGACAACAAGCTCTACATTCCTGTCGGCCAGCCCGGCAACAACGTGCTGCATGACGACGCGCACGGCCAGATTCGCCGTATCAATCTCGACGGCTCGGGCGCTGAGGTGGTGGCGAAGGGCGTTCGCAACACCGTTGGCTTCGACTGGAATCCGGAGACCAAGCAGTTGTACTTCACCGACAACGGCCGCGACTGGCTGTCGGAGAGCGTGCCGGAGGACGAACTCAACCGCGTCAGCAAGGTCGGCGAGGATTTCGGCGCGCCCTATTGCTACCAGGGCACGGTGCTCGATGCCGACTTCGGCTGGGGCAAGTCCTGTGCCGATTACACCGCACCGGTCGGCTTGATGGGGCCGCACACCGCAGCACTCGGCATGCGCTTCTACACCGGCAAGATGTTCCCGGCCGCCTACAAGAATGTGATCTTCGTGGCGCGTCACGGCTCCTGGAACAAGTCGGCGAAGATGGGCGGCGATATCGTGGTCGTGAAGCTGAACAAGGACGGCACCGTGAAATCGACCGAACCGTTCCTGACCGGCTTCATCGAGAACAACAACTATGTCGGCCGCCCGGTCGATGTGCTGCCGATGAAGGATGGATCGTTGCTGGTGTCCGACGACTGGAACGGCGCGGTCTATCGCATCACCTACGGCAAGCCGAAGGTGGCTGTTAACTAAGCGTCCTTCGCTGTCATTCCGGGGCAGGTCGAACCGCGAAGCGGGTCGGCCTGAACCCGGAATCCGGAAGTGCCCTATCACATCGAGATTCCGGGTTCGCGATGCGCCGCCTACGGCGTCGCCTCGCGCCCCGGAATGACGAGCAGAAAGTCGAAAGAAGCAGACGATGCGCCGACTTGCCATCATCGTGTTATCGCTCTTCATCACCTCACCACTATCCGCCGAGACCATCGCCGAGCGCGCCGCGCCTTGCCTCGCTTGCCACGGCGAAAAGGGCCAGTCCGAAACCGAGAACATTCCCTCGCTTGGCGCCCAGCAGCCGGCCTATGCACTGATTCAGCTGTTCATGTTTCGCGAGAAGCTGCGCACCTTCGAGCCGATGAACGAGATGGCGAAGGATCTCACCGACGACGACCTGCGGACGTTCTCGGATTATCTCGGGACGCTGCCGAAGCCGGCGCCGCCGACGGAGGCCGGCGATCCCGCGCGGATGGCGAGCGCGAAGGCGCTCACCGCGCAGTTTCGCTGCGACTCCTGTCACAACGCCGATTTCTCCGGCCGCGACAACATTCCGCGCATCGCCAATCAGCGCGAGGACTACCTCGTCAAGACGATGAAGGAATACAAGGACAACTCCCGCCACGGCTACGACGCCACCATGGCGGACGTGCTGCAGTCGGTCACCGAGGCGCAGATCGGCGACCTCGCTTATTTCCTCGCCCGCGTGCACTAGAGCGCCGGGCCTTAGCGTCGCAGTTTCGTAGTTTCGCAGCCCGGATGGAACGAAGCGAAATCCGGAATTCGCGTAACGGCACAGCCCCTCGCTTGTCATTCCGGGACGCGCCTTGGTCGGCGATAGCCGACCAAGGCGCGGGCCCGGAATCCATAACCACCGTCGAGAATATGGATTCCGGGCTCGCTCGCAGCTGGCGCTGCTCGCGCCCCGGAATGACAACCGGGGATGTCGAAGAAAAATCCTATCAGTTCATTGACAACAATCCTATCTTGATTATATTCCCCTGCATCCCGTTCGCGAGGGGCGCTTCATGAGGCGTCTTGCGGTGGAATTGGGAATGCGGCGCCTGCGGGCGTGGGGAGGACGTATCCCTGCGCACCCGGGAGGCCCTGGGTAGCCGTCCGACCCCGCTACGGGGGTCTGCTCTTCGTGAGCTGGACGGGTGCGGGTGAAGGCGGGCGAAAGCCGGCCGGATAGATGCCCAGTACCCGGAAGCACGGCCCCAGGGACAGAAATCGCCCATAGCAGCCGCAGGCTGCGTAAACTTGCCTGCGATGTGGCGCGCCGAAAGGCGTTGCGCGGTCTCAGCTTTGTCGCCGATGCGGCGGAGCGGATCGCGACACTATTACGCCGCGCCTTTCGGCGCGCTGCCACCCCTCATGGTTTCGAGGGGAAACCACCCGCAAAACTCGGGCTCGATGAGCCGCGAGAATGCGGTGGCTTGGCAGTTTGAAGAGGCTTGGCTGTTTGAATCTGCCGATTGGGGCACATTGGCCTTATCGCTCCGGCTGCGATAACAAGCGGGCGACCCATGGAGTGATGCATGAACGATCTCTGGCGTTTGTCGGCCGCCGACCTGGCCGCGCTGATTCGAGACCGCAAGGTTTCGGCGAAGGAAGCTGCCGTCGCAGGGCTCGAGCGGCTTGACGCCGTCAATCCGGCGATCAATGCGGTGGTCGATTATCGGTCCGAGGACGTGTTGGCGCAGGCTGGCGTCATCGATGCTGCTATCGCGCGCGGCGATAATGTCGGGCCGCTCGGCGGCGTGCCGGTGACCGTGAAGGTCAATATCGATTACGAAGGTTATGCCACCAGCAATGGCGTGAAGATTCAGAGCGAGATCATCGCCAAGCATAACAGCCCGGTGATCGACAATCTGCGCAAGGCCGGCGCGGTGATTCTCGGCCGCACCAATTGCCCGGCCTTTTCCTATCGCTGGTTCACCACCAACCTTTTGTATGGCGACACCAGAAATCCGCGCGATCCCGGCCTGACGCCGGGCGGCTCGTCCGGCGGCGCGGCATCGTCGGTGGCCGCCGGCATCGGCCATATCGCCCATGGCACCGACATCGCCGGCTCGATCCGCTATCCCGCTTATGCCTGCGGCGTGCACGGCCTGCGCCCGACGGTGGGGCGCATCGCCGCCTACAACGCCGCGCTGCCGGAACGCATCATCTCCGGACAGATCACCGCAGTCTCAGGTCCGCTGGCGCGCACCATCGGCGATATCCGGCTTGGCCTCGCGGCGATGTCGCAGCCGGATGTGCGCGATCCCTGGTGGGTGCCGGCGCCGCTGGAGGGGCCGCCGATGCCGAAGCGCGCAGCTTTGTGCTTGCGGCCCGATGGTCTTGAGATTTCCGCCGAGGTGGAAGCCGCGGTGCGCGACGCCGGCAAGCGGCTGGAGCGGGCAGGGTGGATCGTCGAGGAGATCGAGAACACGCCAGCACTGCGCGAGGCCGCCGATCTGCAGACGCAGATCTGGTTCGGCGATGGTTTTCAGGGAATGATGGACGCGGCCGAACGCGAAGGCGATCCCGGCGCGCTGGCTTGTTTGCGCGGCAACAAGCGCAAGCTGGCGGGTTTCGAGGACGGAGGTCTCTCCAGGGCGCTGGTGCGCCGCTCCACCTTTGTCCGCGACTGGCAATTGTTTCTGCAGACCTATGCGGTGGTGCTGATGCCGGTGTCCGGCGAATTGCCGTTCGCCGATGGTCTGGATATGCGCGACGAGGAATCATTCGAACGCGTCTGGCGGGCGCAGATGCCGCAGATCGGAATTCCCTTCATGGGGCTGCCGGCTCTGGTAGTCTCCACCGGACTGGTCGGGCGCACGCCGACCGGCGTACAGATCGTCGCCGGCCGCTACCGCGAGGATCTGTGCCTGCTGGCAGGCGAGGCGATCGAGGCTGGCGGCACGCCGGTGTCGCCGATCGATCCCGCCACGGCGTGATCGCGAGCGAGGCAACAGCAATGGCAGGCATTTACGATTTCTCCGCGAAGACCTTGGCTGGCGAGGATGTCTCGCTGCGGCAGTTCGAGGGCAAGGTGCTGCTGATCGTCAACACCGCCAGCGCCTGCGGATTCACGCCGCAATACAGCGGCCTTGAGGAGCTGCATGAAATGCTGGCGCCAAGGGGCTTTGCGGTGCTCGGATTCCCGTGCAACCAGTTCGGCGGCCAGGAGCCGGGCGATTCCCGGCAGATCGAAGCCTTCTGCGAGACCAACTACAGCGTTACCTTCCCGATGTTCGAGAAGATCGACGTCAATGGAAGCAACGCACATCCATTGTATAATTTCCTGAAATCTGAAAAGTCGGGATTGCTGGGTTCGGCGATCAAATGGAATTTCACCAAGTTCCTGATCGACCGTTCCGGCCGGGTCGTCGCGCGGTATGCGCCGACCGCCAAACCTGAATCGCTAAAAGAAGAAATCGAGGCGCTGCTATGACTGACAACAACGACGCGATCACCGAATTGCCCGATCGTCTTTCCACCGATCCGCGCAGTCCCTTTTACAACGCCGAAGTGCTGCAGCGCGATGTCGGGATTCGCTTCAAGGGCGCCGAGAAGACCAATGTCGAAGAATATTGCGTCAGCGAAGGCTGGGTGAAGGTGCCCGCCGGCGCGGCGAAGGACCGGTTCGGCAACCCGCTGATGATCAAATTGACCGGTCCGGTCGAGCCTTATTTCCGTCCCAAGGCCTGAAAACGGGGCGAAATGCTTGCGGCGAACCCGTGGCGGGATCGCGGCAGGGGCTGACTAGCAAAAAGGCGCTCTCCGCATAAATTTGAAGCTTAAAACAATTGCGGTTTGCCGCTATGCTTTAGGGGTGAGCAGGATGGACTCGGCCGAGCCGTCGTGGTTGCAATGCGTTCATGGCCAATGAAGGACCGGGAATGAAGGTGGTGTCGCTGCGATCGGACGCTCTCGCCGAGTCAGAACCGCTGTCCGGCCTCAAGCCGGCGTCGGCGATGATCCACATCGACCAGGTCTCGCAACGATTCCAGACCTCCGGCCGGCAAAGCCATCTGGCGCTGTCGGATATTTCGCTGACCATCGACGATGGCGCTTTCGTTTCGATCCTCGGCCCGTCCGGCTGCGGCAAGTCCACGCTGCTTTATATCGTCGGCGGCTTCGTCAGCCCGAGCGACGGCGTCGCCAAGGTCAAGGGCAAGGCGATCACGGGTCCGGGTCCGGATCGCGGTCCGGTGTTTCAGGAATTCGCGCTGTTTCCCTGGAAGAACGTGCTCGGCAATGTGATGTACGGCTTGCGCCAGCAGGGCGTGAAGCGCTCCGAGGCGGAAGCCAAAAGCCGCAAGCTGCTCGAAATGGTCGGGCTCAAGGGCTACGAGAATTTTTATCCGAAGGAACTCTCCGGCGGCATGAAGCAGCGCGTCGCGATCGCGCGCACGCTGGCCTACAATCCCGCCGTCCTCCTGATGGACGAGCCGTTCGGTGCGCTCGATGCGCATACCCGCACCCGGCTGCAGAACGATCTGCTCAGCATCTGGGAGCGCGACCGCAAGACCGTTCTGTTCGTCACCCACTCGGTCGAGGAAGCCGTGTTCCTGTCCGACAAGGTGGTGGTGATGACCCGCTCGCCGGGCCGCATCAAGGTGGTGGTCGATATCGACCTGCCGCGGCCGCGCAAACGCGCCGAACTGCTGCTCGATGCGCGTTACCAGAAATACGTCGTCGATATCGAGAAGTTGATCGACGACACCGGCGAAGACGAGATCCACGCATGATCACGCCGCGCGCGCTGCTGCAGAAATCGGCGCCGCTGTTCGCCTGCATCGGCCTGTTGTGCGCCTGGCAGGTGGCGTCGCTGCTGCTCAACACCGAAAGCTTTCCGACCGCGCTGGAGGCGATCCGCGCGGTGCCGTCGATCCTTGGCGACAAGGAGTCGCTGGTGAATATCGGCGCCTCGATCCGCCGCATGACGATCGGCCTGAGCCTTGCAGTCGTGTTCGCGATTCCGCTGGGTCTGCTGATGGGCCGCATCAAGGGCGTCGCGTCGTTCTTCAATCCGCTCTTGATGGTGATCTATCCGGTGCCGAAGGCAGCCTTGATGCCGATCATCATGCTGTGGCTCGGCGTCGGCGATGTCTCCAAGACGCTGGTGATCTTCCTCGGTGTCAGCCTGCCGATCATCTATCACAGCTTCCAGGGCGGCAAGGCGGTGGAAGAGAAGATGCTGTGGTCGGGCGCTGCGATGGGCCTGTCATCGGCGCAGCGGATGTTTCGCATCGTACTCCCTGCGGCACTGCCGGAAATCCTCACGGGATGCCGCACCGGCCTGGTGCTGGCGCTGATCACCATGGTGACCTCCGAAATGATCGCGCGGCAGTCCGGCGCCGGCAACATCCTGTTCAACGCGCTCGACATGGCGCAGTACGACACCGTGTTCGCGATGATCATGATCATCGGTGCGCTCGGCATCTTCCTCGATGCCGCCTTCGAGAAACTGCGCGGCTCGCTGGTGCGCTGGTCGAAGCCGCAGCATGACATTCCCTTGAGCTTCTCATGAGCGCAACCGTCAACAAGGTCCTGCTGGGCATTACCCCGATCGCGCTGTTCATCGCGGTGTGGCAATCGCTGATCAGCTTCGGCTATGCGCCCGTGACATTGCTGCCGCCGCCCGGCGCGGTGTTCCTTCGTCTCGGGCAGCAGCTCTTCACCAGCGATTTTCTGCATGAGATCGCCGCGACGCTGTTTCGGTTGTTCGCGGGATTCGCGATCGCGGTGGTGCTCGGTGTCGTCATTGGTCTCGCTGCAGCGATCAGCCCGGCGATCAATGCGGTGGTGAAGCCGGTGGTGCGCGTATTGGCGCCGATCCCGAAAGTGGCGCTGTATCCGGCGCTGTTGTTGATCCTGGGTTTCGACCACGCTTCGAAAATCACGCTGGTCGCCGCGGATGCTTTGTTTCCGATTCTGCTGTCGACCTATTACGGCGCCTCGATGGTCGAGCAGAAGCTGATCTGGTCGGCGATGGCGGCCGGTACGCCGCGCGCGCAAATCCTGTTCAAGGTGGTGCTGCCGGCGGCGATGCCGTCGATCCTCACCGGCTGCCGCATCGGTCTCGTCATCTCCTGCATCGTGGTGTTCCTCGCCGAGATGATCACCTCCACCGACGGCCTCGGCCACATGCTGGTGCAGGCCGCGCGCACCTTCCAGACCGTGGACATGTTTGTCCCGCTGATCACGATTTCGCTGCTCGGACTGATCCTCAACAGCCTGCTGCACGGGCTGCGGACGTATCTGTTGCGGGGCTTTCCGGAGGTTTGACGAAGTTCGTCATTGCGAGCGTAGCGAAGCAATCCAGCAAGCGAAGACTGGATTGCTTCGTCGCTTCGCTCCTCGCAATGACGGTTGCGAGCGTTACCCCAGCCGCATATCCAGCAGTCGTCTTCCTTCCGTCTTGAGCAGCTTCTTCACTGCGCTGGACGCTGCGATCTCGTAATTGTTGGCATAGGCCTCGTGGTTTTTCTCGATATCGTCGAGCCGATAGAGATAGTTCACCATCAGGCCGGCGGATTCACGCAGGCCTTTCGTGGAGACGTCGCCGAGCCAGTCAATGCGCTCCAGCCTTGCGCCGTTGCCGAGATGGAAGCGGGCGACGGAATCTACCGGGCCGCCGCGCGGCGTCTTGGCTTTCAGAAAATAATGCGCGGCGAGCGGCTCGACCACGGCGCGCAGTTGGGCTGCGAGCGTGGCGTCGTTGATCCAGTCAGTACTGTCGAGATGTGCGAGCAGCGCGCGTTCGTCTTCCGAGATCGGCAGATCCGGCGTGCGTTTCAGCCACGTCATGAAGCCGGGCACCGGCGACAGCGTGACGAAGGTGTCCAGCTTCGGCAGTTCGCGTCGGAGTTCCTCGACCACCTGCTTGATCAGGAAATTGCCGAAGGAGATGCCGCCGAGGCCACGCTGGCAGTTGGAGATCGAATAGAACACCGCGGTGCGGGCGCGCGCGATGGCCACCGCCTGGCGGTCTTCGGCGAGCAGCGGAGCGATGGCGCCGGGAATGGTTTCCGTCAGCGCCACTTCGACGAAGATCAGCGGCTCATCGACGAGGGCGGGGTGGAAGAAGGCGTAGCAGCGCCGATCGACCGGATCGATGCGGCGGCGCAGGTCGTCCCAATCGTGGATCTCATGCACCGCCTCGTACTTGATGACCTTTTCCAGAATGATGGCGGGTGTCGACCAGTCGATTTTGCGCAGCACCAGAAACCCCCTGTTGAACCACGATGCCAATAGATGCACGACGTCGCGATCGACGGCGGCGAGATCCTTATTGCTGCTCTTGAGGTCGAGCAGATCGGCGCGCATTTTCACCAACTCGCTGGTGGCGCCCGGCGCGCGGTTGAGCCGGCGAAACAGTTCCTGCCGCTGCGGCTCCGAGGCAAAGTGCAACTCGCCGGCGCCGTCGCCGGTAGGCTTGGCGCGCCAGGCCTCGATGGCTTTTTCAAGCTTGTCGGGGTCGGGGCCGTATTTCTGCGCCAGCGTCTCGAAGAAGCTGAACCGTCCGGCCTCGTCCAGCTGATGATAGCGATCCAGTACGCCGCGTGCGATGGCGGTGCCGGACGCTTCGCCGCGGCCGGACAACAGCTCGCCGCAGAGCTCGATCAGGTCGGAGGCGTTTTGCTTGGCGTCGACCGAGGCCGGACCGAGCCGCAACAGATTGCGGCCGCGTTCGGAGATGGAAGCGAGGAGGTCGGAGAAGAAGTCGTTGCTCATGGTGAATCAATTCCCGGCTGGCAGCCCGATCCAGTCGCGACCAATATAGGACATCCCGGGACATATTGCGCGATCATTTGAAGCATGAAACAATTATGCGCGGCAGGGTCTCGGCAAGAGAATTGCTACGAGGCCCGCGATACAGGGGATTTCAGAATGAAGCGGATCGCATCGAAACGTGGGGTTGTGGCGGCTCTGGCCTTGGGCGCGCTGCTCAGCGCGAGTTCGGCCTACGCCCAGCAAACCATCAAGGTCGGCTGGACCATTCCGGCGGAAGAATCCAAATACTGGATGATGAAGCGGCCGCAGGAATTTCCCGACATCGGCAAGAAATACAACATCGAATGGGTGCAGTTTCAGGGCACCGCGCCGATGACACAGGCGCTCGCCGCCGGCGCGCTGGACTGCGCGACGCAGTCGCCGCTGGCGCTGGCACAGGGTGTGGTCGGCGGCGGGCTGAAGGCCTACATCGTCGCCCAGCATGTGTTCGAGAAGCCGGGCAGCTTCTCAGTCTATTGGGCGGTGAAGGATGACTCGCCGATCAAGACTATTGCCGACCTCAAGGGCAAGACGCTGTCGATCAACACGCTCGGCTCCGGCATCTATGGACCGATGGCGATCCTGCTGAAGCAGGCCGGCCTCGATGCCGCCAAGGACATCAAGCTGGTCGAAGTCGGCTTTGCCCTGTCGGAAGAAGCGCTGCGTTCCGGCCGCGTCGATTCGGCGGTGATGAACCAGCCGTTCGCCGCGCGCATGGAAGCCAAGGGCGGCACGCGAAAGCTGTTCTCGCTCTCCGAGCAGCAGCCGGGCATCGTTCACATTCTCGAAGCCTGCCGTGCGGATTTCGTCGACAAGAATCCGGAACTGGCCAAGGCCTATGTGCATGACGTCACGCTGGCCATGGGCAAGGCGCTGGCGAACCGCGATGAGACCCTGAAGGTCGTCAACGAAGTGATGAAGGCGCCGATCCCGGTGCTGGAAACCTATCTGCTGAAGGAAAACGACTTCGCCAGGGATCCCGGTGCCGCGCCGAATTTCGACGCGATCCAGAAGATGCTCGACGTCTATGTCGAAACCGGCATGCTGCCGAAGAAGATCGACGTCTCGCAGTGGAAGCACCCGACCATCGTCGCGCCGATCAAGTAAAGGGCGGTTCCCGAGCTTCCGCAAATTCGCGGTCTCGTTAAACAGCGACCTATCCACGTCATGGCCGGGCTTGTCCCGGCCATCTACGTTTGTGTTCGCGGAAAGACGTGGATGCCCGGCACAAGGCCGGGCATGACGCGGAGAGAGTGCCTGAATCCCGACTATTCGCTTGCTGTGCCAGACATCCGGCTATCGATCAGCAGATCCAGCGCATATTTGATGGTGGCGCGTTCGTCGTCGCTGAACTGCTTCAGCAGTTCCGCCTCGTGCTTCATCGCAGCGGCTTGCACCGGTTTGACGCGGGCGCGGCCCTTGGCGGTGAGGTGCAGGGTGACGCGGCGGCGGTCGTTCGATGTGCTCTGGCGCTTCAGCAGTCCGTCGCGCTCCATGCGGTCGAGCACTTTTGTCAGGCCCGGCTGCTTCATCAGCGCCATCGCCGCGAGTTCGCCGACTGACAGGCCTTCGACATCCATCAGACAGGCCAGTACGCGCCATTCCGGCACCGTCAGATCCCAGTCCTTCAGCTTGGCGTGAAATTCGCCGGAGACGTTGAAGCTCGCGCGCGCCAGCAAATAGGAGAGATAGTTGCGGGCGAAGCTGTTGCTGGCCAGCGGCGGCGCGCGGCGCAGGGCATGGTCGATCCGCCTGAGTTCGCCGGAATGAAAAATCAGCGGATCGTGATTGCGCTCGACGAAACGCACGACTTCGCCGACCAGGATGGTGTGATCGCCGCCGGGATAGCGCGCCCAGGTCCTGCATTCGAAGATCGGCGCCAGGCCATCTATCAGCGGCGCGCCGGTAACGCCGGGCGTGTGCTTGATATCGGCGAACTTGTCGGAGCCGCGGCGGCCGAACCGCATCGCCAGCTCGCCGTGATCGGCACCGAGGAAGTGCACCGCGAAGGCCTCGGCCTCGACGAAGGGATCGTGGCTCGGCGACGATTTGGCGACGCTCCACAGCACCAAAGGTGGATCAAGCGAGACCGACGAAAATGAATTCGCGGTCATGCCCACCGGACGATCGCCGTGGGTCGCGGTGACCACGGTGACGCCGGTGGGAAACTGGCCGAGCGCCTGGCGAAACGGCACCGGGCTGACAACCTGGGCAGCATTCGCGTTCCTGTCATCCGCCATGGGGTCGCCCGCTCTGAGGTCGCTGCAACCGCTTAAAATAGCGGCGCCGCGCTGTCCTTTAACATTAAAAATATTCCTTTTCATATAACACGACCGCTCTTATGATCCAACGATAATAGCTTTAAACGCAGGAGAAACCGCATGCTGGCAGATCGCATCGAGGCGAAATGGATCGACGCGTTCTGCGAGATCTTCGAGCGCTGCGCGGTGAAGCCGGGCGATACCGCGGCGATCCTTTCGGAGACGCAATCGCGTGCGCTCAACGTCCACATCGCCGAACTGGCGCTGCTGCGGATGGGCGCACGGCCGTTCCACGTCATCGTGCCTACCCCGCGCAACAAGCAGATCGTGCCGGTGCGCTCGACCGGCGCGTCGGAAGCGATCCAGCAGCTCGGGCCGGTGGTATCGGCGCTGCAGCAGGCCGGTTTTGTGGTCGACTGCACCATCGAAGGTCTGATGCATGCCAAGGAAACGCCGGAAATTCTGAAGGCCGGCGCGCGCATCCTGGTGATCTCCAACGAACATCCCGAAGCGCTGGAGCGCATGGTGCCGGACAGCGCGCTCGAAAAGCGCGTCCGCGCGGCGGCGAAGATGTTGCGCGGGACCAAGCGGATGCGCGTGACGTCCGCGGCGGGTACCGATCTCGACGTCGACATGGTCGGCGCTGCCACGGTCGGCGTCTGGGGCTGGACCGACAAGCCGGGTACGCTGGCGCACTGGCCGGGCGGCATCGTGGTGAGTTTTCCGAAGAGCAGCACCATCAACGGCACGCTGGTGATGGACGCCGGCGATATCAACCTGACCTTCAAGCGCTACCTGACCTCGCCGGTGCGAATGACGCTGAAGGACGACTATGTGGTTGATCTGCAAGGCGAGGGTGCTGATGCCGAGATGATGAAGCGTTATCTCGCCGCCTGGGGCGACCGCGAGGCCTATGCGGTCTCTCATGTCGGCTGGGGCATGAACCCCGCCGCGCGCTACGAGTCGCTGGCGATGTACGACCAGCGCGATACCAACGGCACCGAAATCCGCGCGGTGGCGGGCAATTTCCTGTTCTCCACCGGCGCCAACGAATTCGCCGGCCGCTATACCGCCGGGCATTTCGATCTGCCTGTCATGAACACCACGATCGAACTCGACGGCGTTGCGGTGGTGAAAGCCGGCGTATTGCAGGATGTGTTTGGGTAAAGGGGCCCCGGCGTCATTGCGAGGAGCGCAGCGACGAAGCAATCCAATCTTCTGCTTCTGCAAGACTAGATTGCTTCGCTTCGCTCGCAATGACGGACATGGCTAGTTCCGGTCCAGCACCGGCGGTTTCGCCAAATCAAAGTGCCGCAGCAGATCGACGAATGCTGCCAGCCGCTGCTCGCGATAGGCATCGACATCCATCCCGGCGTAATCGAGAAAGCCTTCGCCGGATCGCAGTCCGACTTTGCCTTCGGCCATGTTGCGGCCGATGATCTCGGGTGCCGCGTAGCGATCGCTGTTCAGCGCGCCGGTCAGATACTGGCTGGCATAATGCAGGATATCGCCGCCGCCCCAGTCGATGAATTCCAAGAGGCCGAGCACGGCGAAGCGGAAGCCGAAGCCGTACTTGATCGCCTTGTCGATGTCGGCAGCGCTGGCGACGCCTTCCTCGACCATGCGCGCGGCTTCGTTCATGGCCAGCGCCTGGATTCGCGGCACGATGTAACCGGGCGTCGCAGCGCAGACCACTGGCTTCTTGCCGATGCCTTCCAGTAGCTCGATCACGCGCGCGGTGATGGCGGGGTCGGTCGTAGCGCCGGGCGAGAGTTCGACCAGCGGCACGAGGTAAGCGGGATTGAGCCAGTGCGCGTTGAGGAAACGTTCGGGGTGTTCGACGGCGCTGGAAATATCATCCACGAGGATGGTGGAAGTCGTTGAAGCGATGATCGGCGTTGGGCCGGCGAGCTTTGAGGCTTTTGCCAAAGCGTCGCGCTTGAGGTCGAGCACTTCCGGCACGCCCTCGAAGATAATCGCGGCGCCGCCCAGGGCCGCGCCGGCACCGGCTTCCGGCACCACGCTGACGCGGGCCATGAGGGTATCGACATCGGCCGATGTGAGCAGGCCGAGGCGCGACAGGCTCGCAAACGTCTTTCTGATTTCGTCCAGCGCTTCGGCTTCCAGCGCCTTGAACTTGTCGGCGTCACGCGCCTTGAAATCGACGATGGCGACATGGTGGCCGGCATAGGCAAAGGCCACCGCAATGCCGCGGCCCATGCGGCCGGCGCCGAGGCAGGCGATCGCGGGGCGGGCGGTCATGATTTGAAACCCTTGTGCAGCAGGGTCAGCAGCCCCTCGCGGTCGAGATCGCCGAAGCCGAGGCTTTGCAACGTGCGGCCGCCCTGCAAGAAGTTCTCACCACAGATCGCGCCGCCGATGGCGAGGAAGGATTTTGCCAGCGGCGTCTCGACGCCGGCGAGTTTTGCGCAGGAGACGATGAAGGACAGGCCGACGCGGAGATCCTCGCGCATGTAGCGGTGCTCGCGCAGCACGATGTGTTCGCGCCAGTCGCCGGAGTCAGTGAGGCGGTCGTGGGAGCCGCGGCCATACATCCATTCCTCGCCATCCTTGGCGTAATGATGCGCCAGCGGGAAATGCGAGCCGCCATAACCGAAGGCTTCGCGCACTTTGATGCGTTCGTCGTCGAGCGCGTCGGTGACGCGGCGGATGGCCGGCTGGGTGCCTTCCTTGTGGATGTCCCAGGTCTCGAAATGTTCGAGCGGGCCAGCGTTCATCACGATCAGCGGCGGGTGAATGATCGGCCCGGCATTCATCAGCGCGCCGGACAATGCATCGCCGCAGGCCTCGATCACGCCGGGGAAGGCCCGATCGATCACGGCGATGGCGTGATCGGAGAGGGTGAGCGGAAACACGCCGGTCGGCAGCCGCTTGGCGCGGATGGTGATGGCAACCTCGAACGGCCCATGCTTGCGCGCCAGCCAGGGCAGCGTGCCGGTCTCGGCAAAGGCGACGCTGGCGGTGTTGCCGACCTCGTGGGCGGCCTTGGCGAAGATCATCGACCCGAAGGTCGCTGGCGGCAGATACACCACCTGGCCGTCCGTGAGATGCGGCGCCAGCTGGCGGGCGATGTCGTGCTGGGCAAAGGCCGGCGCCGGGCACAGGATCAGCTCGGCGTCGCGGATCGCCTCGGCGATGTCGGTGGTTACCAAAGTGAGTTGGGTATCGTGGGTGCCTTGCGCATTCTTGACCACGATGCGCGAGCCGGCCTTGCGATGCTCGGCGACCGCCGCGGCATCGCGCCGCCACAGGCGGACATCATGGCCCTGCAGGGCAAAATCACCTGCCGCTGCAAACGAACCGTTGCCGCCGCCCAGAACTGCGATTTTCATAGTCTATCCTCTCTCAACCGTCATGCCCGGGCGAGCGCGCGAAGCGAAGCCTCGTGCGCGATGTCCCGGGTATCCACGTCCTGTCGTTCGACAGTGAAGACGTGGATGGCCGGGACCACGGCGCGACGAGGTCGCGCCGCCTGCCCGGCCATGACGGCGTTTGTTGTTGGCATCATGGTTTCAGAATGTCCGCACCCTGCTTCAACTTGAAATGCTGCACCTTGCCGAGCGCGGTGCGCGGCAGATCGGCGACGAAGATGATGTCGCGCGGCACCTTGTAGCGGGCGAGTTGCGTCAGCACGTGGGCCTTCAGCGCGTCGGCGCCGACGCTGCAGTCCGGCCGCAGGACGACATAGGCCACCGGCACTTCCTGCCATTTCGGATCTGGAAGGCCGACCACGCCGACATCGGCGACATCGGGATGTTCCAGCAGCACGCGCTCGACCTCGGCAGGATAGATGTTCTCGCCGCCGGAGATGATCATGTTCTTCTTGCGATCGTGGACCCAGAAATAGCCGTCGGCGTCGCGGGTGCCGATGTCGCCGGTGCGGTACCAGCCGTCATGCAACGCCTCGCGCGTGGCTTGCTCGTTGCCCCAGTATTCGAAGAACACGTTGGGGCCGCGGATCGCGATTTCGCCGGCGCTGTGTGCGGGAAGTTCGATGCCGGCGTCATTGATAATAGCGGCCTCGCAGCACAGGCCCGGCAATCCGGTCGAACCCGTGCGCGAAAGATCGCCGCCGAGGCGGGTATAGATCGAGATCGGGCAGGTTTCGGTGGAGCCATAGACCTGCAGCACGGGGATATCGCGCGCGGTGAAGCGCGCAATGAGATGCGGTGGCACGATGGTCGAGCCGGTGGAGACCGCCTTCAGCGAGGACAGGTCGGTGGTCGCCCAGGCCGGATGTTCGCTCACCGCCTGGATCGTCGCGGGCACCAGCACCGTCAGCGTCGGCTTGTCGTTGGCGATGGCGGCCAATGTGGAGTCCGGCGTGAAGCGGGCGTGGATGGTCACGGTGGCGCCGTGATGCAGCGCCGGCGTGGTCTGGATGTTGAGACCGCCGACATGGAAGAACGGCAGCACCGTCAGCACGTGATCGTCGGAGGTGAGGCCGTGCATGTGCTGGCTCATCACCCCGTTCCACAGCAGCGCCTCCTGGCGCAGCACGGCGCCTTTTGGGCGGCCGGTGGTGCCTGACGTGTAGACGATCAGCAGCGGGCAGGAGAGGTCGGTATGCGGATTGCGGCCATCGCCAGAGGCGCGCGCCAGCAGGGCCTTGAAGGTCTGCGCGGGGGAGGGCGGCGCAAAATCCAGCGCGACCACGCGGGTGTCGGGCAGGTCTTTCGCTAGCGACGGCAGGATGTCGGCAAAGGCTTTTTCCAGCACCAGCACTTTGACCGAAGCATCGGAGAGGATGAATAGCTGCTCAGCGACGGCGAGCCGCCAGTTCAGCGGCACCAGCATCGCGCCGAGCCGGGCGCAGGCGTAGAGCAGCACCAGATAATCCGGCCGGTTCAGGCTGAGGATCGCGACACGGTCGCCACGGCCGACGCCGCATTCGGCCTTCAGCGCCTTCGCCGTCGTCTCGATCTGCGCATTGAATGCGGCATAGCTGAGCGTGGTGCCCTCGAAATGGATCGCGGGCTTGTCCGGCGTAAACGCCGCGTTGCGTGCGATGAGGTGCGAGAGATCCAAGTTGGCTTATCCGTGTTGAATATCAGCTTTGCTCGTGTCCCGGATGCGGTGCGGCATTCTTCATGCCGCTCCGCAGATCCGGGACCCATGCGGCAAGAAGATGGGCCCCGGATCTGCAGCGCACCACGCCGCAAACGCGCCGCGTGCGCTGCGTCCGGGGCACGATGAACTTTACTCGTCTTTCTCGCCTGTCTCGTACAGCACTTCGCGGCCGATGCGGTCGAGGCAGAGTTCGGCGGTCCAGGGCAGCATCAGCGAGCCGCAGCGGCTGTCGCGATAGATCCGCTCCAGCGGCAGCGACTTCAGCATCGCCTGGCCGCCGCAGGTGCGGATCGCCAGCGTCGCAATCTCGTTGGCGCCTTCCATCACGGAATACTGCGCGGCATAGGCGCGCAGCACCTGCTCCTTGGTCGGATTGGCGCAGGCCTCGGTGATTGCCTGAAACCAGATGCCCTTGATCTGCTCCAGCTTGATCTGCATCTGCGCCACCGCGATCTGCTTGGTCGGGTACATCCGGCGCTTCACCGGCGGCGTGCCCGGCACTTCGCCGCGCAGATATTTGACGGTGAAATCATAGGCCGCCTGCGCGAGGCCGACATAGGTCGGCGACAGCGTCAGGAACATATGCGGCCAGCGCATCGCGGCCTGGAAGTAGACGCCGCGCGGCATCAGCGCCGCGTCATACGGCACGAACACGTCCTTGAAGATCAGCGTGCGCGAGACCGTACCGCGCATGCCCAGGGGATCCCAGTCGCCGACCACCGAGACGCCGTCGGCCTTGGCAGGCAAAGCGAGATACAGCGTGTTGCGGCGCGAGGCCTTTTCGCCTTCGGCGACCTCGGTGCACAGCACGCCGTAGTAATCGGCGTGGCCGGAGAGCGAGGCAAAGATCTTCTTGCCATTGACCAGCCAGCCGCCGTCGACCGGTTTGGCCTCGGTGCCGAACGCGACACCGCCGGCGGCAGCGGCGCCGCCTTCCGAGAACGGCTGCGAATAGATCGCGCCGTCTTCGACGATGCGCTTGTAGTGAATGGCGCGGCGGCGTTCCTGATCGGCGCGGGTGGCGTCGTCCATGTCGAGATCGTCGGCCAGCGGGCCGGACCACAGCGTCGAGCAGACGTGCATGTTCCAGGTCAGCGCGGTAGCGCCGCAATAGCGGCCAATCTCGGCGGCGGTCATGGCGTAGGTCTGGTAGTTGGCGCCGAGGCCGCCATGCTTCTTCGGAATCGCAATGCCCAAAAGGCCGGCGCGATGCAGGTCCTTGTAATTCTCCGCCGGGAATTTTGCTTCCTTGTCCCAGGTCGCGGCGCGGCCGGCGAACACGGTCTGGCCGAGCGTCCGCGCACGCGTCATGATTTCGGCCTGCTCGTCGGTAAGCCCGTAGGCTTTCGGATCGAAGATCGGCTTGTCGAGCACGATCGCGTCGAGATCGAGGGCTTTGGCGGCTGGCATGGTCATGATGAGGACCCCGATAGATTGTGGCTGGTGGACAGAAAGTCTGCGAGCACTTCATTGAATTCGAGCGGGCGCTCGAGATTGGCGAGGTGGCCGACGCCTTCGAGCTCAACATAGGTCGAGCCGGGCACATAGGTCGCCATCTTCGCCATCATCGGCGCCGGGGCATTGTTGTCCTTGGAGCCGGACAGCAGCAGCGTCGGCACCGTTATGTCCTTGAGATGCGTGCGCAGATCGAAGCCGAACATCGACATCATCGAGGAACGATAGGTGGCGGGCGGGACCGATGCCATGCAGTCGCGCGCAAGCGCCATGCCGGCGGGGGAGGGATCGTCGCCGACCAGGTCCTGCACCAGCTTTGGCGCCATCGATGCCATGGTCTCGCCGCGGTCGAGCGGGCCGAGCCGCGCGTCGATAAAGGTCTTTTGCCATTCGCCATCGGCCTTGCCGAAGGCCGGGCTGGTCTGCGCCAGTACGACGGCGCTGGCGAGATCGGGATACTTCACCAGAAACTGCTGCACGATCATGCCGCCGATCGAGTGGCCGACGAGAACCGGCTTGCGCGCGCCGACCTGCTGCAGGAAATCCTTCAACGCTTCCGCAATGGTGGAGATGCTGACTTGAGGCAGCTGCACCGAGCCGCCATAGCCCGGCATGTCCCAGGCGATGGCATAATAGCGGTTGCTGAAGGCGTCGATCTGATGGCGCCATCCACGCGCGGCGCCGCCGATCCCGTGCAGGAACACCAGCGGCGGCAAGCTCGCATCGCCCGCCGCCTCGTAGCCGAAGCGGCCGTCCTTCGTCGTCATGGCTGCAAGATCTGGCACTTACGCCTCCTGTGCTGTCGGACACGGGTAATCCTAGCATGTCCGAGATATATGAAAAGCGATAGTTTTAGACTTAAAACGTTACCCGCTGCCTAGTCGGCAGGCAGGCGTGGTCTGGGTTTATCGGATGCCATGGGACGGGATCTGCCGTCACCGTCAATTCGTGCGGCACAGGCGACCAAGCTCCGGAGCGAACGCTATTGTTCCAAATCTCTTTAGGTTTAAAACAATCCGGTTGCCTGGCGAACACAGGGAGGAAGCCATGTCCGATATATCATTTTTGTCCTGGCCATTTTTCGACGATCATCATCGCAAGCTGGCCACGGACCTGTCGCACTGGGCTGCTGCCACCTTGCCGGCTTTGGTCGACCATCACGATGTCGATGGATCATGCAAACGGCTGGTCCGGGCCATGGGAGACGCCGGATGGCTGCGCGTGGCAGTGCCTGCAAGCCATGGCGGGCTGTATCCGACATTCGACGTGCGTGCGCTTTGCCTGGTTCGTGAAACGCTGGCCTATCAAAGCGGCCTGGCGGACTTCGCCTTCGCGATGCAGGGACTTGGCACGGGCCCGATCAGCCTGTTCGGTTCGGATGAGTTGAAGGCGCGTTACTTGCCGCGCGTCGCCAAAGGCGAGGCGATCGCGGCCTTTGCCTTGTCGGAGCCCGATGCGGGGTCCGATGTCGCGGCGATGACCACCACCGCAGTGCCGGACGGTCCGGACCACGTCCGCATCTCCGGGCTCAAGACCTGGATTTCCAACGGCGGCATCGCCGACCATTACGTTGTGTTCGTTCGTACCGGCGAGGCCGGCAGCCGTGGTATCAGCGCCTTCGTCGTGGATGCAGACACGCCCGGTCTCAAGATCGCGGAGCGCATCGACGTGATCGCACCGCATCCCCTCGCGACATTGCAATTCGAGGATTGCCGCGTGCCAGTTGCCCGCCGCATTGGTCGCGACGGCGAGGGCTTCAAGGTGGCGATGGCGACGCTCGACGTGTTTCGCTCGACTGTCGGCGCGGCGGCCCTGGGGCTTGGCCGGCGCGCCCTCGACGAAGCGCTCGATCGCTCCGTCAATCGCAAGATGTTCGGCAAGACCCTCGGCGACCTTCAACTCACGCAAGCCGGGCTTGCCGAAATGGCAACGGGTATCGATGCGTCGGCGCTGCTGGTCTATCGCTCCGCGTGGACGAAGGACCAGGGCGCCCCGCGCATTACGCGAGAGGCGGCCATGGCCAAGATGTTTGCGACGGAAGCAGCGCAGAATGTCATCGACCGGGCCGTCCAGATATTCGGCGGGCTGGGCGTCCGGAACGGCGTCAAGGTCGAAGAGCTTTACCGCGAAATCCGCGCATTGCGGATCTACGAAGGCGCGACCGAGGTGCAGAAGGTCATCATCGGCCGCGAACTGATCAAGACCGCGCAGGCGGCTGTCTCATAAAGTGTAAGTGCGGTGTGCTTCCCTCGCCCCGCCGCGCGAAGCAAAGCTTCGCTAGGCGGGGAGAGGTAAGGTCCGCGTTTGTTGCGAGGTCGATCAAACGCCTTCTACTCGTTCGCTTCCGGCGGCAGGAAGTTCACTTCATGCTCGGCGGAGATGCGGACGATTTCGGCGACGTCGCTGAGATTGTGCAACTGCTTGAACAGCGCTTCCAGCTTTTGCGTCGGCGACACCCAGAACAGGGCCCGCGCCGGCTTGTCTGACTTGTTGAAGTAGCCGTGCGGAATGCCGCGCGGCAGCCTGACGAGATCGCCGGCATTGGCGCGGACCCAGACGCCGTCGAGTTTCAGATCCAGAATGCCCTCCTGCACCAGGATGAATTCTTCCTGGGTGGGATGCACATGCACCGGGACGAACTGGCCGGGATCGCTGTTGGTTTCGAAGGCGAAGGTGGAATCGGTGACCGCTTTGGGGAAATACACCTGGCCGAGAATATTCCAGCTGGTGCCGCCATAGCCCGTGCCGCTGGGGGTGATGCCTTTTTCGAGCGTCGCCATGATGTCCATCCTTCTGCTGCCGGTCGAACGCTACCTGCGGCGCTCCGGCTGTCAAGCGGGCCATTTGTTGCAAAAGCTTGAAGTCTAAAATATATCCATATGGCTCATTTCGGGCTCATGGAGGCTGCGCATGTCCACCCTGTCAGGCTCCCATGCGCTGGTCACCGGTGGCGGCCGCGGCATCGGCCGCGCCATCGCCGCGTCGCTGGTGCAGGCCGGCGCGACGGTGACGATCATGGGTCGCAATCTCGCCACGCTCGATGAAGTCATCGCCGCGGGTGAGGGGCATCACGCCATTGCTGCCGACGTTTCCGATCAGGGCGCTTTGTCGGCCGCGGTTGCGGAAGCCGCGAAGCGGCAGCCGATCGATATTCTGGTGGCCAATGCAGGTGCGGCTGAATCCGCGCCGTTCGGCCGCTCCGATGCCGCGCTGTTCCAACGCATGATGGATGTCAATTTCATGGGCGTGGTCTATGCGGCGCAGGCGGTGCTGCCCGACATGGTCGCCCGCAAGCGCGGTCGCATCGTCGCCATTGCATCGACCGCGGGGCTCAAGGGATACTCTTATGTCAGCGCCTACGCGGCTGCGAAGCACGCCGTCATTGGCCTGGTGCGCTCGCTGGCGCTGGAAGTGGCGAAGAGCGGTGTCACCGTGAATGCGGTTTGTCCGGGGTTTACCGAAACCGATTTGCTCGCCGGCAGCATCGACAACATCATGAGCAAGACCGGCCGCAGCCGTGAGCAGGCAGTGGCGGAACTGGCAAAACATAATCCGCAAGGGCGGCTCGTCACGCCAAACGAAGTTGCCGACGCGGTCTTGTGGCTGTGTGGCGCGGGCGCGAGCTCGATTACCGGCCAGAGCATCGCGGTGGCCGGCGGCGAGATTTGATCCAGCTCATTCAATAACAATGAACGTCAAGTTACAGGGAGTTCTCATGAACAAATTCGCCAACCCCGTTACGCTGCCGCTGATCGACTATTCGCCGCAGCATTTTCTGCTCGCGGTGGTCGACGGCATCGCCACGGTGACGCTGAACCGGCCGGAGCGGAAAAATCCGCTGACTTTCCAGAGCTACCGCGAACTGACGGATTTCTTCCGCGCCTGTGCGATGGATGACGAGGTCAAGACTATCGTCGTCACCGGCGCCGGCGGTAATTTTTCGTCGGGCGGCGACGTGTTCGAGATCATCGGCCCGCTGGTGCAGATGAACACCAAAGACCTCACGGCCTTCACGCGGATGACCGGCGATCTCGTCAAGGCGATGCGCGCCTGCCCGCAACCGATCGTCGCAGCGGTGGAAGGCATCTGCGCCGGCGCCGGCGCGATCATGGCGATGGCATCCGATCTGCGGCTGGCGGCGACGACGGCCAAAGTCGGTTTCCTTTTTAATAAAGTCGGCCTCGCCGGCTGCGACATGGGGGCGTGTGCGATCCTGCCTCGCATCATCGGCCAGTCGCGCGCCTCGGAGCTGCTCTATACCGGCCGCTTCATGACCGCCGAGGAGGGGGAGCGCTGGGGTTTCTTCAGCCGCATCGTGGCGCCGGAACATGTGCTGAGCCAGGCGCAGCTCTTGGCAAAACAGATTTCCGAAGGCCCGACCTTCGCCAATACCATGACCAAGCGGATGCTGGCGATGGAATGGGCGATGTCGGTGGAGGAAGCGATCGAAGCCGAGGCCGTGGCCCAGGCGCTGTGCATGACTACCGAGGACTTTGCGCGGGCGTTCGAGGCGTTTTCGAAGAAGCTGAAGCCACAGTTTCAGGGGAATTGAGGATTGCGGTAAGCTCGTGTCCCGGCTCTGCGGCGCACCACGCCGCATCCGGGGGCACGAGTTGCCCGGCAAACGGGCTTGCGCGAAATTGCTTTAGGGTTAAAATATCTCGGTTGAAGCACACCCTGCGGAGGCTTGCATGAAGATCGCGATCATCGGTGGCGGACCCGCGGGGCTGTATTCCGCGATCCTGCTGAAGAAGCAGCGGCCGCAGGCTGACATCACCGTCTACGAGCGCAACCGGCCGGACGATACCTTCGGCTTCGGCGTGGTGTTCTCCGACGCCACCCTCGACAACTTCGAAAAATACGACCTGCCGAGCTACCGGCGCATCACCCAGGAATTCGCTTACTGGGACGACATCGCCGTGCATTTCCGCGGCACCGTACACCGCGTCGGCGGCAATGGTTTCTGCGGCTGCTCGCGCCGCACGCTGCTGATGATCCTGCAGGAGCGCGCCCGCGAACTCGGCGTCCATCTGATGTTTGAAGCCGACGTCGACGACGAGAGCCGCTTCGCCGATGCCGATCTGATCGTGCTGGCCGACGGCATCAACAGTCACTTCCGCAACAAGTACATCGAGCACTTCGAGCCCGAAGTCGACCTGCGCTCCAACAAGTTCACCTGGATGGGCTCGACCCGGCCGCTCGACGCCTTCACCTTCCTGTTCGAGGAAACCGAGTGGGGCCCGTTCATCGCCCACGCCTATCAGTATGAAGCGGGACGTTCGACCTGGATCTTCGAGACCGACCCGGAGACCTTCAAGCGCGCCGGGCTGGAAGGTCTGAGCGAGCAGGAATCCGCCGATCGCATGGCGGAAATTTTTGGTTGGTTCCTCGAGGGCCACAAGCTGCTGATCAATCGTTCGATGTGGCGCAATTTCCCGATGATCCGCAACAAGCGCTGGGTCAAGGACAACATGGTGCTGCTCGGCGACGCCAAGGCGACGGCGCATTTCTCGATCGGCTCCGGCACCAAGCTGGCGATGGAAGATGCCATCGCGCTGTACGAGTCGATGGCGCGCGCCCCGACGGTGGACGCCGCGCTGCTGGACTACGAGCACGGCCGCCGCGAGGAGACCGAGAAGATCCAGCACTCCGCCGATGTCTCGCTGGTCTGGTTCGAGCACGTCGATAGGTTCTGGGATTTCGACCCCGTGCAGTTCGCCTTCGGCGTCATGACGCGAGCAAAAGCCATCACCTACGACAACCTCACTTTGCGCGCGCCGGAGTTCGTGCGCGAAGTCGACAAGGCCTTTGCGCAGCAGGTCCGCGCCAAGGGATTTGATGTCGATGTCGACAAGCCGGCGGCGCCGATGTTCCAGCCGCTGAAACTGCGCGAAATGACGCTGGCGAACCGCGCGGTGGTGTCGCCGATGTGCATGTATTCGGCGAAAGAGGGCGTGCCCGGCGATTTCCATCTGGTGCATTACGGCTCGCGCGCCATCGGCGGCGCGGGACTGGTGTTCACCGAAATGGTCTGTGTCGGCCGCGACGCTCGTATCACGCCCGGCTGCGCCGGCCTGTGGACCGACAAGCAGCAAGCCGCGTGGAAGCGCATCGTCGATTTCGTGCATGAGAATTCGGCAGCAAAGATTTGTTTGCAGCTCGGCCATGCAGGCCGCAAGGGCGCTACCAAGCTGATGTGGGATGGTATGGACCGTCCGCTGGCCGAGGGCGGCTGGGATGTGCTGTCGGCCTCGCCGATTCCCTATTATCCGGACAGCCAGGTGCCGCGCGAAATAGACCGCGCCGCGATGGATGCCGTGAAGGCCGAGTTCGTCGCCGCCGTCATGCGCGGCGATGCCTGCGGCTTCGACATGCTGGAGCTGCACTCGGCCCACGGTTATCTGCTCGCCAGCTTCATCTCGCCGCTGACCAACAAGCGCACAGATGAATATGGCGGCGTGCTTGCCAATCGGCTGCGCTTCCCGCTGGAAGTGTTCGAGGCGATGCGCGCGGCGTGGCCGTCGCACAAGCCGATGTCGGTGCGCATCTCCGCCACCGATTGGGCCGAGGGCGGCATCACCGGCGATGATGCGGTGAAGATAGCGCGCGCCTTTGCTGAACTGGGCGTCGATCTCGTCGATATCTCCACCGGCCAAACCGTGCGTGATGCGCAGCCGATCTACGGCCGCATGTTCCAGACGCCGTTCTCCGAACAGGTCCGCAACGAAGGCCGCGTCGCCACCATGTGCGTCGGCAACATCACCACGGCCGATCAGGTCAACACAATCCTGGCCGCCGGCCGCGCCGATCTCGTCGCGCTCGGCCGCCCGCATCTGGTCGATCCGTCCTTTACGCTGAAGGCCGCGGCCTGGTATGGCGCGAAAGACGCCTATTGCCCGCCGCAATACATGCCCGGCAAGGAGCAGATCTTCCGCAACAGCATCCGCGACCGGCAGGATTTCGACGACCTGAAAATTAAGGCTAAGCCGAAGACCCGTGCCGAGTTGCGCGCCGAGGCCACGAAGCCGCTTGCGGCGGAATAGTGTGGGTGGCAGGCTGAAAGTGAGCGCACAGTCTGCTCCCTGGCCCCGCTCTTGCGGGGAGAGGTGAAGAACGCCAAACAGCGTTGTGTTGTAACTGAGTGGAGTTGGGCTGATGAAGGCGATCATCGTCGGGGGCGGAATCGGCGGCCTCACCACCGCATTGATGCTGCGGGCGCGGGGCATCGGCTGCGAGCTTTATGAGCAGTCGGAAACCATCCGCGAACTCGGCGTCGGCATCAACACGTTGCCGCATGCGATCCGCGAACTGGCCGGGCTCGGTCTCTTAGACAGGCTCGACGCTATCGCGATCCGTACCGACGAGTTGCACTATCTCAATCGCCACGGTCAGGAAGTCTGGCGTGAATCCCGCGGCGTCAATGCCGGCCATGATGTGCCGCAGTTCTCGATCCATCGCGGCCGGCTGCAGAGCGTGATTCACAAGGCCGTCGAGGAGCGCCTCGGCGTGGACGCAATCCATACCGGACGCCGTCTTGGTGCATTCACCCAGGACGAGGGCGGCGTCACCGCGCATTTCTTCGACCGCTCCGGCGCCCATGTGGAAACCGCGCGCGGCGACATTCTGATCGGCGCCGATGGCATTCACTCCAAGGTGCGCAGCACGCTGTTTCCCGAGGAAGGCCCGCCGTGCTGGAACGGGCTGATGTTGTGGCGCGGGGCCAGGGACTGGCCGATGTTCCTGACCGGCAACTCGATGATCGTCGCCGGCGGCCTGAACGCAAAAGTCGTGGTGTATCCGATCGCCGAGGGCTCCAGCCCGTCCAGCCGTCTCACCAACTGGGCGGTGCTCGTGAAGGTCGGCGATGCCAACCAGCCGCCGCCGCGCCGCGAGGACTGGTCGCGCCCCGGCAAGCGTGAGGATCTGATGCCGCATGTGGCCCGGTTCTCGGTGCCGCATGTCGATGTGCCCGCGTTGATCACGGCGACGCCTGAGTTTTACGAGTATCCGACCTGCGACCGCGATCCCTTGCCGTACTGGTCGAGCGGCCGCGTCACGCTGCTCGGCGACGCCGCGCATCCGATGTATCCGGTCGGCTCCAACGGCGCCTCACAGGCGATCCTGGATGCCCGCGCGCTGGCCGACGCGCTGGCCTATGCCGAACATCCGCGCCACGCGCTGGTAGCCTATGAGAAGAAGCGCCTGCCGATGACCGCGGAGATCGTCCGCTCCAACCGCCGTGGCGGCCCCGAAGGCGTCATCGACGCCGTCGAGCAGCTGGCGCCGGATGGTTTCGATAATGTCGATCACGTGCTCGGCTATGCCCAGCGCGAAGCCATCGTGCGCGGCTATGCCAGCAAGGCGGGCTTTGCGGCATTGCCGGGACTTTCGGTGGTCGGGGGATAGGCGTCGCTCCAATCGTCATTGCGAGGAGCCGTTGCGACGAAGCAATCCAGCCTTCGCTTGCGGCCTCTGGATTGCTTCGCTCAGAGCAAAGTTGGCAAGCCAACTTTGCTAGAACTCGCAATGACGGCGTGCCGCTCACGCGCCCGGAGGCGGCGGCAGGAAGTGGATGTTGTATTCGGCGGCGAGTGCCACGACGTCGGCGGGATTCTGGTTCTTCATGTTGTGGATGCCCCAGAACAGATCGTAGAGCCGGCGGCTCGGCGACACCCAGAACAAGACTTTCGCGGACTGATCCGACTTGTTGAAGATGCCGTGCGGAATACCGCGCGCCAGCCGCACCAGATCGCCCGGCGTCGCCTGGGCATCGGAGCCGGCCAGCATGAAGTCGAGCTTGCCTTCGAGGATGTAGAGATACTCGTCCTGGTCGGGATGGATGTGCGGCGGCACGAAGGTGCCGGGCGGAAACGTCGCGTGCCACGAGAACGAATCCTCGGTGCAGTTTTTCGGCACATAGGTCTGGCCCAGAATATTCCAGGAAATTCCCTGCATGCCTTCATTGGCCCGGGTGATGCCGGCGATCTCTGTTTTCATGGTGTTGGTTTCCTTCCTTGGGGTCGTCTCTGAGCTATCGTTTTGTCATTGCGAGGAGCGAAGCGACGCGGCAATCCAGACAGCCGAACATTCGAAAGAACTGGATTGCTTCGTCGCAAGGGCTCCTCGCAATGACGGTTGTGAGGTCATCGAATTACACATGCAGAAAGCGATCCTTGATGGTTGGATCGCCCTTGAGTTCGGCCGACGTGCCGGTCCAGACCACGCGGCCCTTTTCGATGATCACGTGGCGATCGGCGAAGGCAGCCAGCGCATCGACGTTCTTGTCGATCACCAGAATCGACTGATGCTCGGCCTTGAGCTTCTTCAGGCAATTCCAGATCTCGAGCCGGATCAGCGGCGCGAGGCCTTCGGTGGCCTCGTCGAGGATCAGCAGCTTTGGATTGGTCATCAGCGCGCGGCCGACCGCCAGCATCTGCTGTTCGCCGCCGGACAGTTGCGTGCCGAAATTGCCGCGGCGTTCCTTCAGCCGCGGAAACAGCTCGTAGACGTCTTTCAGCGTCCAGCGCGCCGGCGGCCGGCGCACCGCGGCGGTGGCGATCAGGTTTTCTTCCACCGTGAGCGTCGGGAAAATCTGCCGGCCTTCCGGCACCAGTCCGATGCCCGCCTGCGCGATGCGATAGGAGGGCAGGCCAGTGAGTGGCTGGTCATCGAAGGTGACAGCGCCGCCGGTCGGATGGATCAGCCCCATGATGGCATTGATCGTCGTGGTCTTGCCCATGCCGTTGCGGCCGAGCAGGGTGACGACCTCGCCGGCGCCGATATTCAATGAAATATCGAACAGCACTTTTGCCGCGCCATAGGCTGCCTGCAGATTGGAGACGTTGAGCATCAGGCCGCCTCCTCGCCGAGATAAGCGGCTCGCACTTCGGCGTTGTCGCGGATGCTCTGTGGCGTACCGGACGCGATGATACGGCCATAGACGAGTACGGAGACGCGATCCGCCAGCGCGAACACTGCGTCCATGTCGTGCTCGATCAGCACGATCGGCAATTCGCGCCGCAACTCCTGCAGGGTGTTGATCAACCGCTGCGATTCGTCGTGGCTGGTACCGGCGAGTGGTTCGTCGAGCAGCAGCAGTTTTGGTTGGGCGGCGAGCGCGATGGCGATTTCGAGCTGGCGCTTTTCGCCATGGGACATCTGCCCGGCCGGCACGCTTGCACGCGCCGCAAGGCCGAAGCGCGCCAGCAGCGCCATCGCTGTATCGTTCAGCGTGGGCTCCGCTGCGGCGTTGCCGAAGAAAGAGAAGCTCGAGCCGCTGCGCGCCTGCACGGCGAGCGCGACATTTTCCAAAGCCGAGAAGCGCGGCAGGATCGAGGTGATCTGGAACGAGCGTGCCAGCCCCAGCCGGGCGCGTTGCGACATCGGCAACTTCGTCACGTCCTGGCCATCGAAGATGATGCGGCCGGAGTCGGACGGCGCGAGGCCGGAGATCTGGTGGATCAGCGTGGTCTTGCCGGCGCCGTTAGGGCCGATGATGGCGTGCAGCTCGCCGGCCTCGATATTGACAGAGACGTCGTCGGTGACGCGCAGTGCGCCGTAATTCTTGCAGAGGTTCTGCAGCTGCAGCGGGGCGGTGCTCATGGCTTGCTCCCGAGCAGGCCGCCGATGCCGCCGCGGGCGTACAGCACCACCAGGATCAGGATCGGGCCGAAGATCAGCGCCCAATGTTCGGTGTAATGCGACAGGATATCCGCGAGCAGGCTGAACACCGCCGCGCCGATGATCGCGCCATGCAGCGAGCCGAGGCCGCCGAGCACGATCACGAAAATCAGATCGCCGGAGCGCTGCCAGGTGGTGAAGGCCGGGCTGACGAATTCGGTCTGGTTGGCGAGCAGGCATCCGGAAACGCCGGCGATCATGCCGGCGATGACATAGGCGGTCAGCTGGTAGCGATAGGGCGCAAAGCCGATCGCTTCCATGCGCACCGGATTTTCGCGGATGCCGCGCAGCACCCGGCCGAAGCGCGAGGCGACGATGCCGCGCAGCAGCAGATAGGCACCGAGGAGGAAGCCGAACACGACATAGTACAGCACGATGTCGTTTTTCAGGATTCTGGAGCCGAACAGCGTGCTGCGCGAGGCCAGTGTCAGACCGTCGTCGCCGCCATAGGCCGCGAGCGAGGTGCCCAAGAAATACAGCATCTGGCCGAAGGCCAGGGTAATCATGATGAAATAGACGCCCTTGGTGCGCAGCGAGATCGCGCCGGTGAACAGGGCGAACAGGAACGAGACGGCGAGCGCGACTGCGAGCTGGACGAAGCCGTCATTGATGCCGTGGCTGGACAGGATCGCCACGCTGTAGGCGCCGAGCCCGACGAAAGCGGCATGGCCGAAAGAGATCATCGCGCCATAGCCGATCAAGAGATCGAGCGACATCGCGGCGAGCGCGAGGATCATGATCCGCGTCACCAGCGCGAGAATGAACGACTGCGGCCCGTACAAGGCGAGCAGCGGCACCAGCGCGAACAGGGCGAAGACGACCAGCGGCAAGACGAACACGCGGCCGGGGCGCACGGGCGCGCTGAGGGCAGGCGAAACGGGAGTGTCGAGGTCGATGAGATTGTTCACGCTCATGTCCCGCTATTGCTTCGACGGGAACAGGCCGGATGGCCGGAAGAACAACACCGCGGCCATCAGGATATAGATCAGCATCGGCGCGATGGCGCGGCCGGTCTGGCTCGCCGTGGCGGGATCGAGCAGGACGCGCAGCAGCGTCGGCGCGAAGAAGCGCCCGAGCGTATCGACGAGGCCGATCAGCAGTGCCGCGATGAAAGCGCCGCGGATCGAGCCGATGCCGCCGATCACAATCACCACGAAAGCGAGGATCAGCACGTTGTCGCCCATGCCGGGCTCGACCGAGAGGATCGGCGCCACCATGGCGCCGGCGAAACCCGCCAGCATGGCGCCGACGCCGAACACGATGGTGAAGAGGAAGCGGATGTTGACGCCGAGCGCGGAGACCATCGCCGCGTTGCTGGCGCCGGCGCGGACCAGCATGCCCAGGCGGGTCTTGTTGACGACGAAATACAGTGCGAGGCCGACAGCCAGGCCGACGGCAATGATGACGAGGCGATAGACCGGATACAGCATGCCGTCGGTGATCTCGATGGTGCCGGACAGCGCGTCGGGGATCGGCACGTTCAGCGGTGCCGCGCCCCAGACGAATTTCACGGCTTGATTGAGGAAGATGATGACGCCGAACGTCGCCAGTACCTGGTCGAGATGGCTGCGGTCGTAAAGGTGTCGAAAGATCAGCACTTCGAGCAGCAGCCCGAACGCCAGCGCCGTCGGCAAAGCGAGCGCCAGGCCGAGGAGGAAGCTGCCGGTCATGGCGGTGAAGGCCGCGACGAAATAGGCGCCGACCATATACTGCACGCCGTGGGCGAGATTGATGAAGTCCATCACGCCGAACACCAGCGTCAGCCCGGCGGCGATCAGGAACAGGATCAGCCCGAACTGCAGGCCGTTCAGGATCTGGACGAGGGCAAGTGTGAGGGTCATGCGGCCTGGTTACCAATCTTGCTGCCGCGGGCAATGAATCGCGGAGCTATACTCTGTAGCCGCAACTGGCCTTCTTAACCTCGCCCCGCACTTGCGGGGGAGAGGTCGGATGTCGCGCGCAGCGCGATATCCGGGTGAGGGGCCGGGCATTGCGTATAAATCTTCTTCAGCATTCGCGGTTCGGAAGAGCCCCTCACTCCGACCCTCTCCCCGCAAGAGCGGGGGGAGGAAGAAGCGAGCGGCCTTTGCGCAACGACTTAATTGCTCGGCGTGCAGTCCTTGGCGTAGCGATCGGCGTAGTTGGTGAACACCTTTTCCACGATCTCGGTCTGGTACTTGCCGTCGGCGCGCTTGGCGACCTTGGTAAAATAGAAGTCCTGGATCGGGTAGCCGTTGGCGCTGTACTTGAACCCGCCGCGCAGCGAGGTGAAGTCGGCCTTCTTCATCGCCGCGGCCACCTTGGTCTTGTCGGAGAGATCGCCCTTCAGCGACGTGACGGCGCTGTTGATCAGCATCGCCGCGTCATAGGACTGGAACGCGTAGGTGGCGGGTACGCTGTTGTAGGCGGCCTCGTAGGCGGCGACAAACTTCTTGTTCTGCGCCGTGTCGAGGTTAGGCGCCCAGTTCGAGCCGCCGAACATGCCGACCGCCGCATCCTGCTGTGCAGGCAGCGTCGATTCGTCGACGGTGAAGGCGGACAGGAACGGGATGCGGTCGGCGAGGCCGGCCTGCTTGTACTGCTTGACCAGGTTCACGCCCATGCCGCCGGGCATGAAGGTGAAGACCGCGTCGGGCTTCAGCGCGGCGATCTTGGAGAGTTCAGCCTGGAAATCCAGCGTGCCGAGCGGCATGTAGGATTCCTCGACGACCTCGCCCTTGAAGTCCATCTTGAAGCCGGCGACCGAATCCTTGCCGGCCTGATAGTTCGGCACCAGCAGATAGACGCGCTTGTAGCCGCGGTCCTGCGCGACCTTGCCGAGGATCTGGTGGATCTGGTCGTTCTGATACGAGGTGACGTAGAAGAACGGGCTGCATTCCTTGCCGGCGTAGCTCGACGGACCGGCGTTCGGGCTGATCAGGAAGGTCTTGTTCTCGATCACCGGCTTGTGGATCGCCTGCAGGATGTTGGAGAAGATCGGGCCGACCACGAAGTCGACCTTGTCGCGCTCCAGCAGGCCCTTGACCTTGGTGACGGCGACGTCGGGCTTGAGCTCATCATCGACGACGATGACTTCGACGTCCTTGCCACCCATCTTGCCGCCGAGGTCCTTGACCGCGAGGTTGAAGCCGTCGCGGGCCTGCTGGCCGAGCACGGCGCCGGCGCCGGACAGCGACACGATCACGCCGACCTTGATCTTTTCCTGCGCGACAGCCTGCCCGGCTGCGACGCTCATCAGGACGGCCAGGCCGGCCAATTTGATCTGCTGCTTCATGATCTCTCCTCTGTCGGCCGCTTTACGTGGCCGAAATCCCGCCAACCCAAATAGTGTCTCGCCTCAGCTTATTCTGAGGATGGCAGCCGCCGCAAGCAAAGGAGTCGCGCGAAAACCATCGCAAAAGCCCATGCAAGCGGCAGGCCAATTTGTTTGAACCTTAAAGAAATATCCGGAATCCGGCAGTTGGCCGGCTGCGGCGTTTTGACTTGCGGTCGTCCCCAAATTCCTTGAAGGTCAAAGGATTGGGCGTACCGGACGGTACGAAGCTGGGGATTTCCGGCCGCGTTGCTACCGTCGAAGTCTCAGGCAGGTAAGATTGCATCATGATTCTCGATTCCGAGACCAAGGCCGTCGAACTTCCAGATGATCACGGCGATGAATTGCGCCTGTGGCTGCGGCTATTGACCTGCACCACCCTGATCGAGGGCGAGGTGCGCAGCCGGTTGCGCGAGCGCTTCGACGTCACTCTGCCGCGCTTTGACCTGATGGCACAGCTCGACAAGGTGCCGGACGGCATGACGCTGTCGGATGTCTCGAAGCGAATGATGGTGTCGAACGGCAACGTCACCGGCCTGGTCGAGCGCCTCGTCGAATCCGGCCACGTCGATCGCCGCACGTCCGAGACCGATCGCCGGGTCCAGGTGATCCGGCTGACGAAACTCGGCCGCGCCGAATTCCGCAAGATGGCCGAAGAACACGAGACCTGGATCGCCGAAATCTTCACCGATCTCGCGCCAAAAGATGTCCGCGAATTGATGCGGCTGCTGGCCAAGACCAAGGCCTCGGCGCAGAAAGCGGCGCAGGACAAGGCTCTGTGAGCACGGCGGTCGATCTCGAGGTCGAGTACAACAACCGCGCGCGGGTGCCCGGCCATCCCGCAGATATCGCCGGCTGGGCGCGCGACGCCAAGGTCTATCGCGAGACGCATCCTGGTTGGCGCGTCATCCCTTATGGCGCAGGCGCGCGCCATACCGTCGATTTCTTCCCCGCCGAGAATATTGGCCCGATCGTCGTCTTCATCCATGGCGGCTACTGGCAGGCGCTGGACAGTTCGTTCTTCAGCCATCTCGCCGGCGGCCTCAACGCCCATGGCATCAGCGTCGCGATTCCCAGCTACGATCTCTGCCCGAACGTTTCGGTCGGTGACATTATCGAGCAGATGCGCGCCATGACGCGCGAGCTCGCAAAGCTCGGGCAGCGGCTGGTGATATCAGGCCATTCCGCCGGCGGCCATCTCGCCGCCTGCATGCTGGCGACGGAATGGCGCGCGCTCGACGCGGCCTTGCCGGCGGATCTGGTTATCGCGGCCTATACGATTTCCGGGCTGTTTGATCTGGTTCCATTGGTGCCGACTTCGGTCAATATTCCATTGCATCTGAATGACGTCAGCGCCCGCGAGGTCAGTCCGCTGTTCTGGCCCATGCCATCGCGCGGCAGTCTCGATGCCGTGGTTGGTGGCGACGAGAGTGCGGAGTATTTTCGGCAGAGCCAGACCATTGTGGACGCGTGGGGCGTCGGCATCGCGACGCGTTTCGAGGCGCTCGCGGGCGCCAACCATTTTACTGTGATCGCGCCGCTGGCCGATCCGCAGTCGCCGATGACGCTGCGTTTGAAGCAATTGGCGCAGCGTTAGGCGGTATTTGCCTAAACTTCCCGCGCCTCTATTCGCCCGCATTGCAAAAAATCCGTTGTGTGGCCGGTCCGGGCAGTTGCGCCAATATGTTTTAAGTCTAAAATGATATCCGGATCGCGCTGCCGGGCGTGTTGAAGTGACAGGAGCATGCAATGGCCACTGTTGAGGCTCACCTCACACAAGCTTACACCGCCCACGTCGATACCTTTGCGCGGGACAATCTGCCGCCGCACGACCAGTGGCCGGAGTTTCTCTTCACCCGGCCCGAGTATCAGTATCCGGCGCGGCTGAATTGCGTGGTGCCGTTTCTCGATCGCTGGGTCGAGGAAGGCCATGGCGACGCGCCCTGCATGTTCGGCCTTACCGAGAGCTACACCTATCGCGAGCTGCAGCAGTTGGTGAACCGGATCTGCAACGTGCTGGTCGGCAAACTCGGCCTCGTCACCGGCGGCCGCGTGTTGCTGCGCTCCGCCAACAATCCGATGATGGTCGCGACCTATCTCGCGGTACTGAAGGCGGGCGGCGTCTGCGTCGCGACGATGCCGTTGCTGCGCGCCAAGGAGCTGGCCTATCCGATTCAGAAAGCAAGAATTCCGCTGGCGCTGTGCGACGGCAAGCTCTCTGACGAAATGGAAAAGGCGAAGGCCGCAGCCCCCGAGTTGCAGCGCATCGTCTATTGGGGATCGAACGAGCCGGGCTCGCTGGAGTCGATGATCGCGGAAGCCAGTCCGGAATTCACCGCGGTCGATACCGCTTCCGACGACGTCTGCCTGATCGCCTTCACCTCGGGCACCACGGGCGAGCCCAAGGGCACCATGCATTTCCACCGCGACATGCTCGCGGTATGCGACGGCTTTGCCCATAACGTGCTGCGCGCCAGCCCGGAAGATCGCTTCATCGGCTCGGCGCCGTTGGCCTTCACCTTCGGCTTCGGCGGCGTGCTGTTTCCGCTGCATATCGGTGCGTCGTTCGTGGTGCTGGAAAAGGCCGGGCCGGACGATCTGCCGGTGGCAATCGAACGTTTCAAGGTTACGGTGTGTTTCACCGCGCCGACCTCCTACCGCGCCATGCTCGGCAAGATGGGTACCCACGACATCTCCTCCTTGCGCAAATGTGTTTCGGCCGGCGAGACCCTGCCGAAGGGCACTTTCGATGCCTGGCTGAAGGCGACCGGGATCAAGCTGATGGACGGCATCGGCGCCACCGAAATGCTGCACATCTTCATCAGCACGGTCGAAAACGAAATCCGCCCGGGCGCCACCGGCAAGCCGGTGCCGGGCTATGTCGCCAAGATTGTCGACGACGAGGGCAACGACCTGCCGCCGGGCACGATCGGCCGCCTCGCGGTGCGCGGCCCGACGGGATGCCGCTATCTCGCCGACGCGCGCCAGCTGAAATACGTCCAGAACGGCTGGAACGTTACCGGCGACACCTTTGTCATGGATGAGGATGGTTACTTCTGGTACCAGTCGCGTTCCGACGACATGATCGTCTCCGCCGGCTACAACATCGCCGGCCCTGATGTCGAAGCAGCCTTGCTGACGCATGAGGCGGTGGTGGATTGCGGTGTGGTCGGGTGCCCCGACGAAGCCCGTGGCATGCTGGTGAAGGCCTATGTGGTGCTGGCGGCCGGCGTGATCGGTGATGCAGCGCTGACGACGGAGCTGCAGAATCACGTCAAGCGCGAGATCGCGCCCTACAAATACCCGCGTGCCATCGAATACGTCACCCAGCTGCCGAAAACCGAAACCGGCAAGCTGAAGCGCTTCGCCTTGCGCCAGATCGCTCAGGCCGGCGCGTCGTCAGTGGCGGCGGAATGAATTTTATCAATTTGCGTTTGAAGGAGACTTGCCGGTGACCGTGCCAAAGGGCCCCACATTGACCGTGGTGCCGAGTTCGAAGACCGACTCTCCCATCTCCCTCCCGCAGGTGCTGCAGCCGAGCGGCTGGCCGGCCCCGAAGGGCTATGCCAACGGCATGACCGCTGACGGCCGCATTGTCGTCACCGGCGGCGTGATCGGCTGGGACACCGCCGGCCACCTGCCGGCGGATTTCACCGCGCAGGTGCGCCAGGCGCTGAGCAATATTGCGGCGATCCTCGCCGAAGGCGGCGCCAGGCCGGAGCATCTGGTTCGGCTGACCTGGTATGTCGTCGATATGGAAGAGTATCTCGGCAACCTCAAGGTGCTCGGCCATATCTATCGCGAGATCTTTGGCGCGCATTATCCGGCGATGGCGCTGGTGCAGGTGGTGCGTTTGGTCGAACTGGCCGCCCGCGTCGAGATCGAAGCCACCGCGGTGGTGCCGCGGTAAACCACGTTCGGTATCTATTTCGCCTCGGAAAATTCCGTTGGGCTTCTGCCTGTCACCTGTCGGAAGGCGTGGGAAAATGCCGAGAAGCTCGCATAGCCCAGATCGGCCGCGAGCTGCTTGACCGAGATGTTGCGGTCCATTGACAGGCGTTCAATCGCCGAAGCGATGCGGGCGCGCTGGCACCAGCTCTTGAAGCTCAATTGCGTCTCCGCCGAAAATAGCCGCGACAGCGTCCGCGCCGAGGTGCCGACCGAGCGCGCCAGCGTCTCGATCTCATGTAACCCGGTGGGATCGGTCAGGACGATATCGGCCGCGCGGCGACAGCGCGGCTCATGTGGCAGCGGAATGAAGGTCGTCGGATCCTCGGCCTGATGCAACTCCAGCACGGCCAGCTGGATCAGCAGATCGCTGCGTGCGGAATCATTGCGGCCGTCGAACAGCGCCAGGATAGCCTGGTGCAGCAGCTGCGATACCCGGACGACGAATTCCGTTTCGAGGTTCCTGTTGCGCGTATCGCGCTTGAGCCAGGCGACGTCGAAATACAGCGTCCGCATTTCGATGTCGGCCAGCACGTCGATGGCGTGCGGCAGCTGTGCCGGCACCCAGACCGCGCGATCCGGCGGCACCAGCCAGCGGCCCTTTGGGGTCGTGACCTGCATCGTGCCCTCGGTGGCGAACACCAGCTGCGCCTCCCGATGCGCATGCGGTTCAAGCCGAGTGCCTTTCCGGTAGCGCGTCGCCAGAGTGTGCACGCCACCCGCGGTCGACAACCGCCGGTCGGACAGGGGAAGAATTGGCGCTTTAGCGATAATCATTGGCGACATCCCGTTAAGGCAACTTCTTATAACGGGTTTCCACGCCATGCAGGAATCGATTTCATGAACGTCCCCGCCCGGGTCATCACCTACGTCAATGTCGGCCATTTCATCGACCACTACGCCATGCTGATTTTCGCCGCCGCGGTGATCGTGATGGGGCCGACCATGGGCATGACCTATTCCGAGCTGCTGCCCTATGCGACGCCGGGCTTCGTCGCCTTCGGCGCGGGCTCGCTGGTCACCGGCTGGCTCGGCGACCGCTGGAGCCGCCGCCACATGATGGTGATCTATTTTTTCGGCATCGGCCTGTCGATGATCGCGGTCGGCCTGGTACAGACCCCGCTGCAGCTCGGCGCAGCCTTGTTCTCGATCGGCCTGTTCGCCTCGATCTATCACCCGGTCGGCACCGCGATGATCGTCTCCTACGCCGACAAGATCGGCCGTGAGATGGGGATCAACGGCGTCTGGGGCAATTTTGGCGTGGCGTCGTCGGCGCTGGTCACCGGCGTGGTCGGACAGTTTCTCGGCTGGCGCTGGGCCTTCATCATTCCCGGCATCGTTACGCTAGCGGCGGGCGTGATGTTCATGCGTGCGGTGGCGCATGAGGACCGCTCCGGCTTCAGGCAGGCCGCGGCGCAGTCTCGGGTCGCCAAATCCGACATGTGGCGCGTGATCCTGGCGCTGCTGATCACGGTGATCGCGATCTCCACCACCTTCAACGCCATCACGGTGGCGCTGCCGAAGCTGTTTGCCGAGCGCTTGTCGGACATGACCCACAGCCCCGCGCTGCTCGGCATCATCGCCGCCTGCGTCTATGTGTTCGGCGCGCTGACGCAGTACAATATCGGCGGCCTGATCGACCGCTACTCGCTGAAGGCGGTGTGCGTGCCGCTGTCCTTCGTGCTGGCGCCGTTTCTGTATTTTGCGGCCACGCTGTCCAACGTCTCGCTGATCGTGGTGGCGATCGGCATCATCATCGGCCTGTTCGGCCAGATCACCGTCAACGAGGCGATGGTCGGCAAGTACACCAGCGAGGAGTGGCGCTCGCGGGCTTATGCGGTGCGCTACTTCGTCGGTTTCACGGCGGCCGGCGCCTCGGTCGGGCTGGTGGCGTGGCTCTACGAGCAGGGCGGCTTCATGATGATGCTGCATTCGTTCGCCGCGCTGTGCGTGCTGGTGATCGTCGCCGCGATGATCCTGCCGCCGGAGCTGCCGGCTGCAAAGGTGAAGGCGAGCTGAGCTGTCATTGCGAGGAGATCTTGCGACGAAGCAATCCAGCCCATCGCTGGATGGCTTCGCTTCGCGTGCAGTGGCGGTATAAGCTATCATCGACCGGACAAAGACCCGGCGTGGAGGATCACCATGACGAATCTCGTACAGCTGTCGCTATCCGCCGTGCTGCTCGGTGCCTTGATCGCGGGGCCGGCGATCGCCGATCCGCTGAAGGACGAGATTGCGCCGACCGGAAAGTTACGGGTGGCGATCGCGATCAGCCCGGCCGGCGGTGCGTTCTGGTGCACCAAGGATGAAGCTGGCAACTACGCCGGCGTGCCGGTCGATCTTGGCAGGGAAATGGCCACGCAACTGTCGTTGCCTGTCGAGTTCGTCGTGCACCAGAATTCCGGGCAGATCACTGAGGCTGCGTCAAAAGCCACATGGGACGTCACGTTCCTGCCGCAGGACACCGAGCGCATGAGCAAGATGTCGTTCGGCCCGGTCTATGAAGTCGCTGACGCGACCTACATCGTCAAGCCTAACTCGACCATCATGGACTTTCGCGCACTCGATCAGCCCGGCATCAACGTTGCCGCGGTGATGAACACCACCACCATGCGCGGCGCGATGGCGCATCTGAAATCGGCGAAAGTCACCGGTTATCAGACCTACGACCAGATTTTCCAGCTGCTGAAGAGCGGCGAGGTCGATGCTTTCGCGCTGTCGCGCGACCAACTCAATGCGATGGCAAGGAAGATTCCGGGAACACGCGTGCTGGATGAGACGTTCAAGCAGACAACCACCGCGGTGGCGGTGCCGCTGAATCATCCGATGGCGCTCGCTTTCGTCACGAAATTCATGGAGGATGCAACTAGCGGCGGCGCGTTGCGCCGGGCTTACGACAACAATGGAATGAAGGACGCACCGATCCGCACCAAGTAATTGTCTGCTGGTGGAATTTTTTTGCCAGCGACGGTGTTGACCGGTTTGGCGGGCCTTTCTAGTTCTTTGACGCCGGGCCTAAGATGAACTGAGAGATACGTTGCCGGACTCCGTGAACGACGAGACGCTTGTCGATCAAATCTACGAAGCGGGCGTGGTCCCGGAGCGTTGGCCGCAGGTGTTCGACCGCCTGGCCGAGATCGCCGACGGCGAAGGCTCCATGCTATTCGCCGTGTCGCCGGGAATTCCGCGATGGATGTCGTCTGCGAAAATTCACGAGCGCATCGATCGATGGACGAAAAGTCCATTCGCGGATAAAAATCCGCGCGCCGAGCGGCTGATTCCAAATATCGAAGCCAGGTTCCTCACCGATCTCGACCGGTTCACCCTTGAGGAATTGGAGAAGGAAAGTTTTTACACCGACATCCTGCGGCCAGGTGGCCTCGGCTGGTGTGTCGGGACCTCTATCAGGGCGCCATCCGGCGACATGCTGGTGTTCTCGATCGAAAAGGCCTGGGCGAAGGGGCCGGTGCCGCGCGCGATTGCCGAACAGCTCGACGGAATTCGTCCCCATCTGGCGCGCTCCGCGCTGTTCGCGGGCCGGCTGGGCTTCGAGCGTGCCCGCACCGCGGTGGCAACGCTGGAGATGATCGGCCTTCCCACGGCGGCGGTGATGCAGAACGGACGTGCCGTGGCGGCCAATCCGGGCTTTCTCGCCAGCGCATCCAGCGTCAGCATCGGCGCCCAGGATCAGGTGCAGTTTTCCTCGTCCGTAGCGCAAACCATGTTCCTGGAAGCGCTGGCGAAGCCATCGTCGCTGGCCACGACCGGGCGCTCGATTCCCGTCGCGGGCACGCTGACTAGCCCGCCGCTGATTGCGCATGTGATGCCGCTGCGCCTCGCCGGGCTCGATGTCTTTACCGGCGCGGTCTCCCTCGTGTTTCTCACAGCACTGACCCAGCAGAGCAGCCCGGCGCCCGAGTTGCTGCAAGCGCTGTTCGACCTCACGCCTGCCGAGGCCCGCGTCGCCAGCATGCTGATCGATGGCAAGTCGGTCGATGCGATTTCGAAGATACAGCGCGTCAGCCTCAACACCGTCCGCACTCAGCTGAAATCAGTGTTCGTGAAAACCGGCGTCGAGCGTCAGGTCGATCTCGTCAGCATGCTTGGTCAGCGGCGGATACCGCCGGTGGTTTAACCTGAAACAATGGGTCCAAGCTGAAACAAAAAGGCCGGCACGACGGCCGGCCTTGATGTGAAGTATGCCCCACTGAAAGTCTTGCATCGTCAATACATGGTCCGCCGAGGCGGTAATTGGAATGATCGACACGCTGCCCCCGCAGCCTGCAAAACAATTCCCCCGGTATCGACGTAAGTGAATGGCGCGAAGTCCGCGTCACCCATTTGGGTGAAAACGCGGGAAATATTTGTATACAACGCGCACGATCACGAATTGACGTGCACGAAATCGCGCAGCAGAGGATAAATCTCGTTATTCCATCGGCGTCCGCTGAATACGCCGTAATGGCCGACGCCGGCCTGCATGTGATGGACTTTGCGGTAAGCGCGTACTCCCGTGCATAAATCCTGAGCAGCCAAGGTCTGCCCGATCGAGCAGATATCGTCCTTTTCGCCTTCCACCGTCATCAGGCCCATGCGCTTGATCGAGCCCGGATTCACCGGCCGTCCCTTATAGGTCAGCTTGCCCTGCGGCAGCAGGTGCTCCTGGAACACGTCACGGATGGTCTCGATGTAAAACTCCGCCGGCAGGTCCATGACCGCAAAATATTCGTCGTAGAATGTCTTGATCACCGCGGCCTTCTCGGTCTCGCCCTTGGCGAGATGATCGGCAAGATCGACATGCGACTTGATATGGCGTTCCAGATTCATCGAGACGAAAGCGGTGAGCTGGATGAAGCCTGGATAGACCTGCCGGAACGCGCCCTTGCACTGGAACGGCACGTAGTTGATCAGGTTCTCCTCGAACCATTTCAGCGGCTTGCTCTTGGCGAAGTCGTTGACCTTGGTCGGCTGGATTCTTGTGTCGATCGGGCCGGCCATCAGCGTGAGGCTTGCCGGCCGCGCCGGGTGATTGTCCTCCGACATGATCGCGGCGGCAGCGAGCGCCGACACTGATGGCTGGCAGATCGCCACCATGTGCGAGCGCGGGCCGAGTTCGTTCATGAAAGTGATGAGATGTTCGGTATATTCGTCAAGGCCGAATTTACCCTGATTAAGCGGAATGTCGCGCGGATTGTGCCAGTCTGTGATATATACGTCATGGTCCTGCAGCAGCGTCTTCACGGTGCCGCGCAGCAGCGTCGCGAAATGGCCGGACATCGGCGCCACCACCAGCATGCGCGGCTGCGCCGGTGAGTTCTCTTTCTTGAAGTGCAGCAGCGAGCCGAACGGGGTCGAGAACACCACTTCCTCGGTGACCTCCAGTTCGCTGTTGCCGACCATTACCTTGCCGATGGCGAAGTCGGGCCGCTTGTAGGTGAGGGCGGTGCGCGAGATCAGCTCAAGGGCGGCGGCGAGGCGGCCAAACAGTTTTCCCGAGGTGCCGGCTGGAATGAGGTTGAGGTATTTCAGGGCAGATGCTGCCCCGGTGCGCCACGGCGCCGTCAGATCCATGTGATTCTGGTAGGCCTGATACATCATTGACATCATCCGGATACGGTCCCTGCTCTATTGCTATGCAATATCGAAGCCAGCGCGGAGTCAAACTGTCCCATAAAACTGGCACGTGGTTTGCTGAATAAAATGCGGGCAGCACAAGCAATGGGCAGCCGACCGGGCTGCCTTGTTCGCGAGCTGTCGGTTCGGCGTAATTCGGGCGTAAGGAGAAAGTCATGGCCAAGGCGACACTGACACTCAGCAGCAAGAACTATTCGTCGTGGTCGTTGCGGGGCTGGCTGCTGACAAAGTTCTCCGGGCTGGAATTCGACGAGATCATCACCGCGCCGGACGATGCCTCGGCCAAGGCCGAAATCCTGCTGCTGTCGTCGTCGATCCTGGTGCCGTGCCTGCGGCACGAAGGCGCCGTGGTCTGGGACACTCTGGCGATCGCCGAATATCTCAACGAGATCATGCCGGAAGCCGGCCTGTTGCCGCAGGACCGCATCCTGCGGGCGCATTGCCGTTCGATCTCCGGCGAAATCCATTCCGGCTTCACGACGCTGCGGGCCTCCTTACCCGTCAATCTCAAGGGCCATTTCCCGAACTTCAAGATCTGGTCCCGCGCCCAGTCCGACATCGACCGGATCTGCACGATCTGGCGCGAATGCCTGGCGAAGTCCGGCGGGCCGTTTCTGTTCGGCGAGCGCAGCATGGCCGACGCCATGTACGCGCCGGTGGTGACGCGCTTCATGACCTACGACGTCAAGCTCGATAGCCAGCTTACAGCCTATGCCAGCATGGTGATGGCGCTGCCGGAAATGCAGGAATGGATCGCGGCAGCCAAGCAGGAGCCGGCCGATATCGAAGAACTCGAGGTGGAATATTAGGCAGCGCTCGTGCGCAATTGCCTGACCGGTAGGCCGGCTTCTGCGAATCGCAGCCAGCCCTGGCGTGACCTGGCGGCGTGAGCCGGCCCGTCTTACGGCCTTGGCTGCGTCGTGGTCTGCTTCGAATTCTCCACGAATTCAGCCACATCTTTCCCTGCGTAAAACTTCGCCACATGAAGTTCACTTCTGATCTCTTCGCTGGCGTGAAATTCGCATGGTGCATTGCAGGAGCAACTGGGCCGAGGCGCCCCGCCTCGATTGGAGGATGCCATGAATGTCCATGCTGCAGTCGATCTCAAATGGCCTGGCCTTACTCGCCCGAACGGCGATCCTCTCCGCCTCAATAATCAGGATTTCGTAGCTATCGATCGCCACAAGGATACGACATACGAGGCGACTTATCGCCCGCAGGCACTCTATAGCCGCGCGAATGAAGGTTTTCATGCAAACAACGAGACCTTCCTCCTCCATGAGGTCGCGACCAATCTGCCGATTTACCGCGAAGATACCGGCCCGACCGATTTCCATCTTCATCTTCCACCAGGCGGTTTCCAGCTCGTGCTGGTCACGTCGGGTATGTTCACCTTCGATTACGATGGCCGTTTTTACTACGTCGGCCCTGGCGCGGTGATGCTGCAAAGCGCGATCGTGCATCGCCAGCTGTTTTACACCTGGTCGGGTTTGTCGACCGAAGAGAACTTGAAGACGCCGCAGACGGTGGTGCCGGATCCGTTCTCCATGGGCTATTCCGGCAAGTTCATTGAAGCCTTCATCACCGATCCGACGACCTTCCCCAATCCGACGATCGTGGGTCCGGATCAGATCAACGAAGCCGAAACGCCGCGTGTGGCCTGGACCCACCCACTGCATGATCGCCCGGCCGATGCAGGCTTTTGGCTTCAGGATCCGCTGGCGCTAGACGCGCTCTTCAAGCCGCTGGCTGATAGTGTCATCAAATCGGCTTCGCCCGTTTATGTGCGTGATATCGGAATCGAGGTTCCGAGCGGTCATCTTGTCACCGGCCACATCATCGCAACCGACCCACGCGGCCAGTCGCTCTTGCCGAAGAGCACCTCGGCAGCAATGGACGCCGCCTCTTTCGCGAAAGGCGAGGTTGTTATTTATCGTGTCATTCGCGGCACAGCCGAATTCAAGGACAATGCGGGGAAGACTTTTGAACTTGCGGCTGGCGATGTGGTGACGGCGGGCAAGAACTCGACAAGCCTTGTCGGGGTGGGCGAAAATACGCAAGTCCTCCGGCTTGGCCTACTGAAGGGCATGGAAAAGCTTCGCAGTTGGACGCCGACGCAGCGTGACGAGATTGACGGCTTGGCGGGTAAGATCATCACACAGAAGGACATTCGTCCCCTGCGTACCGAAGGCAAGCCGGTCGGGTATTTGTACGAATAAGCGCCGGCCTGACCCGGTGCCCCCCTGGAAGTAACGCGATAGCGGGCGGTCAGAGGTTAACAGCGAGCTGAGATGAGCGGACGACCGGCGTGGCCGCCTCGCTGGATCTGGTGCGGCTTCTCGGCCACGACACCAGATGCGGCCGCGTGTCGCGCCGCGCGAATCAAAAACGCTGATTCGGGCGCGGTTCGTTCCACGCGCGTTCCAAATCTTAAGAACTCGGCAAATTCCGTCGCAGGATGAGACACATAGCGCGATTGCCGATGGTCATCCGAACCGCGGCAATCGCCAGCCGACGACATTCGCCTCGACCGCGCTGCCGGATTCGGCGTTGCGCCATTCGCCATCTACATATTTGCAGGGAAACGGCAGCTGATAGGTGCCGCTGTGGTCCTCGCACAGCACCTGCACCGCCTGATCGGGTGCCGGGTCTCCCTGGCCGTTGAATTCAGCCAGACGTCGTTCACGCGTTGCCATGTTCGGGATACTCCATTGGTTCAACGGCCGCCCGGCACCGTTGTTCCCATCGTCGCCGGCTGACAGCCGGTTGACAGCCGGGTGGTCCGCCCGCTTGGCTGCTGCAGCAATCATGGAAACGACGAGGGATTGATGCGCGGCCGTATAATGTTTGCCATTGCAGGTATGATGCCAGCGCTCGTGTGCGGCCCCGGCGTTCAGGCGCAGGACGTGCCGGGCATCGAGATCTGCACCGTCGAAAAGACCATGGAGCGCCGCACCAGCTGCCTGCAGAGCAATGTCAATTTCCTGCAGAAGACCATCGGCAAGCTCGGCCTCGACAGCCAGCAGAAGCTCGACGCCGCCAACCGGCAGATCGAGGCGTTGAAGAGCGTCGTCGCCGGGTTGCAGAAGACGGTGGAGGATTTGCAGGCGGCGCAGAAGAAGGATGCGCCGGCGGCTGCGGCAGCAAAGGATAGTGCGAAGTAGCAGCGTTCTCTTCCCCTCTCCCGCGTGGGAGAGGGGAAGAGAGGAGCGACATCCAATTTCAAGAGTGCTTCTCGCCCGACATCAGCGGGCCGAACAGCTCCCAGCTTTCACCCTTGAAGCGCATCATCTGCAATTGCTCGAGCGGGCTGAAGTCGGTGGGGCTGGTCTTGATCTTGGTGCCCGGCAGATAGATGTTGATTTCCATGTTGAGGTTGGCGGCCTGCCGCATGATGTTCTCGCGAGTGAGGTCGTCGCCGCATTGCTTCAGCACCTGCACGATGCCCTGCGTCACCCCGTAGCCGAACACGGTGGCGCTGTCTTCCTTGTCGCCTTCCGGATAATACTTGTCCATGAAGGCGCTCCATTCCAACATGCCGGGATCGCTCTTCCACTGCGGATCTTTCGGGTCCTTCATGTAGGCGGCGCTAAGTACATCCTGCGAATTCTCGTAGCCCGCGGGCTTCATGACACTTCCGACAGACGCCGAGACGTTGGTGACGATGTGCACCGGCTTCCAGCCGAGTTCGCCGACCTTCTTGATCGCCTGGGCCGCGAATTTCGGCGTCGCGATGTTGACGAAGACGTCGGGATTCGCCGCCTTGATCTGCACGATCTGCGAATCCACCGTCGGTGAGCTGGTTTCGTAGGGCACCTCACTCACGATGTAGTCTTTGACCTTGTCGCCGAAGCCATCGCGCAGGCCGATCAGATAGTCCTTGCCGAAATCGTCATTGGCGTAGAGCACGCCGACTTTCGTACCCGGATGGTTTTTCATGATGTACTGGGCGTAGATCCGCGCCTCGGCCTGGTAGCTGGGCTGCCAGCCCATGGTCCACGGGAAATTCTTCGGGTCGGCCCATTTCGCCGCACCAGTCGAGACGAACAGCTGCGGCACCTTCTTGGTGTTCATGTATTTCTGGATCGCGGTGTTGCCGGGAGTGCCAAGCGGATTCATGATGAAAAGAACTTCATCGTTCTCCACCAGCTTGCGCGCCTGCTCGACGGTCTTCGGCGGGCTGTAGCCGTCGTCGTAGGAGACGAAGTTGATCTTGCGGCCGTTGATGCCGCCTTTCTCGTTGATCATCTTGAAATACGCCGCCTCGGTCTTGCCGATGGTGGCGTAGGACGACGCGGGCCCGCTATACGGCATGATGTTGCCGATCTTGATCTCGGTGTCGGTGGCGCCGGTGTCGTATTTCTTTTGCGCATCAGCGGAAACCGCCATGGCGCCGAGCAGCATCGCAGCAAGAGCAGCAGTCATTCCGAGGCTAGTGTGGGGTCGCATTGTCGTCCTCCCTGAGGTTTAACCGCAGCTCCCTCCGTCTTCGCGGATAGTGAGCCGTCGGCGCAAATGCATGCGGAGTATGCACGATCGCCGTAGCGTTGCCAGCGAGACGCTTGCAGTGTTTGTTGTCATCGCAATGCGGAATTGCCACGCGGCGAAATAAGTCGGCTTGCTTGGCAAGCGATGGCGAGTTGCCTAACATCGACCCAGGCAAAATGCTGCGTGCGGGATCGCCCTGGTGTCCGCCTGCAAAAACAAAAACAAGGAGGATGCCAATGTCTCATTCCAATCTCCGCGTGCTCGCCACCGATCTCGCATTTCCCGAAGGTCCGGTGGTGATGCCGGACGGCTCGGTGATTCTGGTGGAAATCCGCGCGCAGCAGCTGACCCGGATCTGGCCCGATGGCCGCAAGGAAGTGGTGGCGAAAATCCCAGGCGGCCCGAACGGCGCCGCGCTCGGCCCGGACGGCAAGATGTACATCTGCAACAATGGCGGCTTCGGCTGGGCGCCATCGCGCGGCACCATGATGCCCGGCGCGCCGTCGCCGCATGAATATATCGGCGGCTCGCTGCAGCGCGTCGATCTCCACTCCGGCAAGGTCGAGACCCTGTTCGACAAATGCGGCGAGCATCCCTTGAAGGGACCGAACGATCTGGTGTTCGACAAGCAGGGCGGGCTCTGGTTCACCGATCTCGGCAAACGCCGCGCCCGCGATATGGATGTCGGCGCCGCTTATTACATGAAGCCCGGTGCCGCCGAACTCACCGAGCAGGTGTTCGGCATGCTGCCGGCCAACGGCATCGGCCTGTCGCCGGATGAAAAGACCGTCTACATCGCGGAAACGCCCACGGCACGGCTGTGGGCCTATGATCTCTCCGCGCCCGGCGAAGTGAAGCCGCGCGAGGTGATCTACCGCGGCGAGCGCGGCCTTCCGATCGCCGGCCTCGGTGGCTACCAGATGTTCGATTCGCTGGGTGTCGAAGCCTCCGGCAATGTCTGCGTCGCCACGCTGGTCAGCGGCTGCATTTCGGTGATCGCGCCGGACGGCAAACTGGTGGAGCAGGTGCCGACCGGGGATCGCGTCACCACCAATATTGCGTTCGGCGGCCCGGAGCTTAAAACGGCGTACATCACGCTGTCGGGCAAGGGCGAACTTGTCGCGATGGACTGGCCGCGCTCCGGCCTGCCGCTGAATTTTCTGAATAAATAAAGCGCGATCAGCAAAAGTGGATACCGGTTTTGCGTCCGATCGCGCTTCGAATCACAAAGGATGATCGATGCCGTGGCTTGAACCTGTTACCCTTAGCGGCCCTCACGCCCGGCTCGAACCTCTTTCTCCTGCCCATGCCGATGGCCTGATCGAGGCCGTCGGCGACGGCGACCTCTCGAAGATCTGGTACACCGCGATTCCGACGGCGGAGAAGATGTCGGCGGAGATCGCGCGCCGGCTGGCGCTGCAAGCGGCGGGCGCCATGCTGCCATTCACCGTGTTCGATGCCGACGGCAAGATAGCGGGCATGACGACCTACATGAATGTCGATGCGGCCAACCGCCGGGTCGAGATCGGCTCGACCTGGTACGCCAAGCGGGTGCAGCGCACCGGCCTCAACACCCAGTGCAAGCTGCTGCTGCTGACCCACGCCTTCGAGAAGCTGGACTGCATCGCGGTGGAATTCCGCACCCACTTCTTCAACCACCAGAGCCGCCGCGGCATCGAGCGACTCGGTGCCAAGCTCGACGGCATCCTGCGCAGCCACCAGATCGCGCCGAACGGCACGCTGCGCGACACCGTCGTCTACAGCATCATCGCGGCGGAATGGCCGACCGTGAAGGCGCATCTGACCTATCAGCTGAACGAGCGGGTGAGGTAGGGCGATTCAAAATTCGCGGGAGGCGAAGCGCAATCGGGGATGAGTAAAGCGCGCGCCGGCTCAGTGCTTCGCCGGCAGCGAGCGAAGGCGTGCCAGCAGCGATTGGCAATAGTCCGGCGTCACTTCGCGATCGCCGTACAGGATATGGTAGATGATCGGCGCCACCACATGGTCGATCACCTCGTCGACATCGAACTGCGTTTCGCCGCGCGCCTGCGCTCGTGAGGTGATGGTGGCGAGATGATCGCAGGTGAACCCTGCGCACTGGCTGGGGAAGCTCTGGCCTGACGAGAACACGTCGCGCATCAGCGCGCGGCCGACCGGCGAGGACATCTCCTCGGCGAACTGGTCGATGAACGCCCGCAGGTCCGACTCCATCGCACCGGTGTCTTCCGGATCGGCGATGGGCCGCAGTCGCGCCACTGCGACATCGGCCAGCAGCGTCTGCAGGTCGCCCCAGCGTCGATAGATCGTCGAAGGTGTGACGCCGGCAACTGCCGCGATCTGCGGGACGGTAACCTGATTTCGGGTGGTCAGGGCACCGAGTTTGTGAACAGCGTCGTGCACGGCGGACTGAATCCGCGCGCTGCGCCCGCCAACCCGCATCCGTTCCTTCAGCGCCACGATGATCCTCTTGCAGGCGAGCCATGCGATAGACGCGGCCATCCTTAACGCAAATGATTTGCGTTAAACTCCCGGCCGCCTTAAATAGCTAACGCTAGATATTAGCTTTAAGGAACTGGCGATGCAAGCAAGCCACGGAAAATCCTGCGTTTCGACTGCGCCGCAGGTCGCGCCCGCCACGCGTGCCTTGTCGCCCGGTACGATGACCGTGTTCAGCTTCGTCGGCGCCGCGTTGATCGCAGCGAGCAGCAGCGCCGCCACGCCGCTGTATCGGCTCTACCAGCAGTCCATGCATCTGACGCCTCTGATGATCACCGTGGTGTTTGCGGTCTATGCGCTCAGCCTGCTGGCGGCGCTGCTCACGGTCGGTGGGTTGTCCGATTATGTCGGGCGGCGCCCGGTCATTCTCGGCGGCCTGTTGCGGCTGCGATGATCCTGTTTGCGCACGCCGACAATGTCGGGGAGTTGATCCTCGCCCGCGCGGTGCAGGGCCTTTGCGTCGGCACCGCGACCACGGCGCTCGGCGCGGCGATTCTCGATACCAACCGCACCCATGGCCCGCTGCTCAACAGCGTCACGGCCTTCATCGGGCTGATGGTCGGCGCGCTGGGTGCGGCGGCGCTGGTCACCTTCGCACCGGATCCGTTGCATCTGGTCTATGAGGTGCTGCTCGGCTTTACCGCATTGATGATCGCGCTGTTGTGGCTGATGCCGGAAAGCGTCAGCCGCAAGTCTGGTGCGATGGCGTCGTTGTGGCCGCATGTCAGCGTGCCCAAGCAGTCGCGTGCGGTGCTGCTGCGGATCACGCCAGCCGGCGTCGCGACCTGGGCGCTCGGCGGATTCCATATGTCCCTGATGCCGACCGTAGTGGCGACGACGATGGGCGTAAGTTCGCCGTGGATCGGGGGCGTTGTGCTGGCGACCTTGTTGCTGGCCGCAGCCAGCGCGGTCGCGTTGTTCCGGCACTGGCCAGCGGAGCGCCTGATCGTGCTCGGCACCAGCGCCTTGTCTATTGGCGTCGCGGTCTCGCTGTTCGGCATCCAGCAGCATGCGGTCGGTGTCTTGTTCGCCGGCACGGCGATTGCCGGCATCGGCTTCGGCGTATCTTTCTCGGGATCGCTGCGCGCGTTGCTGCCGACGGCCGAACCGCATCAGCGCGCCGGCTTGCTCGCGACATTCTATGTGGAATGCTATCTCGCCTTCAGCCTGCCGGCTGTGGCGGCGGGGCTGTCGGTGCCGCTGATCGGCCTTGCGACCGTCGCCTACATCTACGGCGCGGCGATCATCCTGCTCTCCGTCATCTCGATGATCGCATCGCTGTGGAGCGGCCGCTGATCGCCGCGGAGCTCACGCAGGATCGGGCTGATACAGCGTGTCCACCGTTACCGTGCCCAAGACACGCGAGACACATGGGCAGATCCTGGTGTTGCTCTGCTTCTGGTGGTCGCTGAAGAACACGTCGCGGTGGTCGATCTCGCCGTCGATGGCCACCACGTCGATGGCGCAGACGCCGCATTCGCCGCGCTCGCAGTCGGACATCACCTCGAAGCCGGCATCGTTCAGCGCCGCCAGCATCGAGCGATTCTGCGGCACCACGATCTCGGCGCCGGAGCCTTTCAGCCGCACGCGAAATTCCGCTGTCGGCAGCAACCCGCTGGAGCCGAAGGTTTCGTAGCGCAGGTCGGGAGGCTGACGGCCGGAATCGTTCCAGGCATGCCGCGCGGCGTCGAGCATTCGCATCGGGCCGCACATGATGGCGATGGCGTCGGCGGGCAGGGCGGCGAATGTCGTCTCGAAGTCGAGCCGTGCGGCCTCGTCGCTGGCGTGGACGACAAGATCCTCATGGAGCAGATCAGACAATTCGTCGAGATAGGCGGCGTCGGCGCGCGATTTCACCGCGTAATGCAGTTTGACGTCGATGCCCTCCCTGCGCTGCAACGCGCTGGCGATGCCGACGATCGGTGTGATGCCGATGCCGCCGGCAATCAAGCAATAGTTTTTGCGCGTCCAGTCGATCTCGAACAGTGACGACGGGCTGGAGATTTCCAGCCGCGCCCCAGGCTGCAAATTCCACATCGCCCTGGAGCCGCCGCGGCTGTCCGGCGCCAGCCGCACCGCGATCCGCAACGTGTCAGACTTGCGCTCACCGACCAGCGAGTAGGAGCGCGTCTGCGGCTGGCCATCGATCAGCAGGCTCACATTGATGTGGCTGCCGAGCGGATAGCCTGCAATCGGCGCGTCGGGTCTCAGCGTGATCTCGCGAATGCCCGAGATGACATCGCGCGTCGCCTCGATCGTGCACCACATCCAATGTTCGGCAAAGCGCATGGCAATTCTCCCGAATTAATCCGTTGCGGCTGATGTCAGCAGCGCCAGTGCCGGCAGCAGGTCGAGATGGGTACGGTTGCGCAGCGCGAGGCGCAGATTGCGGACGGCGAGGCGGGCGTGCTCGCGCATGATCGCCTCGGCGCGGGCGCCTTCGCGGTTCTCGATGGCATCGAGCACGATGCGGTGGTGCTCCTGCCCTATCAGCAGAATGTTGTGGGCTTCCGGCAACGCGGATTGGGCCATCACGAAAGCGCTTGGCGAAGCAAATGGCATTGCCGAGACCCGGTCGATCTGCCGGATCACCGGCGCACTGCCGGACAATTCCGTCAGCAGCGCATGAAACCGCGCATTCATGGTGACGTAAGCCGAAAACGCTTCGACCGAGATCGGATCCTGCCGCACCAGCTGATCGATATCGGCGAGGCATTCCTTCAGCGGCTCCAGGCTGCGAGCGCTGGCGCCGCGTTCGGCGGCAAGGCGCGCGGCGAGGCCTTCCAGCGTGCCGCGCAACTCGATCGAATCCAGGATGTCGCGCTCGGAAAACGCCTTCACCATGAAGCCGCCGGACGGAATCGCCTGCAGCAGGCCTTCGTCCTCCAGCCGCACCAGCGCGAGGCGCACCGGCGTGCGCGATACGCTGGTGATCTCCACCGCCTGCAATTCGCTGATGCGCTCGCCGGGCCGCAGGCTGCCGGACAGGATCAGATCGCGCAGCGCCAGTTGGGCGCGAACGGTCTGCGACACCGAGCGTTCGGATTCGCGTTCGCTCACCGGATCACTCCGCCGCTTCGAGACGTTGCGGGTTGGTTTCCTTCGCCACCATGCGGTCGATCACCCGCCGCGTCCACATCGCGCCGGCGTCGATGTTGAGATTGTAGAACACCCGGTCCGGATTCTCGGTCATGGCGCGCTGCTGCGCCTCGAGGATGATCTCGTCCTCGCGGAAGATGGCGGAGACGCCTTCGCGGATTTCCGTGGTCAGCTTCTGCTCGGTGATGCGGTGGTTGCGGACGAACGCCCAGAAGTAGTGACAGGTAGTCTCGGTCTCCGGCGTCATGGTGTTGAGCACGAAGCCGTTGACGCCCTGCGAGCGGTCGCCTTCGGGCGCGCCGGTGCCGGCGGGTGCGACGCCGACGTCGATGTTGACGGTGGACGGCGCCTCGAAGCGGATGATCTGCCAGCGATCGACCGGGCCGGGCTTCTGCAATTGCGCAGCCCAGAACGGTGGCGCCTCGATGCCCTTCATCCAGCGCGTCACCGTCACGGTCTTGTCGCCATGGGTGACATCGAACGGCGCTTCGGCGACGTCGTCCTGGCCGATGCTGGAGCCGTGCACGAAAGTCTCGTGGGTCAGATCCATCAGGTTGTCGACGACGAGGCGATAGTCGCATTTGGCGTGGATGGTCTTGCCGTCGCCGGCCCATTCCGGATCGTCGTTCCAGTGCATGTCCGGCACCAGAGCGGGATCGGCCAGCGCCGGATCGCCCATCCACAACCAGATGAAGCGATGCCGCTCGACCACCGGATAGGAGCGTACGCAGGCGGAGGGGTTGATGGTCTCCTGCGAGGGCATGTAGGTGCAGCGGCCCTGCGCGTTGTATTTCAGCCCGTGATAGCCGCAGACCACGGTATCGCCGTCGAGCCGGCCCTTGGACAACGGTACCAGCCGGTGCCAGCAGGCATCCTCCAGCGCGGCGACGCCGCCATCGGCGCGGCGATACATCACCACATGCTTGTTGCAGATCGTGCGCGGAAACAGCGCGTGCTTGATGTCGACGTCCCAGGCGGCGGCGTACCAGGCGTTCAACGGAAACGATGCGGCCATCGCGGCGTCCTCCAGTTTGGTCTTGTTTGAATTCAGTATGTATACAGGAATTCGATTATTGGCAGGATATCGCGAGATTTCGGTTTTGAAAAGCCAAATAATGTATACCGAATTTGAGGTACGGATGGCGAAAAGGCGCTAAAAAAGCCGCCCCCGGATACCGGAAGCGGCTTTTCAGGCCCTTTATCGTTTTAGCGAATGGCCCGCCTCACACCTCGCGGCGGTTGAGGAACGCGAGCCGCTCGAACAGGTGCACGTCCTGCTCGTTCTTCAGCAGCGCGCCGTGCAGCGGCGGGATGAGCTTGCGCGGGTCGCGCTCCCTGAGCGTCTCCGGCGTCATGTCCTCGTTGAGCAGCAGTTTCAGCCAATCGAGCAGTTCCGACGTCGAGGGCTTCTTCTTCAGTCCAGGCACGTCGCGGACCTCGAAGAAGATCCGCATCGCTTCCGCCACCAGGCGCTGCTTGATGCCCGGAAAATGCACCTCGACGATCTGGTTCATGGTCTCGATGTCGGGAAACTTGATGTAGTGGAAGAAGCAGCGGCGCAGGAAGGCGTCCGGCAGTTCCTTCTCGTTGTTGGAGGTGATCATCACGATCGGGCGCTTCGCCGCCTTGATGGTCTCGCCGGTCTCGTAGACGTGGAATTCCATCCGATCGAGTTCGAGCAGCAGGTCGTTCGGGAATTCGATGTCGGCCTTGTCGATCTCGTCGATCAGCAGTACCGGGCGCTGCTCGTGGGTAAAGGCTTCCCAGAGTTTGCCGCGCCGGATGTAGTTCTTGATGTCGGAGACGCGGGAGTCGCCGAGCTGGCTGTCGCGCAGCCGCGACACCGCGTCGTATTCGTAGAGGCCCTGCTGCGCCTTGGTGGTGGACTTGATGTGCCAGGTCAACAGCGGCGAGCCGAGTGCCTTGGCGACTTCCTCGGCCAGCACGGTCTTGCCGGTACCGGGTTCGCCCTTCACCAGCAATGGGCGCTCCAGCACGATCGCGGCGTTGACGGCGATCTTGAGGTCGTCGGTGGCGACGTAGTTCTTGGTGCCGGTGAATTTCATCTGGTCGAGCCCTGTTGCTTATTTTTGGGCGGAGCGATCCGCCTCTGAACATGGAAACGACCGCCGGATGGCGGCCGCAGAGACGATGGGAGTGGCGTCAACGCCGGATCAGCGAAAGCACCACCAGAACAATCACGGCGCCGATTGCCGAGTTGATGATGGCGCGAACGATTCCGACGCCGAGGTTGATGCCGAGCTGGGGCAGAAGCCAGCCGGCGACGACCGCACCGATAATGCCGATCACGATATTGCCGAGCAGGCCGAAGCCTCCGCCCCTGACAATCAAGCCCGCCAACCAGCCGGCGATGGCGCCGACAATCAGCCAGACAATAATGGAATCAATCCCCATCGACTTTCCCCAGTTTCGAAACGCCCGCGACCGATCAACTCTAATTGAAAAACCCCCGAGGTCCAGACCGCCAATTTGGCCATTTCCCGCCAGACGGCACAAGGGGCGCAGTTCGGATGAGATTTGCGGCAGGCGCCCTTGACGGGCGCGGGTGGTCGGGCAATCTGTCAATCATGTTCTTGCAATTCTTCACATCGCTGCGCGATGCGCAGGTCCCGGTGACCTTGCGCGAATACCTCACGCTGATGGAGGCACTCAACGCCGACCTTGCGGAACAGTCGATCGAGAATTTCTATTACCTCTCTCGCACCGCGCTGGTGAAGGACGAACGCAACCTCGACAAGTTCGACCGGGTGTTCGGCACGGTGTTCAAGGGGCTGGAAAGCCTGCTCGACGCTATGGAGAAGGCGGATATTCCCGCCGAATGGCTGAAGAAGCTCGCGGAAAAATACCTCACCGAGGAAGAGAAGAAGCAGATCGAGGCGATGGGCTGGGACAAGCTCATGGAGACCCTGCGCGAGCGGCTGAAGGAACAGAAGGGCCGCCATCAGGGCGGCAGCAAGTGGATCGGCACCGCCGGCACCTCGCCGTTCGGCGCCGAGGGCTACAATCCCGAAGGCGTCCGCATCGGCCAGGAAAAGAGCCGCCACCAGCGCGCGGTGAAGGTCTGGGATCGTCGCGAGTTCAAGGATCTCGACGGCAATGTCGAGCTCGGCATCCGCAACATCAAGGTGGCGCTGCGGCGCCTGCGCAAATTCGCCCGCACCGGCGCGCCGGACGAACTCGATCTCCACACCACCATCAAGGAAACCGCCAACCACGGCTATCTCGACGTCCACATGCGGCCGGAGCGGCGCAACGCGGTCAAGGTGCTGGTGTTCTTCGATATCGGCGGCTCGATGGATTCGCATATCGAGCAGGTCGAGGAATTGTTCTCGGCGGCGAAGAGCGAATTCAAGCACATGGAGTATTTCTACTTCCACAACTGCCTCTATGAGGGCGTCTGGAAGCAGAACCGCCGCCGCTTCACCGACCGCACGCCGACCTGGGACGTGCTGCATAAATACGCCCACGACTACAAGATCGTGTTCGTCGGCGATGCCTCGATGTCGCCTTACGAGATCATGGTGCCCGGCGGTTCGGTCGAGCACGTCAACGAGGAGGCCGGCTCGGTCTGGCTCGAGCGCATCACCCAGACCTATCCGCACGCGATCTGGCTCAATCCGGTGGCGAAGCGGCACTGGGACTATTCGGAATCCACCACCATCATCCGCCGGCTGTTTTCCGAGCGGATGTTTCCGCTGACGATCGAAGGTCTGGAAGGCGCGATGAAGGAATTGGTACGCTAATGGCACAGACCATCACCCGCGGCATCAAGGCGATGCTCGACGAGGCCAACGCGCTGATCGAAACGATCAGCGCGGCGGATGCGATCAAGGCGGCGCAGAGTCCTGACGTGATCATTGTCGATGTCCGCGACCCCCGCGAGATCGAGCGCGACGGCCGGATTCCCGGCGCATTCTCCTGCACCCGCGGCATGCTGGAATTCTGGATCGATCCGGAAAGCCCCTATGCCAAGCCGGTGTTCCAGGAGAACAAGAAATTCATCTTCCACTGCGCCGGCGGCTTGCGCTCGGCGCTGGCGGCGAAGACTGCGCACGACATGGGCCTCACCCCGGTTGCCCACATGGCCGGCGGTTTCGCCGCCTGGCGCGAAGCCGGCGGCCCGATCGAGAAGGTCGAACCGCGCAAGGCGAAGTCGGATTAACAAATCAACAAGAAGCCGTCATTCCGGGGCGCGAGCAGCAATAGCTGCGAGCGAGCCCGGAATCCATAACCACCGCCGGGCGAATGGATTCCAGGCCCGCGCGAAGAGCGCGTCCTCAGACACGCCAATTGGCGTGTCGGGGAATGATGAACGAAAGGGTTTTTAACGATGACATCGAATGACGATCCGCTTGTCTCCACGGAATGGCTCGCCGCCCATCTTGACGATCCCGGCGTGAAGGTGATCGACGCCTCGTTCAAATTGCCGGGCGTCACGCCGTTGCCGCGCGACGATTACCGCGCGGCACATATCCCCGGCGCGGCATTCTTCGACGTCGACGTCATCAGCGATCACGACACCGCGCTGCCGCATATGTTTCCCGATGCGGGCAGCTTCGCCAGGGGTGTCGGTGCGCTCGGCATCTCGAACGCCGATACCGTCGTCATCTATGATGCTGGCGGCTGGGTGGCCGCGCCACGGGCATGGTGGATGTTCCTTGCCTTTGGCCATCATGACGTGCGCGTGCTGAACGGCGGCTTGCAGAAATGGCGCGCCGAAGGGCGGCCGGTCGAAAGCGGCGCAACGGAGTCGAAGCCGGCAGCCTATGCCGCGACGTTCGATCCCGGCTTCGTGCGCAGCCAGCAGCAGTTGGTCGGCAATCTCGGCAGCGGCGCCGAGCAGCTGATCGACGCGCGGCCGCGACCGCGTTTCGAAGGCAGTGTGCCGGAGCCTCGGCCGGGCCTTCGCGCCGGCCACATTCCCGGCAGCCGCAACGTGCCCTATGCCGGGCTGTTCGACGCCACGACCGGCGCGATGAAGCCGCTCGATGAGTTGCGCCAGGCGTTTGCCGGAGTCGGTGTCGATCTGGCGAAACCCATCGTCACCACCTGCGGCTCCGGCGTGTCGGCGCTGGTGTTGACGCTGGCGCTGTACCGGCTCGGCGTGCGCGGCTCCGCGCTGTATGACGGCTCGTGGGCCGAATGGGGCCAGTCCGATGGACCGCCGGTGGCAACCGGTCCGGCGTGATCGGCTAACGCGGGAACGGCTGGCCGAACGGGTCGGTCTGCGCCGGCGCCGCGGCGGCCGGCGTCGTCCGCGCGGCAACGCGGCGTCGCTTCGTGGAGGGCGCCTTCGCCTTTTTCACCGGGGCCACGACGGGCTTTGCCGCCGGCGGTGTTTCGACGGTGACGGGCGGGCCACCCAAACGGCGATCTTTGTCGAAGCCAGTTTTGTGTCGGCTTCGGTCAGCGTCGTTGGCGGCTGGGCCGGCACGACCGGCGTTTCGACGGCAGCGGCGACGGCCGGTTCGGGCGTCGTGATGGCGGGAGCAGGGATGGGCGGCGGCTGCACAGCAGCCGCAGGTGCGAGCGCCACGGTTGCGGCCGGCGCTTCCGCCTTCGCCGGTTCAGTCTTTGCCGGCTCTGTCGGCGTTGAATTTTCCGAAGACGATGCAGGTGCTGTCAACGCCGCGACTTTCTCCGGGTCGGGCGCCTTCTCGACATCCTCGGGCGCGGCGGCGACCGGGGCCGGCTCGGCCGGTGGCACGATTTCAGCCGCTGCAGCCGGAGACTTCACATCCAAAAGAGGCTTCACGTCCAAAACAGGCTTCACGTCCAAAACAGGCGGATCGACCCGCAGCATCGCCAGCGTAGGCGGGGCCTCGGGCTGCTGCGGGAACATGGTCTGCGGCGCCGCCCGCCGGATCGGCAAGCTGGCAAACTCTTCATGCGCCGAGCGCAGCAGGGATGCGGCACCGAGGCCGAATACCAGCATCGAGATCGAAAGCACGACGGCCGCAACCAAAAAACGGAAACCCGGGAGCATGACTTGGTATTCCGCCTTCGCGGGCAGTTTGCGAAGGCCCTTGAACCATCGGGGACGCGGTGACAACGCTGGGAACGGCCCGTTTCGCGGCGGCGAATGCTGCCAAAGCGTTGCGAATCAGGTTGATCCGAAGATAACGCAACGCTCGGGAACCGTTTGTTAAAAAATCGTCGGCACAACGAAACGGCGCGTTATCGGGCAATCATTCCGCCATGGTGAGACAAGTTGGCCACGGTAACCTGTCATCTCGCGAATATGACCGAAACGGGAAGCTTTTTGCCGGAATTGTCTTGAATGCGCCGTGATCCTGCGCGATCTGACATCAACGATCCGGTGTTTGCTTGAGCTTATACAAGGGCCATGATGATCAAGCGTGTTTTGACGATTTTCGCGACCGTGGCTGTCAGCGCCGCGGGGCATTCGCTTGCACTGGCGCAGGGCTACCCTGCGCCGGCACAGAGCGGCTATTCGATTCCGCCGGATCCGTCCTATCCGCCCGGTGGCTATCCCGCTAATCCGCGTTCGCGCAGCGCGATGGACGCGATGCCGGATTTCGATGCCCTCGACGAAGACGACGCGCCGTCGCCGCGCGGCCGTCCGATGACCGCACTGCCGGCGCCTGGCCCGGTGATGTCGCCGGACGATCCGCGCTACGGCCGCCCGGCCGGCGCTCCTCCTGTTTATTCCGATCGCGGCGCGCCGCAGGGTCCGGTGATGTCGCCGGATGATCCACGCTATGGCCGCCCGATGGGCCCGCCACCGGTGATCTATTCGGACCGTCCCGCCGGTGGTCCGCCGCAGACCTATTCCGATCGCGGCATGGACGATCGTGGCATGCGTCCGCCGGAAGGCGTGGGCGCCCAGGGTTCGCCTGTCACCGGTTCGGTACAGCCTCAGCCGCAGGGCGCCGATGGCCGCCCGGTGTCGCTGTCGGCGCTGCCGCCGGAAGAACAGCCCGAAAGCGGGACTGCGCAGCTGGCGCCGAACCTGCGTCGCCAGGAAGTCAATTTCGTCACCAAGGAGCCCGCGGGCACCATCGTGGTCGATACCCCCAACACCTATCTTTACTACGTGCTGGGCAATAACCGCGCGATCCGCTACGGCGTCCGCGTCGGCCGCGACGGTTTCACCTGGACCGGCATGCAGAAGATCACCCGCAAGGCGGAGTGGCCGGATTGGCATCCGCCGACCGAGATGATCGAGCGCCAGCCCTATCTGCCGCGCTTCATGGCCGGCGGCCCCGGCAACCCGCTCGGCGCCCGCGCGATGTATCTCGGCTCGACCGTGTACCGCATCCACGGCACCAACCAGCCGTCGACCATCGGCAAGTTCGTGTCGTCGGGCTGCATCGGCATGATCAATGAAGATGTCTCCGACCTGTTCGAGCGCACCAAGGTCGGTACCCGCGTCGTCGTGATGCCCAGCGGTTCGCCGCCGACCACCACCGCTTCGGCGCAGCCGATCCCCGGCCCGAACGCCGGTGGCCTGCCGCCCGCGCCGCTGGCTGGCACTCAGCCGACCTCGGTGCAGCCGCTGCCCGCGCCGGTAACGATCCGCTAAACACTCCAAAGCAAAAAAAAATCGGGCGCTGCGTTTTCACGCGGCGCCCGATTTTCGTTGATAATGTCTGCTACCCGATCCGCCGCACCGGCTCGCCCTTCAGCCAACCGCCGATGCCTTCGATCATTTCGCTGTAGATCCGCCGGTAGTTTTCCGCGGTGACATAGCCGAGATGCGGCGTGATCACGACGTTGTCGAGCTTTCGCAACGGGCTGTCGAGCGGCAAGGGCTCATGCGAATAGGTGTCGAGACCGGCGCCCGCGATCTTTTTCGCCTGCAGGGTTTCCAGCAATGCGGCTTCATCGACGATCGGTCCACGTGCGGTGTTGATCAGGTAGGCGGTCGGCTTCATCCGCGCGAGATCGGCCCGCGACACCAGCCCGCGCGAGCGGTCGCTGAGCACGACGTGGATGGTGATGATATCGGCGGTGGCGAACAGCTCTTCCTTGGTGGCGTAGGTCACACCGGCCTTTTCGCAGGCCTCGGCGGTGAGGTTGGTGCTCCAGGCGATGGTCTTCATGCCCATCGCACGCGCGATGGTGGCGACATGGCTGCCGAGCTTTCCGAGGCCGATCACGCCGAGCGTCTTGCCCTCGATGTCCTCGCCGACAGTCACTTGCCAGGGCTTTCCGGCTTTCATCCGGGCGTTCTCGAAACCAATCTTGCGCGTTAGCTCCAGCATCAGGCCGATGGTCAGCCCGGCGGTGGGATTGCCCACCATCGCGGTGCCGCAGACCACGACGCCTCGCGCCTTGGCGGCCTCGAAATCGATCGCGGCATTGCGCATGCCGGAGGTGATCAGCAGCTTCAGTTTCGGCAGCGCCTCGAAAACGGTGCGCGGAAACGGCGTCCGTTCGCGCATCGCGCAGATGATCTCGAAATCCTTCAGCGCCGCGGCAGCCTCTTCGCCGGAGGTGAACGGCGTATCGAACACGGTGACGTCGATACGATCGTTGAGCTGGGTCCAGTCGGCGAGTTGCAGGGCGACATTCTGGTAGTCGTCGAGAATTGCACAGCGCAGCCGCGTCATGGGAACGTCCATCCGGTGTGGTGATGACGGCTGCAAGCGCCGTCGGGGTTGGCGGCATGCTTACGCGCAATACCGGCGCGTGCAAGCGTACGAGGGCCGGGCGGGCAGGCGATCAGCTTAATGTGAGGACGAAGAGGGCTTGGACTTGGGCTTGGGGTTGGGCCTGGCCTTGGATTTGGCGCGGCAGGCCGGGCCGGGGCCGCGCATGTAATGCAACTCCGGGCGGTAGGGGTCGAATGCTGCGACGAAAAACTGTCGCCAGAACATCCGGATTTCCTGCAGCAGGCTGGTTGGTGCCGCGTGGGCTTCGGGGGCGGGGGTCGAAGTTCCTGAGGTGATGGTCGCCATGACGGGCTCCGCCGGTCTGCGCGCGACTTCAGTCGCGAGAGGGCGTTTCAAATCACCCTGCCGCCAGTCTTGGCGGAAGTCGTTAAAATGCGGTTTTAATTGTTACAATCTGGCATTTGGTCGTCGGCAGCCTTAGCAAATGCTTAAAGCCCCGGTTGCCCTTTGGGAGCCGCGCCGCTACATCAGCGGCAATCCCTTCCACGCCCGCGACGGTTCCAAGGATCACGATGGCTCGCCAGTTCGTCTACTTCATGCAGGGTCTCTCCAAGGCCTACCCGACCCGCAAGGTGCTGGATAACGTCCATCTGTCGTTCTACCCGGACGCCAAGATCGGTGTGCTCGGCGTCAACGGTTCCGGCAAATCGACCCTGCTCAAGATCATGGCGGGGATCGACAAGGAATATAACGGCGAGGCCTGGGTCGCGCAGGGCGCCCGCGTCGGCTACCTCGAACAGGAGCCGCAGCTCGACGCCGCGCTGACCGTGCGCGAGAACGTCATGCTCGGCGTCGCCAAGCAGAAGGCGATCCTCGATCGCTACAACGAACTGGCAATGAACTACTCCGAGGAAACCGCCGACGAGATGACCAAGCTGCAAGACGAGATCGAGGCCGCCGGCCTCTGGGATCTCGACAGCAAGGTCGACCAGGCGATGGACGCGCTGCGCTGCCCGCCTGACGATGCCGATGTCACCAAGCTGTCTGGCGGTGAACGCCGTCGCGTCGCGCTGTGCAAGCTGCTGCTCGACCAGCCCGACCTGCTGCTGCTCGACGAGCCGACCAACCATCTCGATGCCGAGTCGGTGTCATGGCTGGAAGGTCATCTGCGCAACTATCCCGGCGCGATCCTGATCGTGACCCATGACCGCTACTTCCTCGACAACGTCACCAGCTGGATCCTCGAGCTCGATCGCGGCCGGGGCATTCCCTACGAGGGTAACTACTCGGCCTGGCTGAAGCAGAAGCAGAAGCGGCTCGAGCAGGAAGGGCGCGAGGACGTCGCGCACCAGAAGACGCTGATGCGCGAGCAGGAATGGATTGCCTCATCGCCCAAGGCGCGGCAGGCCAAGTCCAAAGCGCGCTACCAGCGCTATGAGGATCTGCTCAAGCAGGCCAGCGACAAACAGACCCAGACCGCGCAGATCACCATCCCGGTCGCCGAACGGCTCGGCCAGAACGTGGTTGATTTCGAAGGGCTCACCAAGGGCTTTGGCGACCGCGTGCTGATCGACGATCTCAGCTTCAAGCTGCCGCCCGGCGGCATCGTCGGCGTGATCGGCGCCAACGGCGCCGGCAAGACCACGCTGTTCCGGATGATCACCCAGCAGGAGACGCCGGACAACGGCTCCATCACGGTCGGTGAGTCCGTGCATCTCGGCTACGTCGATCAGTCGCGCGACGCGCTCGACGGCAAGAAAACCGTGTGGGAGGAAATTTCCGGCGGCAACGAATTGATCCTGCTCGGCAAGCGCGAGGTCAATTCGCGCGGCTATTGTTCGTCGTTCAATTTCAAGGGCGGCGACCAGCAGAAGAAGGTCGGCGCGCTGTCCGGCGGTGAACGCAACCGCGTCCATCTCGCGAAAATGCTGAAGTCCGGCGCCAACGTGCTGCTCTTGGACGAACCGACCAACGATCTCGATGTCGATACGCTGCGCGCGCTGGAAGAGGCGCTGGAGGATTTCGCCGGCTGCGCCGTGATCATCAGCCATGACCGCTGGTTCCTCGATCGCATCGCGACGCATATCCTGGCCTTCGAAGGTGAAAGCCACGTCGAATGGTTCGAGGGCAACTTCCAGGACTACGAGAAAGACAAGATGCGCCGGCTCGGCCAGGACTCGATCATTCCGCACCGGGTGAAATACAAGAAGCTGACGCGCTGAGCGGGCGCGTCAGAACGGCGTGATCAGCTCGACGTCGGGGAAATAGGTGCGATATCGCCTGATGTCGCGCGTCAGGATCGGCATCTTCGCCATGACAGCGTGTGCGCCGATGAAAAAGTCGGCGAGGGTACTGGTCCGAACGCCGCCCGAGCGGCGATAGTCCGCGAAGGTTCGGCCTGCGAGATACAGAGCTGATTTGGGAAGCCACTCGAAGTGAAGTCCGAGCTTCTCGACAACGACATCCAGAACTTGCTGCGTTGGATAGCGCCCGGCGAGTTCAGCGTACACGATCTCGTTGATGACAAGCGGCCCATCCAGCGATTGCCGCTCCATCGCGGCGGAAGACCATGACTGCCAGTCTCTGTCGCTGGACAGAACGTCGATGAGAACGTTGGTATCGACCAGCGTCATTTCTTGTAGTCGTCGGCTGGGTCGCCTCTGAGCTCAAGCATGATCTCATCCGTCGTCGCGCCGCGGATCGGATGGCTTCTGGCGATTGCCTGCAGTTTTTTCAGATACTCGCCGCCTGCCCCCGGCTTTCCAATATAAATGCCCCCCGATGCGGTGTTGCGCACTTCGACCTTGTCGCCCGGCTTGATGCCGGCGGCATCGCGGATTTTCTTGGGCAGCGTGACCTGGCCCTTGCTTGTCACCGTGGTAGTCATTGAAACTCTCCGGTGTTACTTTTATCGAAAAAGTAATACCCACTTGAGGCGTCGTCAATGAGCCGCCTGATGTGCTTTTGTCAATTCGGGCGGGTCCTCAAGGATTGATTTCGACGCCGTCGCCAATTGCATTACAAGGGCCAAGTTGACGAGGCGGAGATGACCATGGCCGACTGGAATGCGCAGCAATATCTGAAATTCGAGGATGAACGGACCCGCCCGGCGCGCGACCTGCTGGCGCAGATTCCGCTCCAGGACGCCCGCAAGGTGGTCGATATCGGCTGCGGGCCGGGCAACTCCACCGAACTGCTGGTGAAGCGATGGCCGCAGGCGGCGGTGATCGGCGTCGACACCTCCGCCGACATGCTGCGGCAAGCCCGCGAGCGATTGCCGACGCAGACTTTCATTGAGGCCAACATTGCGCACTGGGCGCCGCCGGCAGGCACCGATGTGCTGTTCGCCAATGCCACCTTCCAGTGGGTGCCGGACCATCTCAAGCAGCTGAAGCGGCTGGTCGGCGGGCTTCCACCGGGCGGCGTGCTTGCGGTGCAGATGCCGGACAATCTCGACGAGCCCTCGCACATCCTGATGCGCGAGGTGGCGTATCAGGAGCCGTGGCGCAAACAACTGGCGAAAGCCGCGGAGCTGCGCGACTCCCTGCCAAAGCCGGGCACCTATTACGACGCGCTGCGGCCGCTGTGTACGCGGCTGGAGATCTGGCACACGATCTACAATCACGCGCTCGATGATGCCACCTCGATCGTGGAATGGGTCAAGGGCACCGGGCTGCGCCCGTTCGTCGATCCGCTGGAGCCGCCGGAGCGCAAGGCCTATCTCGCCGAATACACCGCGCGGATCGCCGCCACCTACCTGCCACAGGCCGACGGCAAGGTGCTGCTGCGGTTTCCGCGGATATTTATCGTGGCGGTTCGCTGAGTTACGCGCGACTGCTACATTCACTCCCGCTAATCGCACTGCGGTGAAACGTCGCTGCGCTATCGCTCGACAGAATCGAACCAACATCCGAAGTCAGGGTTGAGTTGATCCCGCCCACCGGAGCTGCCCTGCATGTCCATGACGCCTGAAACGCCCTTGCCGCCGAAGGGCTTCCCGTTGCGTCCGATTCCGATGCTGATCTTCGGCTCACGCTGGCTGCAGCTGCCACTCTATATCGGCCTGATCGTGGCGCAGGGCGTCTACGTCGTGCTGTTCCTGAAGGAACTGTGGCACCTGTTCGCCCACGCCTTCGATTTCAGCGAGCAGCAGATCATGCTGGCGGTGCTCGGCCTGATCGACGTGGTGATGATCTCCAACCTGCTGGTGATGGTGATCGTTGGCGGTTATGAGACGTTCGTGTCGCGCCTCAACCTGCAGGGCCATCCCGACGAGCCGGAATGGCTCAGCCACGTCAATGCCAGCGTGCTGAAGATCAAGCTGGCGATGGCGATCATCGGCATCTCCTCGATCCACCTGCTGCGCACCTTCATCGAGGCCGGCGGGCTGGGATCCGCGCGCTCAGTCAACTACACCGAGACCGGCGTGATGTGGCAGACCGTCATCCACACCGTGTTCATCATCTCGGCGATCGGCATCGCCTATGTCGATCGGCTGTCGAACCTGGCGACGGAAGAGGCGAAACAGCAAGACGGTCACGCATGACGTTGAGATTGAGCGCCAGCTTCGGCAGACTTTGCATCTTGCTGCTGGCGCTCGTCGCGTCGCCTCCCGTCCGCGCCGCAGACGCCGGCTTCGCAAACTTCCTCGCCTCGCTCTGGCCCGAGGCGCAGCAGGCCGGCGTGTCGCGCGCGACGTTCGATGCGGTCACGCGTGGCCTCGAGCCCGACTACAAGCTGCCGGATCTGGCACTGCCGGGTCGGCCCGCCACTGGTGCGCCGTCGCAGGCGGAGTTCGTTCAGGTGCCGGCGGACTATGTGAAGGAGGCCAGTATCGCCAGGCTGGCGACAGAAGGACAGCGGCTGCTGCAAAAGCATCGCGCCACGCTCGACGCCATTGAGCAGCGCTTTGGTGTGCCGGCCACGGTCATCCTGGCAATCTGGGGCCGCGAGACCGACTACGGCCGCTATGCGTTGCCCTATGACGGCATCCGCGTGCTGGCGACGCAGGCCTATGTCGGCCGCCGCAAGGAGCAGTACCGCACCGAATTCATTCTCGCGATGAAGATCATCGAGGACGGCGACGTCGCGCGAAAAGATCTGCGCTCGTCCTGGGCCGGCGCTACCGGGCTCACGCAATTCTTGCCATCCGAACTATACAAGCACGGCGTCGATTTCGACGGCGACGGCCATCGCAACATCTGGACTTCGGTGCCGGACGCATTGGCCTCGGCCGCGCAGCAGCTCAAGAACAAGGGTTGGCAGCCCGGGCTGCGCTGGGCCTATGAGGTTCGCGCGCCGGCCAGTGCCGATTGCACGATGGGCGTGCCCGAAGTCACAAAATCGATCGGCGAGTGGCTGCGCGCAGGCTTCGTGCCGGTGCGCGGCGAGAAGCTCAGCGCTGCCGAGCAGGCGCAGCCGGCGTCGTTGCTGCAGCCGGAGGGGATCTATGGCCCGGCGTTCCTGACCACGAAGAACTACTTCGTCATCAAGGAGTACAATTTCTCCGACCTCTACGTGCTGTTCGTCGGCCACCTCAGCGACCGAATGGACAATGCGCAGCCGTTCGCGACACCGTGGTCGGCCTCCAAGCAATTGCGCAGCACCGACGTCGAGGCGATGCAGCGGCATCTGACGCGGATCGGGCTGTACAGCGACAAGATGGACGGCAAGGCCGGGATGAAGACCCGCGCCGCGCTCGGCGCGTACCAGAAATCCGCGGGACTCAAGGTCGACTGCTGGCCGAGCGAGGCCGTGCTGCGCGCCATGAGCGGCGCCCGATAACTGGCAGCAAAAAACCCGGCCGCATTAACGGCCGGGTTTTGAATTTTTGCGGCCGCGCAATCGTGCGCGGCGGTTAGCTCAGATCAATCGCAGACCTGAACCGGGCGCGAACGCCAGACGCCACGATAATCGTCCCAGAAACGCTGGCGAACGACGCGGCATTCCGGTTCTTCGACATACACCGGGGCGGGCGCGTAGCCATAAGCGGGGGCCGGGCGGCTCGCGGCGATGGCGCCACCGAGGAGAGCGCCGCCGATCAGGCCGCCGGCAACGCCCGCGGCGATACGGCCGCCGTCAGCCTTTGCGGCTGGCGCAACCGAAACCAGCGAACCGGCAACCGTCGCGACGGCGAGCAGGGCGGAAATTGTCTTCTTCATCTCAGATCTCTCCAGAAGGGCGCCGCAAGCGACGCGCGGTTTAGGGGTGTCTCACGCTGCAGTTCGAAACGACGATCTCACTTAAAAGCGCCCAATCGTCAACCCGACGTAAACGTTTACAAGCCAATGCCCTGAAAAAACGGTTTTTTCGGGCCGCTTGAAGGGAACGCACCGGAATGTTGAACAGGCTGTTGCGCTAAAAGAAACGTTCGGCTCAGCCGCAAACCCGCACGCGGCGAATTCGCCAGCCATAGCCATCCCAGAAGCGCTGGCGCTGCCAGTAGCAACCGCCGTAATAGCCGGGGCCGGCAACATAGGCCGGGCCGCCGTAATAGCCGTAGCCCGGTCCATAGTAGCCGGGGCCGCTAGCGATTGCGCCGCCGATCAAAGCGCCGCCGATCACGCCGGCTGCGATCCCTGCGCCGAGCCCGCGCTGGGCATGTGCCGGGGCAGACGCCGCCAGCGACGACACCGCCAGGGTTGCGACGGCGGCAAGGGCCATCAGGGTTTTCTTCATGGCTTCACCTCTCATGCAGGGTTCGACAGCAGTTCGTGCTGTGTGGAGTGAAAAGTTTCACATTTCACTTGAATGATCAATGAATGGCCAAGCCGGATATTGCCGCAAGCGAGGCGGCGCAGCGGCTTTTACGTTGCAAAAGATGACAGATAACGAACGATTGGCGCAATCGCGATACCCGCAGTGTCGCACAGGTTGTGCACTTTTAGAGGCGCGGGTTTGAAAACATTTAAGGCCTGCCGTTAAAGGGCTTCTTTAGATTCATTCCATTCTGCGAGGCGCCCAGCTTGCAGTTTGGAATAGCTTCAAAACACGCGTTTTCCTTTTGCATCAGGGCCTGCTCTTAAATATCGAAGGGGGGTCCCGCCTTGCGAGCCCGCCTTCATCCTATGATCGTTTGTTCCTGCAACGTCTTCTCCGACCATGATGTCCGAAATGCCGTTAGCGGAGCGCGTCCGCCGCGCACGCCGGGTCAGGTCTATGGTTGTCTCGGCTGCAGCGCCCAATGTGGTCGCTGTGCGCGGACCATCAAGGCGATTATGGACGAAGCGCTCGGCGCCTGCGCCAAAGCTTGCTGCTCAGGCTGCCCGCACAGCGCCGCCCATGCCGAAGCGCATGCCCACGCCGCATTGCCCGACCTCATAGCCGTCGAAGCCGCCGCCTAAAAACTTCCCCTGGCAGCCATTTTTTCCATTCCTGACGTCTGCAGTCGATTACGGCCGGCAGGGGGTTGTTCTCCTGCGTAATCTGATTTAGAAGCATTCTAAATAAGATTTGGGGCCTGTTTGGACGGGTTTCGGCAACGGAGTGCATCATGAAGGGCGACCCGAGAGTCATCGATTACCTCAACAAGGGGCTGCGCAGCGAGCTGACCGCAATCAGCCAGTACTGGCTGCACTTCCGCCTGCTGAACCATTGGGGTCTGCTCGAGATGGCCAAGATGTGGCGCAAAGAGTCCATCGAAGAGATGAACCACGCCGATCGTTTTACCGACCGGATCCTGTTCCTCGACGGCTTCCCGAACATGCAGGTGCTGGATCCGTTGCGGATCGGCCAGACCGTCAAGGAGATCATCGAGTGCGATCTGGCGGCCGAAGTCGGCGCCCGCACGCTCTATGAGGAAGCGGCGACCTACTGCCACAGCGTCAAGGACTACGTGTCGCGCGACCTGTTCGAGAGCCTGATGAAAGACGAGGAACACCACATCGACTTCCTCGAGACCCAGCTGGATGTGATCGAGCGGATCGGCATCGACCTCTACACCCAGAAGCACCTCGGCGGACTCGAGAGCGAGTTCTAGGCCAAACCGTCTACGACGTCCGCTTCTGCGGTTGCAGAGGTGGCGTCGTTGGCATTGGACAATTGGCAAATGCAGCCTGAATCGCCGCAGCGGATCCGTCCAGGGTGTATTCAACCGCGGTTCGTCCGCCGATCATCGAACGCAGCCGCACATACAATTTGCTCGCGCCCGCCAACTCACTCATGAATTGGGCGAGCGCTGTCTTGTCCTCGATCACGATCTGCTGCTTGCCAAGCAGCACGCGCGATTCAACGTTTTCGTGGCCCGCTTTGTCGTCGAAGCGATAGCCAAGCACCGTATCGCGATCATTTCCAACCTTGAACGCGAAGGCGAAACGGACCACCGGCTTCTTGTCCAGGCATGTCAGCTGGAATGAAGAGGGTTTGGGAAAGTCCTCGTTACTGTTGGAAGCGTATTCGTACACAGTGGCGCTCGGCAGTTCCGCGCCGGTCACGCGATCGATCTGGTGCGCGATCCACCATTCGCCGGATCTGGTTTCGCCATAATCCGTCACATAGGGGTCGCGCACGCAACCGCCCAGCGCGAGACCCGCCATCACCACTCCTGCAAACGCCATACGACGCACGCCGCTCTCCCCAAGGTGCAGGTAATTTGCAACCTAAAGGTGCGTCTAGCAAGAGAGCAGTTTCGGCGCGGTGAGCCGCGGTTATAGCTGCTGCCTGAAAGCCGCATCGACCTCGGCCTGCGACAGCGGCTCGCCGAGCTTGGTCTGGTCATGGACCATTTCGGAGATGCTGGGCATCACTGCGCGCTTCACCTGTACTTCAGGCGACCACAGTTTCGAGCGCATCAGCGCCTTGCCGCAATGGAAATAGGCCTCGGTGACCGCGATGCTGAGCACCGCCCGCGGCAGCTTGCCGAACTCTTCCATCGACGCCATCAAGGCCGGATCCTTCAGCAGCCTGGCGGTCCCGCTGACGCGCAGGGTGTCGTCGATCCCCGGCACGAAGAAGATCAGCTGGACGTGGCCACTACCGTTCAGGATGTTCTGGAAGGTGTCGATGCGGTTGTTGCCGGGGCGGTCCGGCATCTGCAACTCGGTCGGCGATGCGACGCGCACGAAGCCAACGCCGCCACCGCGCGGCGAGGCATCGACAGTGCCGTCGGGACCGCACGAGGCCAGCACGCAGAACGGCGACAGGCCGATGAACTTGGCGGAGTGCACGTCGAGCGTCGGCCGCGCCTTGGCGATCACGCGGGGATGGGGGGCCGGATAGACTGTCCTCAGGTCGGCGGCGGCAAGGTCGGTCACGTCTGCTCTCCCGATGCGAATGAGGCACAAAGCTAGCACTTTTGCTACAGAACGGAAAAGTCGCCTCAGGCCATTGGCGCTGCGGCGGGATCGTCGATCTGCATGATCGACGCCGCAAAACCGACCAGCACGGGGAGCGCCAGGCACCAGAAGCCGACCAGCGCATAAAGGATCGCCGCGCAGGCGCAGCCGGCGGCGAAATACAGGATCGCCATGGTGAGCTTGCCGAGGCGGGCGCGGATCGCCCCGCGCTGCGCGGGCTCGACGCCGCTCAGCAGATCGACGGCGTCGATGGTGGCCTGGGTGGTGCTGCCGGTCATCAGCGTGCTCGGCGGCTGTGCGGGCATATGCACCCGCTGCAAGGCGTTCTGCAGCGCCATCGCGGCGATGCCGGCAAAGCCTGTGAGCAGCGCGGCCGGCGTATTGGGATCGGGAAACGGGCCGAAGGCCACTGCGAGCAGAAAGAAGCAGAGCAGCAGCACGACCTTGGCGGACAGCAGCGTACGCAGCACCGGCAGCTTTCGCGCGCGCAAGGCGGTGCCGGCGAGACGCGCCAGCACGATTACGACAATGAATTCCGGCAATGCCAGCACCTTGCCGATGATGCCGTGGCTGCCATGCACCAGCGCCGCGCCGAGCGTGACGAAGTTGCCGGTGACATGGGCGACGAACAAGCCCTGCAGTCCGAGGAATCCCGCGGTGTCGACGAAGCCGCCATTGAAGGAGAGCAGGGCGGCGATCGCCGCGGGGCCACCAGGTCTTTTCATCATCAGTTCGCTTTCGAAATTTCCCGTCGCGGCCGGTCGATCACGACGGCGCCGTGCAAGGCCCGTCCGGCGGCGGGCGCCCAACGCAACATCGCGCGGCCGGTGCCGCGCGATGCCTCAGTGTCGGTTGAAATACTCACTCGCGTCGCGGCTCAGGATTTGTCCACGATATGCGTGGTCGGCCGGTCGCTGCCCGATGCGGTCTCTTCGTGCCACCTGCCCTTTTCGTCCTCGAACTGGATTACCTCGGTCTTGCCGGGCACGGTTTGCTCGGTGGCGGCGCGCTTGGCGGCAGCGGTGGCCATGGCACGAGTCGGGAAAGGTTCCGAAAACACGGCGCCGACCTTGTAGGCCCAGCCGCCGTCATGTTCGACGATCACATAGGTAACTTCCGTCATAGTGGTCTCGCTTCGTTGGCGCGCCACGTTGGCGCGATAGCGGCTGGCCGGGTGCTCGCAACGCGTAACGCGCCGAAATCGCCGCGGCTAACCGCCGGTTGTCCGGTGACGGCAAGGCCGTGCCATGGCGCGGCGCTTCGGATGTATTATGACAGGCGCGGGCGCTCCGGCAAAGGCCGCTCAGCCGACGCTGCAGCTGATGGTACCACTTACCCCCTGCCGCTTCGCCGCGACCGCGGGATCGCCGGAGCCGACGACGATCTGCAGCGTGTAGCGGCCGCGATAAAGGCTTTCCACGGCCTTGCCGCGGCGCGTCTCGACGATCAGCACGACCTCGCGGTAGGGCGCCTTGCCGTCAGCAGGTTCCCAGCGCGTCGCCAGCTTGAAATCGCGCCCGTTGAACCATTGCTGGCTGACATGGCTGCTGTCGAGTTCGAGCTTGCGGATGTCTGCCGGCACCGACGTCAGCTTGAAGTCGATTTCGGCACGAAAACCCGAGAGGCCGCTGCCGAGGCTGCGGCCGTGGGCGCCAGCGATGTTTATCGTGGCGGCCTTGTCCTCGGCATCGCAGGCCAGGCTCGAAGAGGCGCGTGCCTGTGCAACTGATACGAGCAAGGCGGCGAGGGCGATGACGATGCGGCGCATGACGACTTTCGTGGGACAGCGCAGCGGCGCGCTTCCCGTCTGTCGTGCCGCGCGCGCCCGCGGTTCACACGGCGTCGGCGGGCACGAAGCAGCTGATGACGATGCGGCCGCGGTGGTGGACGTACCACACCACGGCTTCGCCAACCGGATTGCCACGGTCGCGGATCACCGCATGGGTCGGCACCTGCATCCAGGCGCCTTCGATCGGCACCCAGTAAGCGCCGTCGCGGGTCTCATAGTCGGTGCGGTGGCCATCGGAGATATCGCAGCACGGCACGCCGCTGGGGCTGATCACCGCCTTGAACCAGGCGCGGATATCGTCGGGTACATTTTCGAACTGGCCGCGGTCGACGGCATGCGCGGCGGTGGCGAGCGCGGCCACCGCAGCCAGCATGACGACCTGTGCCACCCCCCGCATGCGAACCTCACATCGGCGCTGCGTTGTCTCGCGGACTATGAACGCTATGGCCGCACGAAGCGAATCGGATTTTCAGAGAATGATTAGGCCCGAGCGGTTGCTTCGATGCATGCCTAAATAATAGCATGGTGTGGAAGTGTTGGGGATCGCTGCAGTGCGGGAGCGGGGCAATGGTTGCGCGGATGCTTTGAACGTTTTCTTCGTGTAGCTTCGCCGCAAGCGGCCAGCTTACCAGCCGCACCTGGGGAGAACTTCATGCATCTGCTGCGCACCGCGCTATTCGCGCTCGTCACGCTCTCTTCCTTCTCTGCCGTCGCCGCCGATTATCCCGCACCGAAACAGGCCGACTGGATCGCCAGGGACTTCAAATTCCACACCGGCGAGGTGATGCCGGAACTGCGGCTGCACTACACCACGGTGGGTGAGCCGACCGGGCAGCCGGTGCTGATACTTCATGGTACTGCGGGGTCGGCCCAGAATATGCTGACGCCGGCCTTCGCCGGCGAGCTGTTCGGCCCCGGCCAGCCGCTCGATGCTGCAAAGTATTACATCATCATTCCGGACTCGCTCGGTCACGGAAAATCATCAAAACCCTCCGACGGCCTGAAGACCGCGTTTCCGAAATACGACTATGACGACATGGTCGATGCGCAGCACCGGCTGGTCGTGGAAGGGCTCGGCATCAGGCATCTGCGATTGGTGATCGGCAATTCGATGGGCGGCATGCACGCCTGGATCTGGGGGACGAAATATCCCGCGGCGATGGATGTGCTGGTGCCGATGGCGTCGCAGCCCACCGAGATGAGCGCGCGCAACTGGATGATGCGCCGCATGCTGGTCGAGACCGTGCGCGCCGACCCCGACTACAAGGCCGGCAACTACACTTCGCAGCCCGGCATGATGAAATATGCCAGCGTGATGTTCGGCATCGCCACCGCCGGCGGCACGCTGGCCTATCAGATGCAGGCGCCGACCAGTGCGGCGGCCGACAGGAATGTCGACGACCGTCTCAAGGCGCCATTCGTCGCCGATGCCAATGATTTCATCTATCAGTGGGAGTCGTCGCGCGACTACAATCCGTCGGCGGGGCTGGAAAAGATCGAAGCCGCGGTGCTTGCCGTCAACGCCGCCGATGACGAGCGCAACCCGCCGGAGACCGGCTTGATGGAAGGCGCGTTGAAGCGGATCAAGAATGCCAAGCTGCTGCTGATCCCGGCCAGCAACGACAGCCGAGGCCATCTGACCACGGGCGCCGCTAAGTTCTATAGGCAGCAACTGCAGGAACTCCTGCAGAGCGCGCCGCAGCGCACGATGTGAAGCGATCAAGGGGCCGCCCCCGCCAGCAGGGGCGTCCCCGCGGAACATCGAATTCTCCACTTTGATGACCGGATAACTATCTCATTGATATTAACGGTATTTTGAGAACCGCCCCGCCATCTTGGGCAGATGGATACGGCAACCCGCGACACCGGATCGACCACGGCGCGCATTATTGTGACGCGACGGGCGCAGCTGCGCGTGCGACTTGGCTTCGCCGTGGTCATCGTCGGCGTATTCCAGCTGCAGACCGGGCTTTCGGTGGCGCTGGCCTGGGCCGCGCTGTATGTCAGCCTGCAGGCCCTCGAATTTGTCGTTTTCCGTCGCACCGAGGGGGCGAGTTCGCTGACGCCAACCTCGCGATGGCTGTTCTTCGGCCTGATGATGGCGAGCAGCACGGCCTTCACCACGTTCGGCTTTCTGGAGGCGAGGCATGGCATCTGGGGTGTGGCTTGCGCCGGCATCCTGTGGTCGGGCTCGATCGCCAATGCGGCAATTGTCAGCGGCGAGTCCCGCGCCGCGCTGGTCTGTTCGCTGCTGCCGCCGGTGCTGGCGTTTCTGGCGGTGCCCTATTTCATCATGGCCAATGGCGGTGGCATCGGCGACAGCATCACCATCGTCACGGCAGGCTTCATCAATGCCTTCGGCACCGTTGCCATGTGGTCGGTCTATCAGCGGCTGCTGAAGTCGGCGACCTTGGCGCGCGAGGCCGGCCGGCTGGCCTTGCTCGATCCCGAAAGTGGATTGCCGAACCGCGCCGCCGTCCAGCAGCGCGTCGTCGCGTTGCAGGAGTCCAATCCCGATGGCCTCGTTGTCGTCGCGACGATCAACATCGACCGTTACCAGCATCTGCGCGGCGCCATCGGCCATACCGCGATCCTGGATCTGATCCGCCGGCTGGCGGCGCGCTTCAGCCGTGCCTATGGCGATGCGCCGATCGCCCGGGTGTCGAGCGCCAACCTCGGCCTCGCCTTCGTTGCCCGCGATATGGACGACGCGTACCGGATCGCCGCCAGGCTGCAGGCTGCGGTGACGACGCCGGTGCGGCTGCGCGACAACCGCGTTGACGTCACCGTCACCATCGGCCTCAGCGAGCCCGGCGACGCCCTGCATTTCTCCACCGATGTCTCGATCATCGACCGTGCCATGATTGCCGCCGATCAGGCCCACGCCGCGCGCAAACCGTTCGCCCGGTTCGATCCCGAGCTGTATGGCAATCCCGGCAGCACGCTGTCGCTGATGAGCGAGATGCTGCGCGCGCTCGACAACGGCCAGATGAGCGTCGTCTATCAGCCGAAATATGCGCTGCGCTCCGGCGCCATCGTCGGCGCCGAGGCGCTGGTGCGCTGGACCCATCCGGAACGCGGCGCGCTGCGCCCCGACCTGTTCGTGCAGATGGCGGAAGAGACCGGCCACATCGCCGCATTGACCGAATGGGTGCTGCGCCGCGCAGTGGCGGACCAGCGCCGGCTACATGCCCAGGGCTACGACATCTGCATTTCCGTGAATTGGTCCGGCCATCTGATCGACGACGTCGCCTTCACCGATGTCGCTCTCGCCATCGCCGCCAAGGCTACCGGCAAGCTCTGCCTCGAAGTGACGGAGACCGCGATCATCGGCAATGCGCGGCTGGCCCGGCAGACGCTGGAGCGGTTTCGCGAAGCGGGCCTGACGATCTCGATCGACGACTACGGCTCCGGTCTTTCGTCACTGGCCTATCTGAAGAACATCCCCGCCGACGAGCTGAAGATCGACAAGGCCTTTGTGATGAACATGGCGACGGACGCCGTGGACGCCGTGCTGGTCCGCGCCGCCGTCAGCCTCGCCCACAGCCTCGGCCTGGAAGTGGTCGCCGAAGGCGTCGAGCAGCAGGCCGCGCTGGAACTGCTGCGCGCCATGGGCTGCGACCTCGCGCAAGGCTACCTGATCGCCCGCCCGATGCCGCTCGGCGACCTCAGCGCGTATCTGGGAGAGCGGGTGGCGGAGGATGCGGGGCAGGCGGTGGCGGTTTAGGGGCTAATTGCAGGCTGGGTGGAGCGAAGCGAAATCCGGGGCGTCGTCACGTTTTTTTGGTTCCACTCAACTTTAGATTGACAGATTGTTCTTTATTTGTTCTTTTCGTCGGGATGGAAGATCCGACGAGGAGGGACGCCATGGCTAGCATTCCGCAGCATTGGACCATCGTCGAGGGCAATCAGGGCCCGGACTGCATCGCGTTTTCGCTGGTTCACCCGCTGCAGCGACTCGACATTACCGCGAGCGATCTGCTCGGCGTTGAGGCTCACGCCGAGCAAACCTTCGTATTCGACGACGGCACATCGAAGACCTACGCGCTGCCATATGTCGAGGTTTGCCTGAGTCCCGACATTCGGGCCAAGCTCTACCGGCTGACCCACGCCATTCTGCGCCACGACCTCCCTGTCAAAACTCTGGAACTCGTCGTCGGCGATGAATCCCTCACCAAGCCGGTCATCCGTGAGCCGATTGGCTCTCAACCGTCTTTCCATATCTCCACCAACAGCCTGGCCGAAGCCGAATCCCTGGCGTGCAGGCTACGCGGCAATTGGAGCAGACCGAACCTGCGTGTCGTCACGTGACGCGAGCAAAGGAATAGCGAAACGCGGAATTCAAGATAGGCATCGCGATGAGGGGGAATGTGCAATGTCGATGGAGATCTACCTGTTTTCCGACGCCCGGCTGCCGTCGATCGAGGCCTGGCAGGCCGCCATCGACGCCGATGGCTTTACGCTTCGACTATCCGCGACGCGGCCCTTCGCGGAGCTGAACGGTGCCCTGCCGGTTCAGCTGAGCGATAGGCAAACGGCCTTTGAATGCGATCACTTCAGCGCCAGCGATCTGATGGCCGAATGTGACGATATCGATTTCGGCCATCCTTGGGCCTATTGCCTCGCGTTTCGCTGGGGCGCGGATTTCTACGCCGCGATCGCGGCCTACCTGGCCGCTGCGGCCTATGCAAGGGTAACAGGCGGCGTGATCTTGGATTGCGAGGAGGGGAGGCTGATCACGCCAGAGCTTGCCGCTGAGGTCGCGCGGGATATCGAGCGAGATATACCGGCTATAGAAGAGATGCTGCGAAAAATAGCAGAGCGCTATGCGAACTGAATTCTTGTCTTGGCGGAAGGGTGTGTTCACCCTGTCATGACTCGAAGCCCGCAGGGCGGATTGGCCCAGCGTAATCGGCTCGTCGCTTGCAATGAGGGGCGGGTTACGCCTTCGGCGAACCAGACCTGCGAGCCACATCTGCTCCAGCTCGTGTCGTATCAATTGCCCGCCAGCGAGGCGACGCACTCGATTTCGATCAGCATGGCGGGATTGGGAAGCGCCTGCACCACGCAGGTGGTGCGCGCAGGATAGGGCGCCGGCCCGAACGCCTCGGCGTATAATTTATTCATCGCGGCGACGTCGGACGCGCGCGTCAGCAGCACATTCACCTTGGCGAGATGGCGAAAATCCGTGCCTGCCTCTTTCAGAACGCGCTGGATATTGCGAACGACAAACCCGAATTGCGCCTCGAAACTGTCCGGCAGCGCGCCGTTGTCGTCGAAGCCAGGGATGCCCGAGACGAACAAGAGGTCGCCGACACGGGTTGCGAACGACAGCGGCGGCGCCTTGACGCCGGCGGGTGGGGCGAAATGTTTGATGGGAGCCATGGGGCGAACCTCCTGTAGCATTGGGCTATACTTTATCTCGTAGGATGGGTTGAGCAAAGTGAAACCCATCACAGCGGCATCAACGCTCGCGATAGGTTTCGTGAGGGCTTAACCCATCATGCGGGCTACTACGCTTGCTGCGCCCTCCACCATTTACCCGCTATGAAGGTTGGTGCTAGGCCTACGGCGAACCCACCATATAAAGCGACGAACTGAGATATGGACGTTTCGGAAAACCAAGAGTTTAAAAAAATATGGCGGATAAATTGGCTTTCGTCATTAATATCGCTCGCTGACATCGAACTGCAGCAACGGTGGCTAGATAAGAGAGTATCGAATCCTGCTTGGACGTATGCCGAGTTTATTTGCAATTATTTTGATGATCTCGGTTGGTCTGCTGATGGGTATGAAGAAAAGATTCGTACCGGCTTCGTTACAAAAGAGGAATATGATTGCGTAAGAGATTTTCACCATGCTTTGGACGGCTACATCGCACCGAATGGTAGTTACGATCCTCTGGCGATTTTAAACGACCCGACTTGGCAGAAAATTGTTGCGATCGGCCATCAATCTGTGACGAATCTTGAAGATCTCATTACGCGCCCCGACGAGAAATCTCTTTTTCTGGAGCGGCCTGAATTGTCTCCCGGCGACTATACCTGGCCAAAATAGCGTTCTTGTTTCTAATGCCGTCTTTAGAGTGCGCTTCGCTCAGAGAAAAGGCGGGTTATACCTATAGCTAACCCGCCTTGCAAATTTTAAGGAACGCAATCCTCACAAGACCCGATTGCTCTCCTTCACCTTCTCTGCATCCAGATACAGCTCCTCGCCCATCGATTTGAACTTCTCCGACATCTGCGCCATGCCGTCCTCGATCACGCCGGACATCGACATGCCGACGCTGGCCATCTTGCCATTGCCGGTCAGGTTCAGCGCGGCCTTCTCGTTGTCGCCGAGCGTCGCCGCGTAGTCGCGCACGTCCTGGGTGATCTTCATCGAGCAGAACTTCGGCCCGCACATCGAGCAGAAATGCGCGACCTTGTGGGCGTCCTTGGGCAGCGTCTCGTCGTGATAGCTGCGCGCGGTATCGGGATCGAGGCCGAGGTTGAACTGGTCCTCCCAGCGGAAGTCGAAGCGGGCGCGGCTGAGCGCGTCGTCGCGCAGTTGCGCTGCCGGATGGCCCTTGCCGAGATCGCTTGCATGCGCCGCGATCTTGTAAGTGATGACGCCGACCTTGACGTCGTCGCGGTTGGGCAGGCCGAGATGCTCCTTCGGCGTCACGTAGCACAGCATGGCGCAGCCGAACCAGCCGATCATGGCGGCGCCGATGCCCGAGGTGATGTGGTCGTAGCCCGGCGCGATGTCGGTGGTCAGAGGCCCGAGGGTGTAGAACGGTGCCTCGCCGCATTCCTTGAGCTGCTTGTCCATGTTGATCTTGATCTTGTGCAGCGGCACATGGCCGGGGCCTTCGATCATCACCTGGCAGCCCTTCGCCCATGCGATCTTGGTGAGTTCGCCGAGCGTCTCCAGTTCGGCGAACTGCGCGCGGTCATTGGCGTCGGCGATCGAGCCGGGGCGTAGGCCATCGCCGAGCGAGAACGACACGTCGTATTTGCGCATCAGGTCGCAGATTTCCTCGAAGTGGGTGTAGAGGAAGCTCTCCTTGTGATGCGCCAGGCACCACTTCGCCATGATCGAGCCGCCGCGCGAGACGATGCCAGTGACGCGGTTGGCGGTGAGGTGGATATAGGGCAGGCGCACGCCGGCATGGATGGTGAAGTAATCGACGCCCTGTTCACACTGTTCGACCAGCGTGTCGCGGTACAGTTCCCAGGTCAGCTTGACCGGATCGCCGTCGCACTTTTCCAGGGCCTGGTAGATCGGCACGGTGCCGATCGGGATCGGCGCGTTGCGCAGGATCCATTCCCGGGTGGTGTGGATGTTGCGGCCGGTGGAGAGGTCCATCACGGTATCGGCGCCCCAGCGGATCGCCCACACCATCTTGTCGACTTCTTCTTCCACGGACGAGGTCACCGCGGAGTTGCCGATATTGGCGTTGATCTTGGTGAGGAAGTTGCGGCCGATGATCATCGGCTCCAGCTCGCCGTGGTTGATATTGCAGGGGATGATGGCGCGGCCGCGCGCGATTTCGCTCCGCACGAATTCCGGTGTCACGAAGGCCGGCACCGAGGCGCCAAAGCTTTCGCCGTCGGCCAATGCGGCTTCGGCGCGTTCGAGCTGCACCTTGCGTCCCAGATTTTCACGCTCGGCGACGTAGATCATTTCCTTGGTGATGATCCCGGCGCGGGCGAATTCGTACTGCGTGATCATGGCATCGCCGACGCCGCGCAGCGGCTTGTGATAGGCGGTGAAGGATTTGGCGGCATGCGCCGCGCCGACATTGCCGTTGTCTTCCGGCTTGATGTCGCGGCCCTGATATTCCTCGACGCCGCCGCGCTCCTTGACCCATTCGATGCGCGCGCGCGACAGGCCGGCGTTGACGTCGATGATGACGTTCGGATCGGTGTAGGGGCCGGAAGTGTCGTAGACCGGCAGGTCCGGCTCACCCGCGCCCTTGCTCAGGATGATCTCGCGCAGCGGCACCCGCAGGTCCGGGGCGCTGTCGGGGATCGAATAGATCTTGCGCGACGACGGCAGGCCGCCGGTGGTGACGGCGGGCAGGGTGGTGTCTGGATTGGAGCGGATGTTCATGGCGTGTCTCCCGTTCGGGTTATGTTGTTCAGCGATATCCAAAAATGCAAAAGAGAAGTCCGGCGATGGTCCAGAAGACGCCGGCGAAGAGCGGCATCCGCGGTCGCTTCAGCATGGTGCGGCCGCGCTCCGCCACGAATTGCGGCGCGAGCAGGCGCATGGCGCTGGTGATGGTCACCCCCCAGCCGAACAGCGTGACCATCGTGCGCCCGTCGGCGGCCCAGATGTTGTGAACGAGAATGATCGCAAGCCCGGCCGGCAGCATCACGAGGCCGCTGAGAAAGATCAGCGCGCGACTCGCGATGAAGTCCTGCGCGAGGTCGCGGAATTCGCGCTGGTTGATGAGAACCGCGAGCCCGACGACGAGCATTACGGGTCCGATCAGCCTCGCAAGAAAGATCGACGTCTGCATTTTCTTCTTCCTAGGCGGCTTGGGCGTGTTGCCCGAGCCAGGCGCGCACGCGCGCATCCGGATCGACATTTTGCGTGACGTCGCTGACCACCGCGATGGAGTCGGCGCCGGCTTTGAAAATCTCCGCGGCCTGTTCGAGCTTGATGCCGCCGATTGCCACCAGCGGAATGTCGCCGATGCGTTGTTTCCAGGTGGTGAGTTTCGGAATGCCCTGCGGCGCGAAACGCATCGATTTCAGCGTGGTCGGAAAGATCGGCCCGAGCGCGATGTAGTCCGGCTTGGCGCGCAAGGCGGTTTCCAGTTCTTCATCGTCATGCGTCGACAGCCCGAGCGTCAGCCCGGCCTTGCGGATCGCGGCAACATCGGCGTCGGCGAGATCCTCCTGGCCGAGATGCAGGTGCTGCGCTTTCAGATCGATTGCGACACGCCAGTAGTCGTTGACCACCAGCTTGGTGGACGTGCCCGCGGTCACCGCCAGCGCTTCGCGCATCAGCGTGGTCGCCGCGGTGTCATCGAGGTCCTTGGCGCGCAGCTGCACGGTGCCGACGCCGAGCGCAGTCAGGCGCTTCAGCCAGGCGATGGTATCGACGACGGGATAAAAGCGGTCAGGATACGGCATGCCAGAACGGGGTCCCGATGACTGGAGTGGAAGGAGAAGCGAAATCGCGCGCGCCCATCAGGCCCGCCTCGTAAGCGGTGCGGCCGGCCTCGACGCCGAGGCGGAAGGCGTTGGCCATGGCGACGGGATCGGCGGCCTTGGCGATGGCGGTGTTGAGCAGCACGGCGTCATAGCCGAGTTCGAGCGCTTCGGCGGCGTGCGACGGCGCGCCCAGGCCGGCATCAACCACCAGCGTGATATCCGGCAGCCGGTCGCGCAAAAGCTTCAGCGCATCGCTGTTGATGATGCCGCGGGCCGAGCCGATCGGCGCCGCCCATGGCATCACCACCTTGCATCCGGCATCGACCAGGCGCATCGCGACGCTGAGGTCCTCGGTGCAATAGGGAAACACCTCGAAGCCGTCCTTGATCAGGATCGATGCGGCTTCGACCAGACCGACCACATCCGGCTGCAGCGTATCGTTGTCGGCGATCACTTCGAGCTTGATCCAGGAGGTGCCGAACAATTCGCGCGCCAGCTTGGCCGTGGTCACCGCCTCGCGGACGCTGCGGCAACCCGCGGTGTTCGGCAGCACGGTGACATCGAGTTCGCGAATCAGCGACCAGAACGCATCGCCGGTCTTGCCGCCGGCGGATTCGCGCCGCAGCGACACCGTGACAATGCCGGCGCCGGATGCCCGGATCGCGTTCTGCATGATCGCCGGCGACGGATACAGCGCGGAGCCGATCAGCAGGCGGGAGGCGAAGGTTTTGCCGTAGAAATTCAGCATGGGATCTGCACCTCCCCAATCGCTGCCGTCATCCTGAGGTGCTCGCCCTCTTGGGAGAGCCTCGAAGGATGGGTGGCGGAGCGTGCGGCCATCCTTCGAGGCGCGGCAAAGGTGCCGCGCGCCTCAGGATGACGATGAGGCTTGTTGCTACTCACAGAATTACCCTCCCTGCCGCGGCGTGATGATCTCGATCTCGTCGCCGGGGTTCAGCGGTGTCTGCGCCCACTGGCTGCGCGGCAGCACGTCGAAGTTCAGCGCGATGGCGAAATGCGTGCCTTCGTAGTCGAGCTCGCTCAGCAGCGCGTCGACATGCTCGGCCGAAATCTCCCGGTGCTCGCCATTGACGATCACGCGCATTGCATCACCTCATTGTCGATCTCGCCGCGCTGTACATAGGCCAGCGTCAGCTCCGCCAGCGCCGGCGCCAGCAGGAAGCCGTGGCGATACAGTCCGTTCACCGCGATGCGCTCCTTGTCGATCGCGATGCGCGGCAGATTGTCGGGAAAGGCCGGCCGCAGTCCGGCGCCGAATTCCAGAATCCTTGCTTCGGCAAAGGCCGGATGCACCGCGTAGGCGGCGCCGAGCAATTCCAGCGCCGAGCGCACGCTGACGCCATTGTCCTCGCCTTCGATCGAGGTGGCGCCGAGCATGAAGCGGTTGTTCGCGCGCGGAATCACATACAGCGGCCAGCGCGGATGCATCAGCCGGACCGGGCGCGACAGTTTTACCTCGTCGGTCTCGACGATGATGATCTCGCCCTTGACGCCGCGCAGGGCCGATTGCTTGTCCCGTGCGGCAAGTCCGCGGCAGTCAATCACCAGACCCGTGAGGTCTTCCGGCTGCTGTTCGCTGTTGTATTTGATGATGCCGCCGGCCGCGGTGATACGTGCATGCAGCTGCGGCAGCACGCGGCGCGGTTCGACATGGCCTTCGCCGGGATAATACAGTGCGTCGCGAAACCGGCCTTCCAGCGAGGGCTCGATTTCGGCGAGGCCTTGGGCGTCGAGCCTTGTGTGGCCCGACGTCATCTTGGCGAAGCGCTCATAGTCGGCGCGGTCGCGCGGATGCGCCACGACCAGCGAGCCATTGAACGGCGTATCCGGCAGTTCGTCGCGCCAAAGGTCCAGCGCGCGCAGACCAAGCCGCGAGACGACGGGCTCGGAGACCTCGGCCTCGCACCATGGCGCCAGCATTCCGCCGGCCCAGTGGCTGGTGGCCTCGGTCATATGGGCGTCGCTACGCTCATGCAGCGTCACTGCGTGACCCGCCTTGGCGAAGGTCAACGCCTGCCACGCGCCGGCAATGCCGGCACCGATGACAGCAACGGGAGATTCCCCGCGCTTGCTTTGCGAACTCTGGTACATCCCTGTCCCTTCGCCGGCATGACCCGGATCAGGTTCAAAGGGTCACCGCGGTCCCGCGAAACAATGCGAGCTTGCGGTATCTCAGCTCCTCGTCGGAGCTCCCCTCGGAACGGGTCTAATGTAAGCTCATGGGAGGGCGTGTCAACGCGGCAGCGGGGAATTGTACCGCTTAAGGCCCGGGACGCTTAAGGTCTGGGAACCTGCGCATTGGCGCTGTTCAGCTCATCCATCCGCGGGATCGCGAGCAGCGGCTCATTCTTATGCCGCTGGCGCTTGGCGGCGTAATAATAGCCGCCAGCGTAGTAGGCCACGGCGCGGTTGTGGTTGCCATTCGCTGCGCGGAATGCGCCGGCGAGGTATTTCACGGCATAAGTGAGATTGGTGTTGGGGTCGCGCAGCCCTTCGGCGGTGCCGGTGTAGCCGAGCCCGCGCGCGGTCGCGAGCTTGATTTGCATCAGCCCGATGGTGCCGCCGCGGCCGATCAGCGAGGGATGATATTTGCTCTCGCGCACGATGACGCGGTGCACCAGGGCTTCCGGCACGCCATTGGCCTGCGCATGGGCGGCGACCATGGCCTCATAGTCGGCGCGTTGCTGCGCGAAGGCGGTCTGCGGAAGGGCGGCGGCGAGCAGCCACGCCAGAGAAAGTGCACGTTTCATCAATTGCCTCGAAGCCTTGCCGAGCGTCGTAGCGGCGCGAACCTTTCGGCCGGCCTAATCCGCTGGAATCAATTGTCAGCATTTAGGGCCCGAATCACGCCTTTCTGTGGCGAGGTCAAGGCAAGGCTGCAGTCGTGGGTCGCGACGCTGACGCCGCCTTCTTGCCCGCGTCGCGCGCCGGCAGCGTGATCCGCACGATCAGCCCGTGCGGCTGCCTGTCGTTCAGCGTCAGTTCGCCGCCATGCGCCAGCGCCACGGCGCGAGCGATCGAGAGGCCGAGGCCGAAGCCGGCGGATTCGTGATCCATGTTGCGGGCGTCGTCGCCGCGCACGAAGGGCTGCAGCATCGCGCTCTTCTGCGCGTCGGAAATCCCGGGGCCATCGTCGGCGACGTCGATGGTTGCAATCAGCTCCGACATGGTCAGGCGGATTTTTGCCTCGGCGCCGAATTTCACCGCGTTCTCGACCAGGTTGGTGACCGCGCGATGCAGATCGTCGGGCCGCGCCATCGCCATCGCGTGCGAGGGGCCTTCATAGGTCACCATGTGGCCGATGTCGGCGAACTGGTCAGCGATCAGCTGCAGCGTGGTGGCGATGTCGGTCAGCGTCATCGCCTCCAGCTTGCGGTCGTTGCGCAGGAATGACAGCACCGCCTCCAGCATCGAGCGCATCTGGTCGAGGTCGCGCAGCATGTGGCGGCGATGACCGTCGTCCTCGATGAATTCCGAGCGCAGCCGCAGCCTTGTGATCGGCGTGCGCAGATCGTGGCTGATGGCGGCGAGCATCTTGGTGCGGTCGTCGATCAGCACAGTGATGCGCTCGCGCATCCGGTTCAGCGCGCGGGCGACGGCGCGAATTTCCTCCGGGCCGCGCTCCGGCAGCGGATCGGCGCCGCCGTTGAGGCTGAAATTCTCGGCGGCCCTGGCGAAGGAGGACAGCGGCGCCGCCAGAGCGCGGGCCGCCCACAGGCCGAGCAGGGTCAGGCTGACAATGACGAACAGCACCGTGAGGAACCAGGGCCCGCCCCAGAACGGACCCGGACGTCGCTCCGGCAGGATATTCACGGACAGTTCCGCACCGTCCGGCAAGGCGATGCCGAGTTGGTCGTGCGATTCACCTGGTAGCGCCAGCAATCTGGTCTTGCCGCCGAGCATGCGGCGCAGGCTGCGCCGGGGATAATCGTCGCCGTTGTCGGCAACGGTCACCGTGTCGGGCGGCAGGTTCTTGATATCGAACTGCGGAAACGTCTGTGCCATGTTGGCCAGCAGACCTGGCCGTTCCGCCGCTGGCGTCGCTGAGATCAGCCGTATTAGCGCGACGAGCTCGCCATGGCCACGGTCGAGCCGCTGATCGCCCTGGTCTGGCCGCATCAACATGAAGGTCGAGGTGAGGATAAAGTGGATCGCGACAATCGAGACCAGCACAAGAGCCGCAATCTGACCGCTGATCCTTTTCAGGTTCAGAATGTCGAGCAGCTTCATGGCTAGTTCGTCGTGGCTGTCGCGATCGCTTCCACCGTCGGCGTGAACATATAGCCGCCCGAGCGCACCGTCTTGATTAAGGTTGCGTCCTGCGGATCGGCTTCGATCTTGCGGCGGATACGGCTGACCAGCACGTCGATGCTGCGCTCGAATGAGCCGGCGTTGCGGCCCTGGGTGAGGTCGAGCAGGCTGTCGCGCGACAGCACCCGGCCGGGCCGTTCGCAGAAGGTGCGCAGCAGGTCGAATTCGGCTGACGTCATGGCGACGCGGGCGCCGGCGGGATTGCGCAGCTCGCGCAGCCGGAAATCGATCTGCCAGCCGGCGAAGGAAAGCGCGGTCGCGCTCGGCGTGGCGCTGGCGTTCAGCGCGGAGGCCTGGCGGCGCAGCACGGCATTGATGCGCGCCAGCAGCTCGCGCGGATTGAACGGCTTCGGCAGGTAATCGTCGGCCCCCATCTCGAGCCCGAGGATGCGGTCGACGTCCTCGCCGCGCGCGGTCAGCATGATAATTGGCAATTGCGATTCCGCGCGCACCTTGCGGCACAGGCTGAGCCCGTCCTCGCCGGGCAGCATGACGTCGAGGATCAGCAGATCGACCCGGTGATCCGCCATCGCCTTCTCCATCTCGCGGCCGTCGGCCGCGGTGGTGACGTTGCAGGAATTGGTACGCAGATACTTCGCAATCAGCGTACGGGTTTCGCGGTCGTCTTCCACGACCAGGATGTTCGGGGATGCTGCCATGGGGACTCTTTTGGCCGGGATCGGGGAAGCCTGCAGAAGTTTTTTGTTTCGCGTTGTTGCTGAAGCGACCTCCGCAACACGATGCAACATGTTAGCGGGGCGATAAAAAGACCTCGTTAAGATCGTTAACCATACGGTGAAGCCGTCTCGCAAGCACCTTGGAGCTTATCATGACTTCTATCTCGGCTGCGTCCAGCAGCACTTACCAATCGCCGCTTCAAAAGCTGCAGCAGGAGCTGCAGGCCGAAATCACGTCAGGAAAGATTTCCACCGGTGACCAGGATGCGTTGTCGTCCGCGCTCACCGATATCGACTCGTCGCTGCAGAGCGACCGGTCGAGCCAGTCCAGCACCTCCAAGTCGTCGCCGACAGATATGAAATCGAAGATCGACGATCTGATTTCCGGCGAAGTCTCCAGCGGCAAGCTCACCGCCGATCAGGCCACCGAATTGAAGGGCGTGTTCGAGTCCGCGTTTTCCAGTGGCGGCCCCGGCGGTGCCGGCGGTCCGCCACCCGGTCCGCCGCCGTCGGACAGTACGTCCTCAACGGACAGCACCAGCAGCACGACGGACGCGGCTGACACCCTGCAGAAACTCCTCGACGCTCTGAAGGAATCGCTGGCGGCGGCGTCCTCGAACTCCTACAGCGCCAGCGGCACCACCGCTTCCAGTAGTTCGTCCTCGCTCTCGGCGCTGCTGATCGACTATCAGTCGTAATTACCCCCGCGACGCACACACCCTCTGCCACCATCCTTCCCTGAACGGGAAGGATGGTGGATTTTGTGCAGAATGTAGCGGTTGCGCTCTAATTGCGGCGAGTTCCGCGCAAATTTGGCTCCCAGGAACCGGAACGTGCTCCGGATTGCCGCGTTTCCTCCGTGCAACCCCGTGCAACAGGAGGAACATATGTTGAAGAAATATATGACGGCCGGTCTGTTGGGATCTGCCATGCTGGCGTCGGCCGCGTTTGCGCAGAGCCCTGCCACAACGACGGCAACTCCCGCCGCAGCTCCCGTGACCGCCTCGGACTCCACCTATAACGGTAACTGGCGTGCGTCGAAGGTTGTTGGTCTCGGGGTCTACAATGACGCGAATGAAAGCCTCGGCTCGATCAACGACCTGTTGACCGACAAGGCGGGGAATATCAAGGCCGTGGTGATCGGCGTCGGCGGCTTCCTCGGCGTCGGCGAGCATCTCGTCGCGGTGCCCTATGACAAGATCAAATTCGTCAACGAGCCGGTCGTGACCACCTCGGCATCGGCCAGCGGCGGCGCCGGTACGCGTCCGATTCCACCAACCGGCACGACTACCGGTGCGGCGCCAGCAGCGCCTGCGGCCGCGAAGCCGAATCCCTGGTATCCGGACCACGCGGTGCTTGGCGCCACCAAGGATGAACTGAAGGCGATGCCCGAGTTCAAGTATTCGATGAACTAATTGCGTCGCATCGTCCACCAACTAACAAAACGAGCGCGTCCGGGTTACCCGGGCGCGTTCGCTTGCGCAGGCTTGTAGGGACTGTGCGTCTCGCTTTTACGACTTGCCCTTCACCAGCGGACAGCCACCCTTGTCGAGCGGGCGGAACGCCTCGTCGCCGGGCACTTCGGCCAGTATCTTGTAGAGATCCCATTCGCCCTTGGATTCCCCGGGCTTCTTGACCTCGAACAGATACATCTCGTGGACCATGCGGCCGTCTTCGCGGATCATGCCTTCCTTGGCGAAGAAGTCGTGGATCGGGGTTGCCTTCATCTGCGCCATCACCTTCGGCGCCTCGTCGGTGCCGGTGGCGTCGATCGCCTTCAGGTAATGCATCGTCGCCGAATACAGCCCGGCCTGAATCATGGTCGGCATGTGCCCGACCTTCTCGTTGAAGCGCTTCGAGAACGCGCGGGTGCCGTCATTCATGTCCCAGTAGAACGCGTCGGTGGCGATCAGGCCCTGGGCTTCCTGGATGCCCAGCGAATGGCTGTCGGTGATTTCCTGCAGCAGCGCGATTATCTTCTGGCCGCCCTTGAGGATGCCGAATTCCGCGGCCTGCTTCAGCGCATTGGTGGTGTCGCCGCCGGCATTGGCGAGTGCGATCACCTTGGCCTTGGAAGCCTGCGCCTGCAGCAGGAAGGAGGAGAAATCCGACGAGTTCAGGGGATGCCGGACCGCGCCGACCACCTTGCCGCCGGTTTCCTTGACCACGTTGGACGCATCGCGCTCCAGCGCCGCGCCAAAAGCATAGTCCGCGGTGATGAAGAACCAGGTGTCCTCGCCGCGCTTCACCATCGCCCGGCCCGCGACATTGGACAGCGCATAGGTGTCGTAGGTCCAGTGTATGGTGTTGGGCGAGCAGGCGACGCCGGTGATGTCGGAACTGCCGCCGCCGGAATTGATGTTGATCTTGTTCTTCTCGCGCGTCAGCGCCGAGATTGGCAGCGCGACGGAGGAGGTCGGCACATCGAAGATTGCATCGATCTTGTCGTTGTCATACCAGTTGCGGGCGATGCCGACGCCGACGTCGGGTTTGTTCTGGTGATCGGCCGAGATCACGACGACCGGCTTGCCCTTGACCTTGCCGCCATAGTCGGCGACCGCCATTTCGGTGGCGATCACCGAGCCCTTGCCGGTCGCATCCGCATAGAGGCTGGACATGTCGGTGAGGACGCCGATCTTGACGACGTCGTCGGAGATCTGCGCTTGCGCAGCGGTGGCTGACAATGCCAAAGCGAAAACGGCCACGCATGTGGTTGTGTTGAAGTTCATCGATGGTGCTCCCTGGATTTTTTTTCGGCTTTTGCCGCTTGGTAGTGCCGTCATCCTGCCCGCAATCATTTTGCCGGGCAAGGCGGAAGGTTGGGCACTTCCTCTTTCACAAGGAGGAGAAGGAAGAAGAAATCTACAACCCCGGAAGTGCCGTCACCGCCACATTGATCGCGCCATCGGCTTCCGCGATCACGCGCAACGTTTTTGAATCGAACGCGATGCCGCCGAGGCGGAGGTTGGTGATTTCGGCGTCGACGCGGATGCCTTCCTCGTTCTTCTGGAAATCGGCGACCACGGCGGCGATCTTCTTCCGCGCATTCGACGCGAATGGTTTCAGGTCGATGGTCGCGCGTTCCGCCAGCGCGTTTTGCAGATAGGGCATTGCCGCGCGCGCCGCGGAGCCCAGCAGGCCGAACGCGGCTTCGGATTCCACTGCCAGTTCCATGTTGGCGAGCTTCAGCGTTTGCGCTGCCGGATCGAGTACGGGCTTGCCCCAGATATGTACGGTGGCTTCGCCGCCGAAGCCGAACCAGCTTTTCTTTTCCTTGGCGTTGACCAGCAGCGAGATCAGCAGCCGGTCACCGGAGGCCGCCACCGTCGCCTTCTTGACGGTGACGTCCACCGAGCCGGAGCCGTCTTCCGGGAACGTCTTGCCGGCGAGTTGCGTCTCGATGATCTTGTTGAGTTCGGTGAAGGGCATGTCGATGGGCACGCCGATGTTGAGCTTGCCGGGGCCGGGCGGCACGATCGCCAGCGTCGCCGGGAAAGGGCAGTTCGGTGTGGTCTGCGCCGAGGTGATGCGGGTCTCCGCCTCGACGCCGAGCGTCAGCATCACGTTGCTGGCATCGACGCGCGGCTGCGCGGCCACCGCGCGGGTCGGCTTCAGTTCGAGATACAATCCCTGCAACGCGGCGGCGCCCTGCAGCGGGATCGAGCGGCACAGTTTCGCCCATTCGCGCCGTGCATTCTGCTCAAACGCAGGATCGTTGCGCAGCCGCTGCTGCACGGTGGTGATCTGCTCATTGACGGCCTTGTCGATCACCGGCTTGACCTGGGCGGGCACGCTCACCCGCGCGCCGGCCATCGAGACGCTGGTGTCGCCGAGCGTGACCTGCGCGGCGAGATTGGGTTCGATGCGCCAGTTCGCGGCGAGCTGCGGCCGCGACGACACCACTACATTGCCGCGGATGTCGGCGTTGGCGTTGAGGTTCTTGATGTTGACGCTGCCGATCTGCTTGGCGACGTTGCCGCCGAGCAAATTGCCAAGCGCGCCGCTCAGCTGGTCGCGTACGTTGGACGATAGCGCGCCCGTGACATTGAGCGTGCCGTTCAGCGGCGTCGACAGAGTCAGCGTATCCTGCGCGCCGGTGGCTGATATAGGCCCGCGCGCCGCATTCCATTTGATATCGGCGTTCTGCAGAATCTGCGGCACCGGATTGTCGGCGTTGCCGGCAAAATTGCGCGGCGCGCCTCTGTCGGCTGCATCGCGGATCGCGGTCAGCGGAACTGTGATCGGCGCGATGATGCTGGAGGTGCGGGGGGCGGCCGGCAGCGGTGGCAATTCCACCAGCACCGGCGCCGGGCCTGCGCCGCGCGGCGACACATAGTCCATCACCTTGAGCGCTGCGACGAAAAACACCGCCACCAGCACGCCCGCGATCAGAATGGTTTTAAGCCGCATCAAGTCCCCGCTGAATGAAGGGGGGAGTTTACAGCGCCGGTGCACTGCACGCCAGAGCGGCAGTATTACGAAAGATTGTAGCCCGGACGACGCGAAGTTGAAATCCGGGCCACGGATGAATAGTTATCCGCGCTTGCCGTTCGCATTGTCGGCTCGGCGGTCCATCGGCAGCACAATCACCTTGGTGCCGACATTGACGCGGGAGTACAGATCCGCGACGTCCTGGTTGGTGAGGCGGATGCAGCCCGACGACACATGGGTGCCGATGGTCTCCGGCATGTTGGTGCCGTGGATGCGATAGATGGTGCCACCGAGATACATGGCGCGGGCGCCGAGCGGGTTGCCGGGGCCGCCGGCCATGAAGCGCGGCAGATAGGGCTGGCGTGCGATCATCTCCGCCGGCGGGGTCCAGTTCGGCCATTCCGCCTTCTTGCTGATCGTCTGCACGCCAGACCAGGTGAAACCGTCGCGGCCGACGCCGATGCCGTAGCGGATCGCCTGTCCGCCGCCGAGCACGTAATAGAGATAGGTGTTCGGCGTATCGATGATGATGGTGCCCGGCGCTTCACGCGTCGCGTAGCTGACGATCTGGCGCTTGAAGCGCGCAGGCTGCTCGACAGTGGCGCTCTCGTCATCAGTCTGCGGGGCCTGCATCTGCGGCGCCGGCTGCATCTGCATCGGCGGGGTCATGAAAAACGGAAACAGTGGAAGCGGTGCGGCATTCGCCGGCGAAAACGCCAGCGTGCCGATCGCCAGCGCGCCAAAGGCTGCTGCGGTGCGGCGGGCAGAAATATTCAGGACATTGAGGTTGAACATTGCAATTCTCCGTTTGAGCGCCCGAGGAAGAGCGCCCGTTCGGCGCTTCGTTGGGAGGAGAATTAGCCGGCGTTCGTTTCACCCGGTTTGCGTCGCCTGCGCAAAACGGTTTCGTGGCGGGGAGAATTGTTTCGTCCCGCCACGGCCGGACAAAGCAGTCCTGTCGAAAGGCTTGGTTGCCCCGCGCAGATTTAAGTCAAACGCGGCGGCTGGCGATGCCTATTCGTTAACGGTGGTATCGGGGCGCCAGGTCAGCAGCCGGTTCTCGATCAGGGTCAGCAGCCATTCGGCCACCAGCGCCACCACCGCGATCACGATCATGGCGGCGAACACGCCGTTGGAATCGAACGAACCCTGCGCCGTGGCGATCAACAGTCCCATGCCTTCGCGGGCACCGAGAAACTCGCCGACGATAGCACCGACCAGCGCGAAGCCGAACGAGACATGCAGGCTGGCGAGGATCCACGACAGCGCCGAGGGGATGACAACGGCGCGGGTCATCTGCCAGTTGCTGGCGCCGAGGATGCGGGCATTTGCGATCAGGTTCTTGTCGGCCTCACGCACGCCCTGGAAGGCGTTGGCGAACACCACGAAGAACACCATCACCACCGCCAGCGCGATCTTGGAGGCGGCGCCGAGCCCGAGCGCCACGATGAAGATCGATCCCAGTACCACACGCGGAATCGAATTCGCCACCTTGATGTAGATCGAGAATACATCGGAGAGCAACTGATTGCGGCCGAGCGCGATGCCGCACAGGATTCCCAGCACCGCGCCGATCAGGAAGCCGGCGCCGGCCTCGTAGATGGTCACCCAGATCTGCTTCCACAGCGGACCGATCGAGGTGCCGTTCTGGAACCAGTCGATCAGTTTGACGACGATGCCGCTGGGCTGACCGAAGAAGAACGGGTCGATCAGTCCGGCGCGCACGCCGAGCTCCCAGCCGCCGATCAGGAACACCAGTACGGCCAGACGCAGCATCAGCACCAGCCGGTCGTGGCGGCGCATGCGCTCGAGCGCGGTCTCGAGTTTGAGGTCGGCGGGCGGGGCGGTGGAGATGCTGGAGTCAGCCATGTCAGTGTCCCGCCCGTGCGCGCAAGACTTCCTCGCGGAGGTCGTCGCTGATTTTTCGCGCAATGGCGATGAAGCGTTCGTCATAGCGCAGGGTGGCGACGTCGCGCGGCCGCGGCAGGTCGATAGTGTGCACCGACTTGACCCGCGCCGGCCGCGTGGTCAGCACCGCGACGCGGTCGGCGAGCAGGATCGCCTCGTCGAGGTCGTGGGTGACGAACAGCACCGCGGATTTCGCCTGCGCCCACAGCTGCAGCAATTCCTCCTGCATCAGTTCGCGGGTCTGGACGTCGAGCGCGGAGAACGGCTCGTCCATCAGCAGCACCTGCGGGTTGTTGATGAAGGTCTGCGCCAGCGCGACGCGCTTGCGCATGCCGCCGGAGAGCTGGTGCGGGTGGTGACCCTCAAAGCCTTTCAGCCCGACGCGGACGATCCAGTCGCGCGCTTCCGCTTCGGCCTTGTCCCTGGCGATGCCGCGAAACAGCGGCCCCGCCATCACATTGCCGAGCACGTCGCGCCACGGAAACACGGCGTCCTGCTGGAACACGAAGCCGACGCGGCGGTCGACGCCGTCGACCTTCTTGTCGAACAGCGTCACCTCGCCGGCCTGTGGCCGGGCGAGGCCGGCGATCAGCCCGAGCGTCGTCGACTTGCCGCAGCCGGTCGGGCCGACGATGGCGCAGAATTCGCCGGGCGCAATGTTGAGGTCGAAATCCTCCAGCGCGGAGAGCAATTCACCCGAAGGCGTGACGAAGCGCCGGGCGACATGTTTGAGTTCGATGGCGGAGGGGGCTGTGTTCATTGTCGGAGTTCGATTCATTGATAGCGAGGTTCAGCAAAATCGGTTCAGCGTGTCATTGCGAGCTCTGACAAAGTTGGCGTTGCCAACTTTGTCCTGAGCGAAGCAATCCAGAGGCTGCAAGCAAAACTGGATTGCTTCGTCGCATGGGCTCCTCGCAATGACGAGCAGGCGGGCCTTCAATGCGTCGCGTTGGCCTTGACCACGAAATCCGTGGTGTAGGTCTTCGCCAGGTCGATGGTCTTGCCTTGCAGGTTGGGCGAGAAGCTGGTGAGCACCTTCAGCACCGATTCCGGCGCACCTGCCGGCATCATGCCATCCGGCGAATATTGCGCCTTGCCTTCTTTCAGGCCCTGCACGTAGAGATCGAGCTCGCCGGCGTAATAGTCCTTCGGCATCTGCGCGGCGATCTCTTCCGGCGAATGCGAATTCATCCACTTTAGCGTCTTGACGAAGACGTTGACGACCTTCTGCGCGGTCTCCTTGTTGGCTTCCATCCAGGCGCGGTCCATGTAGAGGCAGGCGGCCGGATAGTCGCCGCCCAACGCGGCGCGGGTGGTCTCCGGCGAGCGCAGGTCGATGCCGACCTTGGCAATGCCGTTCTTGATGGCGCGGGCCACGGTCGGCTCGGTGGTCATGCCGGAGACGATCTTGCCCTGCTGCATCGACGCCAGAAAGGTATCACCGGCGCCGACCGGCACCAGCGAGTAGTCCTGCATCTTGAGCCCGGCCTTGGCGGCGAGCGCGCGGGTCAGGAAGTCGGTCGCCGAGCCCAGCCCGGTGACCCCCAGCGCCTGGCCCTTCCAGTTGGCGGGGTCCTTCAATTTGTCGGCGTCGGCTGATTTCACCAGCACCACCTCGCCGGGCGCCACCGCGAACTGCACCACCGAGGTGATGAACTTGCCTTTGGATTGCAGGTCGATGGTGTGATCGTAGAACCCGACCACGCCCTGAACTTCGCGCGCGAGCAGCGCAGTGGCGGCCTGCGAGCCGGAGGTGGAGTTGAACAGCTCGACGTCGAGCCCCTGTTCCTTGAAGAAGCCGAGCTGGGCAGCAAGTTTTGCCGGCAGATAGATCTGCTTGTCGATGCCGCCGACCATGATCTTGATCGGGGTCTGCGCCGCAGCCGGCGTGGCAAACACTGCCGCAACCAGCGGCGTGACGGACAAGGCGGCGAGGACCGCGGCGGCGAAAATCTTGCGCATGGGCATTTCCTGATGGTTTTTCGACGGCTCGCCTCTGCCGCCGGGACAGGTCGCCCCCGGGCACAGTCGTGCGCATCAATCGGGTGCCATCAGGCCCTTGCCAGCCGTTCGGTGTCAATCCGCCATTTGGAGACCGCGCCGCGATGTCCATCGAAAGCCGCATCAGGACGTTACAAAACGCCCAACACGATCGCGCCGACAAAAGCGAGCGCCATGTAGGCTGCAACAACGCTTAATCGACCGGTGAACGTCATGGGAAACTCCCTGCTTCACGCCGCAGCCAACATAACGCTGACGGGTGCGAAGCGTTCCTCGACCGAACGAGGCAGGCGTGCTGACCGTTTGAGCGAAGCGGCCACGCGAGTCGGAAGCAGGACACATGCTGCAGTAGCGAACTTGGCGATCACCTGCGCCGCAACATGGTTAATCAAAACTGATTTCAACGCGTTGAAGAGTCTTTAAATCATTTGGTTGAAGTTGCGCGGATGACGCGCGGAATTCGTTTGTATCTCGTCGGCTCCGTCGTCCTTGTATCGTTAGCGGGTTGTGGTCGCGGCTTGTTTCAAACCGCCGAACGCGAACCCTGGCGTGCCGAGGCAGAGGTCGCATGCCTGAAATCCGGTGCCGTGAAAGAGGGAGCCGATCTCGTCCGGATCGACCCGATTTCCGGGCCGGGGGTTTGCGGCGCCGAATTCCCGTTGAAGGTCGCCGCCCTCGGCGAGAGCAGCAGCAGTTTCGGCTTTGCCGATGAAACGCTGCGGCCGCCCGGCAGCGTCGGCAATGCCAGCCAGCCGCGCTGGCCGGTGCAGCAGCCGCAGATCGCGCGCCCGTCCAGTTCTTATCCCAATTCCAACTCCTATCCCGAGGCCGCCGTCCGCCAGCCCGGCTATGGCGCCGGTTCCAATTCCAACGGTCCGATCTCGCTGACCCCGCCCGAAGTTCCGCAGGACGAGGACGACATCGAGCTGCCGCCGGAGGGCACCCCCCAGCCGGCTGCCGCTCCCTACGGAAGGTACAGTTCCGGGGTGCAACGCGCTCCGCAGCCTGACCCCAACTCCGCCGCCAGTTCGCCGCAAGACTTTTCGCCGCCCCGGCTCGGTCCGGCGCAGGGCAATGTCACAGGCTCGGTCGGCCCGGTCGCGCTGAAACCAACGGCCACGCTGGCCTGTCCGATCGTCTCGGCGCTGGACAAATGGCTGGCCGAGGCCGTGCAGCCCGCCGCGGTGCGCTGGTTCGGCGCCCGCGTCGTCGAAATCAAGCAGATCTCCGCCTATTCCTGCCGCGGCATGAACGGCAATTCGCGCGCGCATATTTCCGAGCACGCTTTCGGCAACGCGCTCGACATCGCCTCCTTCACGCTGGCCGATGGCCGCAAGATTTCAGTCAAGGATGGCTGGAAGGGCATGCCGGAAGAGCAGGGGTTCCTGCGCGACGTGCAGGGCGCGGCGTGCCAGGTGTTCAACACCGTGCTGGCGCCGGGCTCCAACGTCTATCACTACGATCACATCCACGTCGATCTGATGCGCCGCTCCAGCCGCCGCATCATCTGCCAGCCGGCCGCCGTCTCGGGTGAGGAGATCGCGTCGCGCGCGATGCCGCGCAGCACCTATTCCAGCCGCGAGCCGGCCGTGACCGGATCGCTCGGCGGCCGCGCTGCGAAAAAGCCTTCGCGCAAGGCCGCCTATGATGACGCGGCAGACTACGAGAACGAGTAGCGGAAAGCCCTGTCAGGCGGGCTTCGTGCGATAGGCGGCGAGAAACATCTTCATCGCGCTATCGACAACCCTGGCAATTTGCGCAGGCGAGGGCGCCGGCGCGGCCTGGAAAACAAATGGCATAAACAGAGATGCCTGGCAGCACATCATGAATTGCGACGCTGCCAGCTGGCAGTCGTCGATCGCGATTTCGCCGGCGGTCACGCGCGCGTCGAGATAGGTCGCGAAGCGATTGATCGTCAGCGCGATCACGTTGTTGTAGAAACGCTGACCCACTTCCGGCATTCGCTCGGCAATGGCCATCACCGTCCGCGTCGAAGATCCGCCGCCGGGCCGGCAGAGCAATTGGATATAGGCGGTGCCAAAATCTTTCAGTGTGGTCTCGACGTCGCGTGCGAGATCGAAATTGAACGCGGCCTTGCCCTGCTCGAGTACTTCTTGCTCGACGATGGCTTCGAACAATCGGCTCTTGTCAGCGAAGTAGACATAGAGCGTGCCCTTCGACACGCCGGCGGCGCGCGCAATCTCTCCCATGCTGGCGCCGTCAAAGCCGAGATTCATGAAGACCGCGCGCGCGCCATCGAGAATCTGCCGCCGCTTGGCGCTGTCTTCGTCGCCGACGACCGAAATCGCGGCTTGGTGCTGTGCAACCATTAGTTCAGCCTGTCCGGTAAATTAGCTGAGTCACACACATTTCCGAAAGGTCGGAAACTTATGCTCTCAGGGCGACAATCTATCTTGACCGAACCGTTCGGTCAATGTAAATGAAAAGCCAGTGCGCTGGAATTCCGGTTGGTGCCGGTGTTTTTGCCAGACAATTTCAGGAGGCCTCGATGGCCGGACCGCGCGACCAGGCTGCCCGTATCATTCGCCCTGAGTCGGAGGCGACCGAGGCCGCGCCGGTGCGCGTCGTATCGACCGCGTCAGCCGAGGCGCATGCCCTCGCTTCTGACGACTCCGTTGCCCGCGGCCCCGCGGATGCCCCCGCGCCCGAAAAGCCGGCGACGGAAAAGCCCGCCCCGCCGGCGGCCGAAGCAAAGCCGGCGGCGGCTCCGAAATCCGGCAAGAAGAGAGTCGTCCTGCTGGGCGTCGGCGCCGTGCTGGCGCTCGCAGCCGCAGCCTATGGCGTGAACTACTATCTGGTCGGTCGCTTCATGGTCAGCACCGACGACGCCTATGTCCGCGCCAACAACACCACCCTTGGTGCGCGCGTCGCTGGCCATATCGCCGCGATCCTGCCGGGCGACAACAAGCCGGTGAAGGCCGGCGACGTGGTTTTCAAGATCGATGATGGCGACTACCGCATCGCCGTCGATGCCGCGCGTCGCAAGATCGCGACCCAGCAGGCGACCATCGAGCGCATCGGCCGTCAGGTTAGCGCGCAGGAAAGCGCGGTCGAGCAGGCCAAGGCGCAGATGGCCTCGGCCGATGCCGCCTCGAAGCGCGCGCAACTCGACTTCGATCGTCAGGAAGCGCTGAGCACCAAGGGCTTCGCCTCGCGCGCCACTTTTGAAACCTCGCAGTCCAGCCGCGACCAGACCGCGGCGTCGGTTCAGGCGGCCCAGGCGGCTTTCGATGCCGCGCGCGACAATGTCGAAGTCACCAAAGCGCAGCAGAATGAAGCCCGCGCCCAACTCGCGGAATTGCAGAGTTCGCTCGACAAGGCACAGCGCGACCTCGACTTCACTTTGGTGAAGGCGCCGGTCGATGGCATCTTCTCCAACCGTCTCGTCAACGCCGGCGACTTCATCCAGATGGGACAGCGGCTCGGCAACGTGGTGCCGCTCGACGACGTCTATATCGACGCCAACTTCAAGGAGACGCAGCTGCGCCGCCTGAAGCCGGGCCAGCCGGTCAGCATTGAACTCGACGCCGACTCAAGCCGCGCCATTGAAGGCACCGTCGACAGCCTGGCGCCGGCCGCGGGCTCTGTGTTCACGCTGCTGCCGCCGGACAACGCCACCGGCAACTTCACCAAGATCGTGCAGCGCGTGCCGGTGCGGCTGCGCGTGCCAGCCGCCGTCGCCAAGGAAAACCTGCTGCGCGCCGGCATGTCGGTCTACGTCCGCGTCAACACCAAGCCGGGTGCCGAGCCCGCGCGCTGATCGTCAGGACAGACCGATGGCCGCCTCGACCACAGCAACACCCGGCGCGATACCGGCCAGCGCCGCTCCCTCGGAGCGGATTGCGCCGAAGCGGCTGTTCGCCTTCCTGATCATGGTGTTCGGGATGTTCATGTCGATCCTGGACATCCAGATCGTCTCGGCATCGCTGTCGGACATCCAGGCCGGCCTGTCGGCGAGCTCCAGCGAAGTGTCGTGGGTGCAGACCGCCTATCTGATCGCCGAAGTGATCGCGATTCCACTGTCCGGCTTCCTGTCGCGGGCGCTCGGCACCCGCATCCTGTTCGCGATCTCGGCGGCCGGCTTCACCGTCGCCAGCCTGATGTGCGGCTTCACGTCGTCGATCGAGCAGATGATCCTGTGGCGCGCCATCCAGGGCTTTCTCGGCGCCGGCATGATCCCGACGGTGTTCGCCTCGGCCTATACGGTGTTTCCGCGCTCCAAATTCCACATCGTCGCGCCGATCATCGGCCTCGTCGCCACCCTGGCGCCGACCGTCGGCCCCACCGTCGGCGGCTTCATCACCGACGCGCTGTCGTGGCACTGGCTGTTCTTCATCAACGTGGTGCCCGGCATCGGCATCACCCTCGGCGTGCTGGCGCTGGTGGATTTCGACGAGCCGCATTTCGAACTGCTCGACCATTTCGATTGGTGGGGCCTCGGCTTCATGGCCGGCTTCCTCGGCGCGCTGGAATATGTGCTGGAGGAAGGCCCCCGCAACGACTGGTTCGGCGACACCTCGATTGCCATCTTCGCCGTGGTCTGCGTGGTCTCCTGCGTGTTGTTCTTCTGGCGCGTGCTGACCGCGCGCGAACCGATCGTCGACATCCGCGCCTTCACGGACCGCAATTTCGCGCTCGGCTCGATGTTCTCGTTCTGCATCGGCATCGGACTCTACGGCCTGACCTATCTGTACCCGCGCTATCTCGCGGAAGTGCGCGGCTACAGCGCGCTGATGATCGGCCAGACCATGTTCGTCTCCGGTGTCGCGATGTTCTGCATGGCGCCCATCGTCGGCCGCCTGATGACCAAGGTCGATTTGCGCTACCTGATCGCGCTCGGCCTCGTGCTGTTCGCCATGGGCACCTGGCAGATGACCTGGATCACCCGGGAGTTCGACTTCTATGAATTGCTGGTGCCGCAGATTCTGCGCGGCATGGGCATGATGCTGGCGATGGTGCCGGTCAACAACATCGCGCTCGGCACCCTGGCGCCGGAGCGGCTGAAGAATGCCTCGGGCCTGTTCAACCTCACGCGAAACCTCGGCGGCGCGCTCGGTCTTGCTCTGATCAACACCGCGCTCGATGACCGCACCGACTTTCACATCTCGCGGCTGCACGACAAGGTCACCTGGGGCAACGCGATGGCGGTCGAGACGCTCAACAATTTTACCCAGAAATTCCAGGGCATGGGCGACGCCTCGATCATGGCGCTGAAGCAGCTCAATCAGATTGTGCATCGCCAGGCCACCGTGATGGGCTTCGGCGACGCGTTCTTCCTGCTGTCGTTCTTCTATCTCGCGCTGAGCACGCTGGTGCTGCTGCTCAACAGGCCGAACAACCCGGCCTCGGCCGGCGGTGGGCATTGACGCTGCTTCCTTAGTTCACACCGGCGCATCCGGCAGTCGCTGCGCCCGCGTCCGCGAACTGATCGCGACGACGGCCACCACCGCTGCTGCGAACAGCATGATCTGCCACGTGATCGTCTCGTCATTGAAGACAGCCGCAAATCCAAACGTCACGAACGGCTGTAACAATTGCACCTGCGACACCCGGGCGATGCCGCCCATGGCCATGCCGGCATTCCAGGCGAAGAACCCGATCCATTGCGAGAACACCGCGACATAGAGCAGAGCCAGCCATGGTTTTAGCGGGATCGCTGTCAGCTCCGCGGGCAAGGTCCATGCAGCTGCCGGCAACGAAATCGGCAGCGCCATCACCAGCACCCAGCTGATCACTTCCCATCCCGGCATTTCCGCGGTGAGGCGTCCCGAAAAGCCATAACCGATTGCGGACGCCGCGACGGCGCCGAACAGCAGCAGATCGCCCGCCGACAGCGCGCCGCCGCCCTGGCGCAGCGCAAAGGCGATCACGATGGCGGCGCCGGCCAGCGACGCGACCCAGAACAGCGGTTTTGGCCGTTCGTGGGTGATGACGACGGCGACGCAGGCGGTGGCCAGCGGCAGAATTCCCAGCACGACGCTGCCATGCGAGGCGCCAACGGTCTTCAAGGCCACTGCCATCAGGAACGGAAATGTGACGGCAATGCTCAGCATCACCAGCGCCAGCTGTGGCCACAGCCGGCGCGGTGGCAGCGGCCGTCGCAGAATGACGAGCAGCACCAGCGCGCACAGGCCGGCGATGGCGGTGCGCAACGCGGTCAGCGCAAAAGGATCGATCGCCAACACCCCGATCCGCGTCGCCGGCAGCGTGCCGCCGAAAACGATGACGCCGATGAGGCCCAGCAACAGGCCGAGATGTTCGCGAGACAAGGAGGGGAAGGACATGGCGCGACAACTAACGAGTTTGGTGACGCGCGCATAGCGTCTGCACCCGAGAACTCACCCAATGTCGAGCATGGCGGCCATGCATGGCGCCGGCCGCGAAGCTGTCGGCTCAAACTGGCGAGGGGCCCGGCGTGTTGCGCCGAACCCCTCGTTTTCAGAATAATATCAGCCGGCCTGTAAGCCGGGTTTTGTAGGGCACCGCCCGATTGCTCGAACGATACGTGACGGCCATTCCTCTGGGACCCCGTTTGCACGTGGCCTCAAGCAACCTACCCGGACAGCGAGCAAGACATTGCCCTGCAGTGTTATCGCTCGAGGTGAGCGAACTGACTGCGTTGCTGTCCCTATTCGGTTTTGCTCCCGGTGTGGTTTGCCATGCCGTTTCCGTTGCCGGACCCGCGGTGCGCTCTTACCGCACCTTTTCACCCTTACCGCGCCAACTCCTTGCGGAGGGAGGCGAGGCGGTTCGTTCTCTGTGGCACTTTCCCTGGGGTCACCCCCGCCGGCCGTTAGCCGGCACCGTATGTCGATGGAGCCCGGACTTTCCTCTCCCGCAGCCTTTCGACCGTAGCGGGAGCGGCCGTCCAGCCGACTGACGGGAAAGGCATGGGGGTTGTCAGTGTCGGCGTCAAGCCGGGAAAGCGGGCGACGGCGGGCAAAATAAATTATCCTGAAAATGTCGTTCCGCGGCCGGGCCGTTCGACTGGTCTTCGGCGAATGGCGCCGGTCAAAAGGAGTGCGCGAGATGCAGTATCTGTTGCTGATCTATCAGAACGAAACCGAAGCGGACAAGCTCGATGCCAGGATCACCGGGAAGATGACCGAAGAATACGGCGCCTTCACCCGCTCCATCATCGAAACGGGAAACTTCAAGGCCGGCGACCGGCTGCAGCCGGTATCGACGGCCACCACCGTCCGTATCCGCGATGGCAAGACGCTGACCACCGACGGGCCTTTCGCGGAAACCCATGAGCAACTAGGTGGCTATTACCTGATCGACGCCAAGGATCTCGATACGGCACTGGCCATTGCGGCGCGGATGCCGGGTGCGCGACATGGATCGATCGAGGTCAGGCCGATCTGGAACTACAATAAGTAGCTGCGTCACCATGGAGATGCGGCAGCGATGACGCCGGTCGAGATCGAACGGATATTTCGCGACGAGGCGGGGCGCGCTTTGGCGACGCTGATCCGCCTCGTTGGCGATTTCGATCTCGCCGAAGACGCGCTGCAGGATGCTTTCGCCGCGGCGCTGCAGCGCTGGCCCGAAGCGGGCGCTCCGTCGAACCCGCGGGCGTGGCTGGTCAATGCCGGCCGCAACAAGGCGATCGACCGGATCCGGCGGCAGGCCAGCTTTCGCAACAAGCAGGACGCGCTGCTGCAGGAGACGCTGCTGCGCGCCGCGGGCGATGAGGATACAAGCGACGCCGTGCTCAATGATGACATGCTGCGGCTGATCTTCACCTGCTGTCATCCGGCCTTCGCGCTGGAGGTCCAGGTCGCGCTGACGCTGCGCACCGTCTGCAGCCTCGGCACCGCGCAGGTCGCGCGGGCGTTTCTGGTGAGCGAGGAGGCGATGGCGCAGCGGCTGGTCCGCGCCAAGCAGAAAATCCGGCTGGCCGGAATTCCCTATGAGGTCCCGGATCGCGATGCGCTGGTGCCGCGGCTGCGCGGCGTGCTCGCGGTGATCTATCTGGTGTTCACCGAGGGCTATGTGGCGACCTTGGGGCAGGATCTGATGCGCCCGGATCTGTCGCAGCAGGCGATCCGGCTGGCCCGGCTGCTCGACGGACTGATGCCGCAGCGCGGCGAGATCATGGGCCTGCTGGCGCTGATCCTGCTGCATGACGCGCGCCGGGCTGGTCGCCAGACCTCCGACGGCGATATCGTGCTGCTGGAAGAGCAGGATCGTACGTTGTGGGATCGGCGGCAGATCGCCGAGGGCCTGCAACTCGTCGAAGAGGCGCTGCGCGCGCCGGGACGTCCCGACTCCTATGCCGTGCAGGCCGCGATCGCGGCGCTGCATGCGCAGGCGCCGAGCTATCAAACAACCGACTGGCCGCAGATCACGGGTCTCTATGAGGTGTTGCTGCGGACCAGTCCGTCGCCGGTGATCGAACTCAACCACGCCGCGGCGGTGTCGATGGTCGATGGCCCGCTGCATGCGCTGAATCTCGTCGATGCGCTACAGGCGCGCGGCGGGCTCGATGGCTACGATCTGTTGCCGGCTGTGCGCGCCGATCTGCTGCGCCGGCTTGGCCGGCGTGATGCGGCGCGTGACGCTTATCTCGCCGCGATGGCGGCAACGCAGCTCGCACCGTTGCAACGGCTTTATGCACGACGACTGGCCGAGCTTGATGCCAAGCCGAGCGACTAGCAGGGCCAGTGCATCTATCTTCGGCCAGATTGCACAGGCGGACCTGCTCAGGGCGCAGTGGCACGATCCTTGGAAACGGAGAGTCGGATCGTCAGGCCTTCCGGCTTCCAATCGCGCGAAATCTCGCCTCCCAACTGGCCCTTCACCGTTCCGCGGGCGAGCAGGGTGCCAAAACCTTCACCATTACTTTGGTGGTCGACGCGAGGACCGCCAAGCTCCGTCCACGTCAAGACGAACTGGCCGTCGTCCTCGGAACAGGCAATATCGACGTGGCCCGTCTGCGTCGAAAGCGCGCCATACTTGGCGGCGTTGGTGGCGAATTCATGCAGAAGCAGCGCGAAACTCGTCACCGAGCTGCCGGCGAGTCGAATATCAGGTCCGCTGACCGTAAATCGCGCTCTGCCGCTTTCCGTTTGACCCTCGTAGGGCGAAAGGATTGTTTTGATCAAAGCGTGCAGCGTCGTTGACTGCTCCGTTCGCCGACCGCCCTCCGAAGTCACAGTCAGTGTGAGTGCGTGGGCCCGCGCCAGCGCCATCAATCGATCTCGGACCACCGACGAAAGTTCTTCCGACGTGGTGGCTGAGCGTGCACTCAGGGTCACCACACCGCTGGCTAGGGCGAACAGATTCTTGACGCGGTGGTCCATCTCTCTGAGCAGCAGTCGCTGCTGTTCCTCCGCTCGCTTGCGCTCGGTGACATCGCGGGCGATCTTCGAGGCACCGATGATCTTGCCTTGCGGATTTCTGACCGGCGACACGGTCAGCGAAATGTCGAAGAGGCTTCCGTCTTTCCGCCGCCGGCGGGTTTCGTAGTGGTCGATGCGCTCGCCGCGGCGAATCCGGCTGAGGATCGTCGTTTCCTCGTCGAGCCGATCCGTTGGAATAAGCATCGTGACCGGCTTGCCGATCGCTTCTTCGGCCTTGTAGCCGAACAGCCGCTCTGCGCCCTGGTTCCAGCTCGTGATGACGCCATCGAGGTCCTTCGTCAGGACGGCGTCATCGGAGGACTCGACGATGGCCGCGATGCCTCGATAACGCGCTTCGCTTTCGCGAAGGCGCTTCTCGGCTTCGTCGCGCTGGGTGATGTCCACTAGCGTGTTCACGGCGCCGATGAGTGCACCCGAAGCGTCGAAAAGCGGCGTGGGATAGGGAATGAAGGGGACGCGCGTGCCGTCAGGGCGCTCGGCAATCGCCTCCATGCCTCGGATGGGGCGCTTCTCCTTCAGCGCCAGAGCCATCGGGCATTCATCGTGCGGCAGCGGCGTGCCGTCGGGCCAAAACAGCTTCCATGAGCCGCAGAACTCGCTCTTGCCGAGTTCCGGATGTACGCCCCAAAGCTCGGCCGCTGCCTCGTTGTAGAACGTGATGTGCCCGGCAGCGTCCGTTGTATAAACCGCCACCGGCAAGGCCTGCAGAAGCCCGTCGGGGGTTTGCCTGTTCGCGTCCAGGTAAAGCTGGGGCGAACGTTGCTCGGGTTTGCTGCGGAAAACGTTTACCGCCCCGATGATGCGATCGGAGTCGTCTTTGATCGCTTCAATGTTCACGAGCGCCACAATGCGCGTGCCGTCGGGGCGCTCGATCACGATCTCCTGGTCGCGCAGTCCTTCGCCGGTTGCGAGAACGTCAGCCATCGGACATTTGGCATGCGGTACGAGATCGCCGTTCAAACCATAAAGGCGATAAGAGCCGCAGTAGCGAACCGCCGGGTCACCGACTTTCGGCGAGCAGCCCCACAGTTCGGCCGCCGCGCGGTTATAGCGGACGATGAGGCCGGCCCTGTCACAGACATAGACGCCGATCGGCAGAAGATCCAACAGGCGATCGGGAAGGTCCAGAACACGCTCGTCCAGGAAGGACTGAAATGGAACCGTGGACTCTATGTGGCCGACAAGGCTCGTCATGGACGAACTCCAACACCTCGGACATCCCTGCTAGCGTTGCAGGCAAGCGCCATTGTCACCCGCCGATCGCTACCTATTCACTTTAGCATTTAGGCGAACCCTCGCAATGACGGTTCCTCGGCAATCGGGATAATCGTCCGCCTACGGGAAGGTTCTCGGCATATCGTCATTTCGAGAAATTTGGGCGCAAATGTCGGCTTCTGATCGCACCAAAGCGAACGACCGCCAGTACCTGCGGATCATGAGTTCGCGCCTAGATCGCCGCGCCAGTCGTCTCGGCCGGCAGGCTGGCGAGCAGCGCCTGCAGCGTGGTCAGCGTCGAATGATCGGTGATGCCGTCGATGCGTTCCGGCCGGAAGTGGCGCTGGAATGCGGTGACGACTTCCATCGTGGTGGCATCATACTGGCCGTTCGGTTCGATGCCGTAGCCATAGCGCGCCAGCGCATGCTGTAACGCCAGCACACGTTCGCCCTCGGCGCCGAGCTTGATGCTTTCGCCGCGCACGATCGTCGCCGGACGGACCCAGTGGCCGACGCCGGAATTGGCCAGCGAGTGCCACGGGAATTTCTCGCCGGGATCTTTCTTGCGCGAGGGCGAGACATCGGAATGGCCGAGCACGCGATGCGCCGGCAATTCGTGGCGCAGCATGATGCCGCGGCACAACGTCGTGACAGCTGCGATCTGCCGGCTGGGAAAATCCGGATAGCCCCAGTCATGGCCGCGGTTGATGATCTCGATGCCGATCGAACGGGAATTGATGTCGGCCTCGCCGGCCCAATGGGCGATGCCGGCATGCCAGGCGCGCTTGGCTTCAGGCACGGTCTGCACGATGCGGCCGTCTTCCATGACGATGTAATGCGCGGAGACGTCGGTGCCGGCGGTGCACAGCCGGGTGATCGCGCCCTCGGCATCGGGCATGCCGGTGTAGTGCAGCACGATCATATCGGGCACGAGGCCATTGTTGCGCTCGCCGAAATTCACTGACGGAATCACATCGGAAACGACGGAAGAATCCGGAGTAAAAATTGGCATGTCCGCGGCGCCCTTGGGAATCGGAAGGGCGCGCTGACGCTTCGAATCAGATCCTTGAGACGTGAATGAACCTGATGGCATGGGGCAACTCAAACCTGGCAGGAGAACGGCGGCGTATTCGGCCGGCGCCGCCTCGGCCGCACTATCCCGGCCAGCGTCGCGTCGCGCAACGGTTGTGTGACATCTATCCAGTACTTTCGCCGATGGTGGTGCGGTGCATCATCGTCGGCCGGTTCCATGATGGGGTAGGAAGGCGGCGCCCAAATGCTTAAATCCTCTCGCCAACCATCAACGCTTTCTTAACGCTAAGCGACGTTACTGAGGGGTGAAGAGCCGGTCCGTTGGGGCCGGCCGAGGTTCCATTTGACGCTCAAATCCCATGGCAACCCTTCCAATTCCATGCGGAAAACCGGGTTTGCCTGCCGATCGCGCGGGCGGAGCGCCCAGTGGAACCGGTAATTGCGTGACGCTGCGGCTTTTCGGGCGGAAAAGCCGGGCGACGCGCCGACAGTTGAGGCGAAATGGGCCAGTTGGTGTCCAGTTTGACGTTGCGCCTCGATGCGAAGGGCCGGATTTTGCCGGTTCCATCCCGCTTCGGAGCGGGCGCATGACCGCGTCTGATGTCCGCCACGTCCCCGTTCTCGGCCGCGAAGCTGTCGAGGCGCTGAAGCCCCGCGATGGTGGCATCTATGTCGATGCCACTTTTGGCGCCGGCGGTTATTCCCGCGCCATTCTCGCCACCGCCGGCACCCGCGTGATCGGCATCGATCGCGACCGCACCGCCATCGCCGGCGGCTTCGATCTCGTCGACAGCTCCGATGGCCGGCTGACTCTGGTCGAGGACCGCTTCTCTCATCTCGCCGAGGTCTGTGCCGCACAGGGCGAAAGCCTCGTCGATGGCGTCGTGATGGATGTAGGGGTGTCGTCGATGCAGGTCGACCAGCCCGAGCGCGGCTTCTCGTTTCGCTTCGACGGCCCGCTCGACATGCGGATGGGCCATGACGGCCCGACCGCGGCCGATGTTGTCGCCAGGGCCTCGGAAGCCGATCTCGCCAACATCATCTATATCTTCGGTGAGGAACGGCATTCCCGCGCCGTCGCCCGCGCCATCGTCGCGGCGCGCAAGGAGGCACCGATCGTCACCACGCGCGAACTGGTCGACATCGTCCAGAAAGTGGTGTGGGCGAAGCCCGGCGAGATCCATCCGGCAACGCGGACGTTCCAGGCGCTGCGGATCTTCGTCAACGAGGAACTCGACGAACTGCATACCGCGTTGGCCGCTGCCGAGCGCGTGCTGAAGCCGGGCGGCCGGCTCGTGGTGGTGTCGTTCCATTCGCTGGAAGACCGCATCGTCAAGAATTTCATGGTCGAGCGCAGCAAGACCGGTGGCGGCTCGCGGCATCTGCCGGAAGTGTCGCAGTCCGCGCCGCGCTTCACACTCGTCAACAAGCGTCCGATCGTAGCGGGCGCCGACGAAGTCAGCGCCAATCCGCGTGCACGCTCCGCCAAACTGCGCGCCGCCGAACGCACCGACGCACCGGCGCAGGATGCCGGTCCGCTGCCGGGCTGGCCATCGCTCGCCGACGTGATGAGGGGAGGCTGAGCATGCGCATCATCCACCTTCTCGTCATCGCCGTGCTGGTGTTCGCCGCCGCCTATGTCTACCGCATCAAGATGGAATCCACCGTGCGCACCGAGCGGGTGCTGCGGCTGCATGCCGACATCCGCGAACAGCGCGACGCCATCGCCTCGCTGCGCGCGGAATGGGCCAAGCTCGATGCGCCGATGCGGCTGCAGGGCCTCGCCGAGCGGCATCTGGCGCTGAAGCCGATCACCGCGCAGCAATTCGACACGCTGAAGAACCTGCCGGATCGGCCGCCGAGCTTCGCCAAACCCGGCGATCCCGATCCGATCGGCGCCATGATCGATACCATCGATCCGGATATCGTCACCGGCTCGTTGCCCGCGCCGGAGGATCCGCAGTGACCGACCAGGTGCCCACTATCCGGAAGCCCGTGGCGAAGCCGGCCGAGCCGTGGCGGCAGCGGCTGATCCGCAGCCTGCTATACGGGCGCAACGTCGATCGCGCCGCCAAGGCGCGGGCGCGCGTCGGCCTCGCCATGATCGCCTTCGGCGGCATCTATGGCGTGATCGCCGTTCGTCTCATCATGTTCGCCGTCGGCGGCGACAACCATGCCGAACGCCGCGCTACCAAGGACGCCATCGCCACCGCGCGTCCCGATATCATCGATCGCAATGGCGCGGTGCTGGCGACCGACGTGAAGTCGCCGTCGCTGTTCAGCGAACCGCGCCGGATCATCGACAAGGACGAAGCGGTCGAATTGCTCACGGGGGCGCTGCCAGACCTCGACTCCGCCGAGGTGCGCGAGCGGCTGTCGAACCGAAAAGGTTTCGCCTGGCTGAAGCGCGAGATCACGCCGCAGCAGCAGCGCGACATTCATCGCCTCGGCATTCCCGGCATCGGCTTCCTGCGCGAGAACAAGCGGGTCTATCCGAGCGGCTCAGCCGTCTCGCATGTGATCGGTCTTGTCAACATCGACAACCAGGGCATTGCCGGCATCGAGAAGTGGCTCGACACCAACGGCCTCGCCGATCTCCATCAGGCGGGTTTTGCATCGGACCGCCTGCAGAAGCCGGTCGAACTCGCCGTCGATCTGCGCGTCGAGCACGCGTTGCGCGACGAACTGCTCAAGGCGAAAGACAAGTACAAGGCCAAGGCGGCCTCCGGCCTGATCTCCAACGTCAAGACCGGCGAGATCGTGGCGATGGTGTCGCTGCCGGATTTCGATCCGAACAATCCGAAAGAGGCGCACGATCCCGACCGCATCAACCGCCTTACCACCGGCGTCTACGAGATGGGCTCGACCTTCAAGACGCTGACGCTGGCAATGGCACTGGATTCCGGCAAGGCCAACCTCAACAGCATGTACGATGCACGGGCGCCTCTGAGCTACGGCAAGTTCAAGATCCACGACAGCCATTCGCTCGGCCGCTTCATCTCGCTGGCGGAAGTGTTTACGTTCTCGTCGAACATCGGCGCGGCGCGGGTCGCGCTGCAGCAGGGCGTCGAGGCACACAAGACGTTCCTGAAGAAGGTCGGCCAGCTCGACCGGCTGCGCACCGAACTGCCGGAAAGCGCGATGCCGATCGTGCCGAAGCGCTGGGGCGAACTCAACACCATCACGATTTCGTTCGGCCACGGTCTTTCGGTGGCGCCGCTGCAGGCGGTGATGGGCATCAACGCCATGGTCAATGGCGGCTACCTGATCCCGCCGACGTTCCTGAAGCGCACCGAACAGGAAGCGCAGGAAATCGGCAAGCGCGTGGTGAAGAAGGATACCAGCGACAAGATCCGCTATCTGATGCGGCTCAACGCCGAGACCGGTACCGCGCGGCAGGCCGACCTGCTGTCCAAGGGCTACTACATCGGCGGCAAGACCGGCACCGCGGAGAAGGTCGTGGGCGGCCGCTACTCCAAGAAGCAGGTGCTGAATTCCTTCACCGCGATCCTGCCGGCGGACAATCCGCAATTCCAGGTGCTGGTGATGCTGGACGAGCCGAAGGCGCTGCCGGAAACCCATGGCTTCATCACTTCGGGCTGGAATGCGGTGCCGGCCGGCGGCAAGGTGATCGCCCGCGTCGCACCCTTGCTGGGGCTCGAACCGCGCTTCGACCTGCCGACGTCCGATCGCCTTATTCTTGCGGCATCGAGGGCTACACAGTAACGCCGCACCGGCGCTTTACAGCCGGTGCAAAATGCGGTTTGCGTGGCGTTGCATGAACCTGATGGCCCGAACTGGAACAGCATGAAACTGCGCGACCTCTTCAGCAATGATGCCGTGATCGACAAGCCCGCGGGCGACGTCAGCGTCACCGGTCTCGCTGTGGACAGTCGCGCTGTGAAACCCGGCGACCTGTTTTTTGCGCTCGCGGGTGCGAAGACCGACGGTGCGCGTTTCGTCACCCAGGCGATCGCCGCAGGCGCCGTCGCCGTCGCCGGCGATCACAAGCATATCGGTCTGCCCGTGCCATTCGTGGTCACACCAAATCCGCGCCGCGCGCTGGCGCTGGCGGCGGCAACATTCTATCCGCGGCAGCCCGCCGTGATCGCGGCGGTGACCGGCACGTCAGGCAAGACCTCGGTGGCGTCGTTCGCGCGCGAGATCTGGGGACGGCTCGGCCACGCCTCTGCCAGCATCGGTACCATCGGTCTGGTGTCGCCGAAGCGCACCGTCTATGGCTCGCTGACCACGCCGGACCCGATCGCGCTGCATCGTCAGCTCGATGAAATCACCGGCGAGGGCGTCACGCATCTGGCGCTGGAAGCCTCGTCGCACGGCCTCGATCAGTATCGACTCGACGGCGTCCGCGTTGCCGCCGGCGGCTTTACCAACCTGTCGCGCGACCACATGGATTATCATCCCGACGTCGCGCACTATCTCAACGCAAAACTGCGGCTGTTCCGCGATCTCGTCGTTGATGGCGGCGTCGCGGTGATCGCGGCCGATCACGACTGCTCGCCGGAAGTCATCGACACCGCGCGCTCGCGAAACCTGCGCATCATCACCGTCGGCCGCAAAGGTGATAGCGCCGGCGAGGGCATTTGCCTCGTCGAAGCCGCGATCGACGGTTTCGCGCAGAAGCTGACGCTTGAGCACAAAGGCAAAACCCGCGCGATCAAACTGCCGCTGGTCGGTGAATTCCAGATCGAGAATGCGCTGGTCGCGGCCGGCCTGGTGATCGGCACTGGCGGTGATGCCGATCAGGTATTCGCCTCGCTCGAACATCTCGAAGGCGCCAAGGGCCGGCTGGAACGCGTCGGTGAGCACAACGGCGCGCCGATCTTCGTCGATTACGCGCACAAGCCCGACGCCTTGGCGAAGGCGCTGCAGGCGCTGCGGCCCTATGCCAGGCGCAAGCTCGTCGTGGTGTTCGGCGCCGGCGGCGACCGCGATGCCGGCAAGCGGCCGCTGATGGGCGAGATCGCCTCTGACAATGCCGATAGCGTGATCGTCACCGACGACAATCCGCGCAGCGAAAATCCGGCCGCGATCCGCGCGGCAATTCTGGCTGCCGCGAAAGACGCGAAAGAGATCGGCGACCGCGCCGAAGCCATTCGCGTGGCGATCTCCGGCCTGCAGCCCGGCGACGCACTGCTGATCGCCGGCAAGGGCCATGAAACAGGACAGATCGTCGGCGACCGCGTGCTGCCATTCAGCGATCATGAAGCCGCGGCTGCGGCGCTGGCGGCGAGGGTTGCATGAGCGAATTTTTGTGGACATCCGCTGCGATGGCGGAAGCAATGCGCGCCGCCACGCAAGGCGCGCTGCCCGACGGCATCAATGGCATTTCCATCGACAGCCGCACCATCGCGCCGGGCGACGCTTACTTCGCCATCAAGGGTGACGTCCATGACGGCCACGCCTTCGTCGACGCCGCGCTGAAGGCCGGCGCCGGGCTTGCCGTGGTCGAAGCCGCGCAGCGCGACAAGTTCGCCGCCGATGCGCGGCTGCTGATTGTTGAGGACGTGCTCGCCGGCCTCGTCGACCTCGCGCGGGCTTCCCGCGCGCGGCTCGGCGCTCAAATTGTTGCGGTCACTGGTTCCGTCGGCAAGACCTCGACCAAGGAGATGCTGCACGGCGTGCTGGCGGAGCAGGGCGAGACCCACGCCTCGGTGGCGTCGTTCAACAATCACTGGGGCGTGCCGCTGACGCTGGCGCGCTGCCCGCCGACGGCGCGCTTTGCGGTCCTCGAGATCGGCATGAATCATAGCGGCGAGATCGAGCCGCTGGTGAAGCTGGTGCGGCCGCACTTCGCCATCATCACCACCGTCGAGCCGGTGCATCTGGAATTCTTTGCCGGCGTCGAGGCGATTGCCGACGCCAAGGCGGAAATCTTTGCGGGCCTCGAACCCGGTGGCACCGCCATCCTCAATCGTGACAACCCGCAATTCGCGCGGCTGCAAAAGCACGCCAAGCAAGCCGGCGTGTCGCGCATCGTATCGTTCGGCGCCGACAAGACGTCCGAGGCGCGATTGCTCGACGTCGCACTGCACCCGACCTGCTCGGCGGTTCATGCCAGCATCCTCGACCACGACGTCACCTACAAGCTCGGCATGCCCGGCCGCCACATGGCGATGAATTCGCTGGCGGTGCTGGCGGCGGCGACCTTGATGGGCGCCGATCTCGCGCTCGCGGCACTGACACTGTCGCATGTGCACCCGGCGACGGGGCGCGGCGTCCGTCACCGTCTGGAAGTGGCCGGCGGCGAGGCGATCGTGATCGACGAAACCTTCAACGCCAATCCGGCGTCGATGACCGCGGCCCTGAGCGTGCTCGGCGCGGCTGCGGTCGGGCCGCAGGGCCGCCGCATCGCGGTGCTCGGCGATATGCTCGAACTCGGCCCCAATGGCGGGGAACTGCACCGCGGCCTGATCGAGGCGGTCAAATCCGAGAGTATCGACCTGGTCTTTTGCTGTGGTCCGCTGATGCGCCATCTGTGGGATGCCCTTTCCACGGGCAAGCGGGGCGGCTATGCCGATGATGCGGCAGGGCTCGAATCGCAGGTATTGGCCGCGATCCGCGCCGGCGATGCCATCATGGTCAAGGGCTCGAAGGGCTCGCGCATGAAACCGATTGTCTCCGCGCTCGAAAAGCGCTTTCCCGGCAACGCCGCGCTCGATGATGCCGCGGTATAGGGCGGACTGAATGTTCTACTGGCTGATCGACTTCGCCGGCACCATCCCGGTATTCAACGTGTTCCGCTACATCACCTTCCGCACCGGCGGTGCGATGGTGACCGGCGCGCTGTTCGTGTTTCTGTTCGGGCCCTGGATCATCGACAATCTGCGGCTGCGCCAGGGCAAGGGCCAGCCGATCCGCAGCGACGGGCCGCAGTCGCATCTGGTCAAGATCGGCACGCCCACCATGGGCGGGCTGATGATCCTCTCCGGGCTGGTGGTCTCCACCTTGCTGTGGGCCAATCCGCGCAACCCCTATGTCTGGATCGTGCTGGCGGTGACGCTCGGCTTCGGCTTCGTCGGCTTCTACGACGACTATCTGAAAGTCACCAAGCAGACCCACGCCGGCTTCTCCGGCCGCACCCGTCTCGCCATCGAGACCGTGATCGCGGCGGCGGCCTGCTACGCCTTTGTCCGGCTCGGCCGCGATCCCCTGTCGAGTTCGCTGGTGATTCCGTTCTTCAAGGATGTGATCCTGAACTTCGGCTGGTTCTTCGTCATCTTCGGCGCCTTCATCGTGGTCGGCGCCGGCAATGCGGTGAACCTCACCGACGGCCTCGATGGCCTCGCCATCGTGCCGGTGATGATTGCGTCCGCGAGCTTCGGCATGATCGCCTATCTCGCCGGCAATGCGGTGTTTTCGGACTATCTGCAGATCAACTACGTCGCCGGCACCGGCGAACTCGCGGTGCTGTGCGGCGCTGTGCTGGGGGCCGGGCTCGGCTTCCTCTGGTTCAACGCGCCGCCGGCCTCGATCTTCATGGGCGACACCGGATCGCTGGCGCTGGGCGGTATGCTCGGCTCGATCGCCGTCGCCGTGAAGCACGAGATCGTGCTCGCGGTGATCGGCGGGCTGTTCGTGCTGGAAGCGGTCTCGGTGATCGTGCAGGTCGCCTCCTTCAAGCTCACCGGCAAGCGCGTGTTCCGGATGGCGCCGATCCATCATCACTTCGAGCAGAAGGGCTGGACCGAGCCGCAGATCGTGATCCGGTTCTGGATCATCTCGGTGATGCTGGCGCTGATCGGCCTCTCCACCCTGAAGCTGCGGTGATCACTTGATCCCGGTCACCTCTTTTGCAGGCAAGACGGTTGCGGTGTTCGGGCTTGGCGGCTCTGGGCTGGCGGTCTGTCACGCGCTGAAGGCCGGCGGCGCCGACGTCATCGCCTGCGACGACAGCATCGACAAGATGGTCGAAGCGACGCAGGCGGGCTTCATCACCGCCAATCTGCGCACCGTGGCCTGGAAAAATTTCGCCGCGCTGATCCTGACCCCCGGCGTGCCGTTCACGCATCCCGTGCCGCACTGGACGGTGCTGGCGGCGCGCGAGGCCGGCGTCGAGGTGATCGGCGATATCGAACTGTTCTGCCGCGAACGCAAACTGCATGCGCCCGATGCGCCCTTCGTCGCCATCACCGGTACCAACGGCAAGTCGACGACAACGGCGCTAACAGCGCATCTGATGCGCGAGGCCGGCTTCGATACGCAGATGGGCGGCAATATCGGCACCGCGATCCTGTCGCTGCAGCCGCCTGCCGCCGGCCGCGTCCATGTGATCGAGATGTCGTCTTATCAGATCGACCTGACGCCCTCGCTCGATCCCTCGGTCGGCATCCTGCTCAATGTCAGCCCGGACCATATCGATCGCCACGGCACCCTCGAACATTACGCCGCGGTGAAGGAACGCCTCGTCGCCGGCGTGCAGCCACAGGGCACCGCGATCATCGGCGTCGATGACGACTGGTGCCGCGCCGCCGCCGATCGCGTCGAGCAGGCCGGCACGCGCGTGGTGCGGATTTCGGTCGAACGCCCGCTCGCCGACGGCCTCAGCATTGACGGCACCAGCATCGTTCGCAACGCCCATGGCACGCAGACGATCGTTGCCGATATCGCCAACATCGGCTCGTTGCGCGGCCTGCACAATGCGCAGAACGCCGCCTGCGCCTCGGCCGCGGCGCTCGCGCTCGGCGTCGGCGCCGATGTGCTGCAGAAGGGCCTGCGCAGTTTCCCCGGCCTCGCGCATCGCATGGAGCAGGTCGGCCGCCAGAATACGACGCTGTTCGTCAACGATTCCAAGGGCACCAATGCCGACGCCACCGCCAAGGCGTTGTCGTCCTTCCCCGACATCTTCTGGATCGCCGGCGGCAAACCGAAGGAAGGCGGCATTGAGAGCCTTGCCGGGTTCTTTCCGCGAATCCGAAAAGCTTTTCTGATCGGCGAAGCCGCGAATGAATTCGCCGCCACGCTGGAGGGCAAGGTGCCCTACGAGATCAGCGTCACGCTCGACGCGGCGGTGGTCAACGCCGCGCGCGATGCCGCCGAAGCAAACCTCACCGAGCCCGTCGTCTTGCTCTCCCCCGCCTGCGCTTCGTTCGACCAGTTCCGCAATTTCGAGATCCGCGGCAACCGGTTTCGCGAACTGGTGATGGCGCTGCCGGGCGTGAAGCCGATGTGAGCTCCTTACCTCTCCCCGCAGCGGGGAGAGGTAAGGAAGCCCCATTCCTCCAAATTTTCACAATCCGTTAACCGTCTGGCAACCACGACGGCGCACCTATAAGAGTTCATCTGCCCGCAGGACGCGCCCATGATCTCTCGCGAACAACGCACCCCCTTGAGCGAATGGTGGTGGACCGTGGACCGCCTGCTGCTGGCGGCGATCATCGCGCTGATGCTGGCCGGCATCATCCTGTCGCTGGCGGCGTCGCCGCCGGTGGCGACCCGGATCGGGCTCGACCCGTTCCACTTCTTCAACCGCCACGTGCTCTTCCTGCTGCCGTCCTTCGTCGTGCTGATCGGCGTCTCGTTCCTGTCGCCGCGGCAGATCCGGCGCAGCGCGCTGATCGTGTTCGCGGTCTCGGTCGCGCTGATCGTGGCGACGCTGCTGATCGGGCCGGAAGTCAAAGGAGCAAAACGCTGGATCACGCTGATCGGCGTCAATATCCAGGCCTCGGAATCCGCCAAACCGGCTTTCGTCGTGGTGGCCGCATGGCTGTTCGCGGAATCCGCGCGTAAACCGGAAATGCCGGCGACGTCGATGGCGGTAATGCTGCTGCTGATGCTGGTATCGCTGCTGGTGTTGGAGCCGGACTTCGGCCAGACCATGCTGATCCTGATGGTATGGGGATCGCTGTTCTTCATCGCGGGGATGCGGATGGTCTGGGTGTTCGGCCTCGCCGCCACCGCGGCGGGCGGGCTGTTCGGCGCCTATCTGCTGGTGCCGCACGTCGCCGGCCGCATCAAGCGCTTCATGGATCCCGCCTCGGGCGATACCTTCCAGGTCGATACCGCGATGGAATCCTTCGCCAATGGCGGCTGGTTCGGCCTCGGGCCGGGCGAGGGCATCGCCAAGCGCAGCCTGCCGGACAGCCATACCGATTTTGTGTTCGCCGTCGGCGCCGAAGAGTTCGGCATCCTGCTGTGCCTCGCGCTGCTGGCGCTGTTCGCCTTCATCGTGATCCGTTCGTTGTCGCGCGCCTATGCCACCGAGGATCTGTTCTCGCGCTTCGCGGCGTCGGGTCTCGCGATCTTGTTCGGCGTCCAGGCGGCGATCAACATGGCGGTCAACCTGCATCTCATTCCCGCCAAGGGCATGACGCTGCCGTTCATCTCCTATGGCGGCTCGTCGATGATCTCGCTGGCCTACAGCGTCGGCATGCTGCTGGCCTTGACGCGGATGCGGCCGCGCACCGAGATGGAGTCGATCGGCAACGCCAACGCCGTCAGCAACTACGCGTAATGGGCACGACCTCATGAGCGATGCGCCTCTCATCCTGCTCGCCGCGGGCGGCACCGGCGGCCATCTGTTTCCCGCCGAGGCGCTCGGCGTCGTGCTGATGAAGCGCGGCCTGCGCGTGCGCCTGGTCACCGACGCCCGCGCGCTGCGATACAGCGGGCTGTTCTCCCGCGAGATGACCGACGTGGTGCCGAGCGAGACGCTGCGCGGCCGCACGCCATGGGCGCTGGCCCGCACCGGAATCATGCTCGCCGCCGGCACCGGCATTGCGCTCAACCTGATGCGGCGGCTGAAGCCCGCCGCGGTGGTCGGCTTCGGCGGCTATCCGACGGTGCCGCCGCTGGTCGCGGCACGGCTGTTCGGCATCCCCACCCTCATTCACGATTCCAATGCGGTAATGGGCCGTGCCAACCGGCTGCTGTCCGGCCGCGTCAGCGCGATTGCGACCTCATTGCCCGGCGTGCTGGACCGCGATCCCGCGCTTTGGCAGAAGACCACGACCACGGGCACGCCGATGCGGCCCGCCATTCTCGCTGCTGCGGCCGTGCCTTATACCGCGCCGGATCTCACCGGGCCGCTGCGCCTGCTCGTGGTCGGCGGCAGCCAGGGCGCACGCATCATGGCCGACATAGTGCCACCGGCGATCGAGCGGCTGGAGCCGGCGTTGTGGAACAGGTTGATCCTGACCCAGCAGGTCCGCGACGAGGACATGGCGCGGGTCCGCGCGATCTACGAGAAGCTTCAGATCAAGGTCGAGCTGGCGCCGTTCTTCGGCGACCTGCCGGCGCGGCTGGCGTCGAGCCAACTGGTGATCTCGCGCTCCGGCGCCGGCACCGTGGCCGAACTCGGCGCCATCGGACGTCCCTCGATCCTGGTGCCGCTGCCCGGCGCGCTGGATCAGGACCAATTCGCCAATGCCGGCGTGCTGTCGCAGGCGAATGGTGCGATCCGCCTCGCACAAGCCGAGTTCACGCCGGATCGCCTCGCTACGGAAATCTCCGCACTCGCCGCCGAGCCTTCGCGGCTCACCGCCATGGCTGCCGGCGCGCGCCAGGTCGGCAAGCTCGACGCCGCCGAACGGCTCGCCGATCTCGTCGCGAAGGTTGCGGGAGTTTAAGGCATTTTCGCTTTGAAAATGAACGCATGATCCACGGGGATTCCTCATCCTGAGGAGCCGCGCTTTTGCGCGGCGTCTCCTGCGAATGGCGTAGCCATTCGCTTGGGATGGGCGACACACACTTCATGGTTCGAGACGCGCGCAAGGGCGCGCTTCTCACCATGAGGGTGGTGGTCGGGCGGGAGCTGAGATGCTCTACAGCCGCACATGCTCCACGAGATAATCCAGAAACGCCCGCACCCGCGCCGGCAACTGTCCGCCATGGCCGAGGAACACGGCGTGGATCGCTTCGAGATCGCCGGGGTTGAAATCCTCCAGCACCGGCACGAGCCGCCCGGCCTTGATATCGGGATCGACATGAAAGCGGGCGAGGCGCGCAAGGCCTGCGCCCGCGACCGCGAGCCGCTGCATCGCCTCGCCGTCGCTGACCAGTGCGTTGCCGATCGGCGGCACGGTGACGATACCGCCTCTGGCATCACGAAACCGCCAGCCTTCGACCTGCCTCGAAAAGCAGAAGCCGAGCATATTGTGTTTTCCAAGATCGGCGGGTGTGTGCGGCGTTCCGTGTTCTGCGAGATAGGCAGGCGCGGCCACCACGACCGTGCGGCTCTCGCCGAGTTTGCGCGCGAGCAAACGGGACTCGCGCAAGGGTCCGACGCGGATAGCGATGTCCGCGCGCTCTTCCAGCAGGTCCACCACCGTATCGGTCAGCGACACGTCAATGCTGACGCCGGGATGCAGCTTGAGGAAACCGGGCAACAGCGGCAGCAGCCAGTGCAGCCCGAACGGCACGCTGGTATTGACCCGCACCCGGCCGCGCGGCGTTGCGCCGATCGCGGCTTCGTGTTCCGCCGTGTTGATGTCATCGAGAATACGGATGCTGCGGTCGTAATAGGCGGTGCCTTCGGGCGTGAGCTGCAGCTTGCGGGTCGAGCGGTTGATGAGCCGTACGCCGAGCCGGGCTTCCAGTCGCGCGACAAGTTTGCTCACCGCCGATGGCGTCATCCGGAAGTCGCGGGCCGCCGCCGAAAAGCCGCCGAGTTCGACCACGCGGGCGAATACTTCCATCTCGCCGGAGCGGTTGATGTCCTGTCGCGCCATTGTGATTTCAATTCACAGATATTGTTACAGGGTGCAGTCTAGTTCATGAATTGCTTTGGGTCCACTTGTCAGGAATGCCGGCGGTTGGCCGGCTTCGTCTGAGGAATGCCCCATGCCACTCGCACTTTACGCGCTCACCGCCGGCGCCTTCGGAATTGGCGTCACCGAATTCGTCATCATGGGACTGCTGATCGAGGTCGGCGGCGACCTCGGCGTCTCCATCTCCGCGGCCGGGCTGCTGATCTCCGGCTATGCGCTGGGCGTGGTGGTCGGCGCGCCGATCATGACCATCGCCACCGCCCGCTGGCCGCGTAAAACCGTGCTGCTGGTGCTGATGGGCATCTTCACCGTGGGCAATCTAGCCTGCGCGCTGGCGCCGGATTACTGGAGCCTGATGGCGGCGCGGGTACTGACCGCCTTCGCCCATGGCACCTTCTTCGGCGTCGGTTCGGTGGTGGCAACCAGCCTGGTACCGGAGAACAAGAAGGCATCCGCCATCTCCATCATGTTTGCGGGCCTGACGGTGGCCACCATTCTCGGCGTGCCGTTCGGCACCTGGCTCGGGCAGGGCTATGGCTGGCGCGCGACCTTCGCAGCTGTGACGCTGGTTGGATTGGTCGCCATGGGCGCGGTTGCGCTCCTGGTGCCGCCCATCAAGGCGGCAGAGGAGCACACGAAGCTCGCGGACGATCTCGCGGTGCTGGGGCGGCCACAGGTACTGCTGGCGCTTTTGACCACGATTCTGGGCTGGATCGGTATCTTCGCGCTGTTCACCTATGTCGCCCCTATCCTGACGCGTATCTCCGGTTTTTCTGACGCCGCGGTGTCGCCGATCCTGCTGGTGTTCGGCGCCGGCGCGATCGTCGGCAATCTGCTTGGCGGACGTTTCGCGGACCGGTGGCCGGCGCACAGCATCTTCGGTAGCCTGCTGATCCTGGCTGCGGTCCTCGCTCTCATGACATTTGCCGCGCATAGCCAGATCGCGATTGTCGCGGGTGTTGGCCTGCTCGGCGCGGCGGCCTTTGCTACCGCTGCGCCGCTGCAGATGGCGGTACTGCGGCAGGCGCAAGGTGCCGGGCAAAGTCTGGCGTCCAGCTTCAACATTGCCGCGTTCAATCTTGGCAACGCGATCGGTGCCTGGCTCGGTGGGGTGGTTATCGCTCATGGCGGCCTGAACGCGTTGCCATGGGTAGCGGCGCTGGCGCCGCTAGCCGGGGTTGCCGTGGCGCTCTGCGCCGTCCGCTTCGACCGGGTTCGAGCGCCTGTTCCGGCGGCCGCCGAATAACCGCCTCACGTTACGAAAGTGGCCGAAATCCGGGCTGTTCCGCCCGGATTTCGGTATTTTTGGCTCGCGTCTGGGCTTGTATGGGCCATCCCTCTCTTGCATGAAGTGAGTACGATTCGTGGACGCCCGGACGGACCGGCGTGACGAGAACTGACGAGACCACACCATGAGACTGCCGCGCGAGATCGGACCCATCCACTTTGTCGGCATCGGCGGTATCGGCATGAGCGGCATCGCCGAAGTGCTGTGCAACCTCGGCTACACCGTGCAGGGTTCCGATGCCTCCGAGAGCGCCAACGTCAATCGTCTGCGCGAGAAGGGCATCACCATCCATGTCGGCCACGCCGCGGAGAATGTCGCCGGCGCCGACGTGCTGGTGGTCTCCACCGCGATCAAGCGCGACAATCCGGAACTGATGGCGGCGCGGGCGCAGCGCATTCCCGTGGTGCGCCGCGCCGAAATGCTGGCAGAGCTGATGCGGCTGAAAAGCTGCGTCGCCATCGCCGGCACCCATGGCAAGACGACGACCACGTCGATGGTCGCGGCGCTGCTCGACGCCGGCGATCTCGATCCCACCGTCATCAATGGCGGCATCATCAACGCCTACGGCACCAATGCCCGGCTCGGCGCCGGCGAGTGGATGGTGGTGGAAGCCGACGAGAGCGACGGCACCTTCCTGAAACTGCCGGCGGATGTCGCCATCGTCACCAATGTGGACCCCGAGCATCTCGATCACTTCAAGACCTTCGAGGCCGTGCAGGACGCGTTCCGAAATTTCGTCGAGAACGTGCCGTTCTACGGCTTCGCGGTCATGTGCATCGATCATCCGGTGGTGCAGACCATCGTCGGCAAGATCGAGGATCGCCGCATCATCACTTACGGCGAAAATCCGCAGGCCGATGCGCGGCTGCGCGATCTGCATCCGCTAAATGGCGGCTCCGCCTTCAAGGTCGTGTTCCGCAATCGCAAGGCCGGCACGACTCAAGAGATCGACAATCTGGTGCTGCCGATGCCCGGCCGGCACAACGCGCTCAACGCGACCGCCGCGATTGCGGTGGCGCATGAACTCGGCATGTCCGACGACGCGATCCGCAAGGCGCTGGCGAATTTCGGCGGCGTTCGCCGCCGTTTCACCAAGACCGGCGAATGGAACGGCGTCACCATCATCGACGACTACGGCCATCACCCTGTGGAAATTTCCGCGGTGCTGCGCGCCGCGCGGGAATCCTCCAAGGGCAAGGTGATCGCCGTGGTGCAGCCGCATCGCTTCACCCGCCTGCAGTCGCTGTTCGAGGAATTCTGCACCTGCTTCAACGACGCCGACACCGTGATTGTCGCCGAAGTCTATCCCGCCGGCGAGGCGCCGATTGCCGGCATCGATCGCGATCACTTCGTGCTCGGCCTGCGCGCCCATGGCCATCGCGAGGTGATCCCGCTGCAGGAGGCCGCCGCGCTCGCCGGCCTCGTCGCCGGCGTGGCGAAATCAGGCGACACCGTCGTCTGCCTCGGTGCCGGCAACATCACGCAGTGGGCCTACGCCCTGCCGGGCGAACTGAAGGCGCTGGGCTAGCGGTGGCTGACTTCCCCGACATCACGCCCGATCTCAAGGCCGCGATGCCCGATCTGCGCGGGCGGCTGCTCGGCAATGAATCGCTGGCGCCGCTGACCTGGTTTCGCGTCGGCGGTCCGGCGCAAGTGCTGTTCACGCCGGCGGATGAAGACGATCTCGCTTACTTCCTGTCGAAGCTGCCAGGCGACATTCCCGTCTATGTCGTCGGCGTCGGCTCCAACCTGATCGTGCGCGACGGCGGGATGGCGGGCGTGGTGATCCGCTTCAGCCCGCGCGGCTTCGGCGCCACGACAGCGGATGGCGACACCGTCACTGCCGGTACGGCGGCACTCGACAAGCGCGTCGCGGAGACCGCGGCGGCGGCTGATATCAGCGGGCTGGAATTCTACTTCGGCATTCCCGGCTCGATCGGCGGCGCGCTGCGGATGAATGCCGGCGCCAATGGCGATGAAACCAAGGACGTGCTGATCGAGGCCACCGGCATCGGCCGCGATGGCACCAAACATGTCTTCGACAATGCCGGCATGGCGTTCGTCTATCGCAATTCCGGCGTCGATCCCGCGATCATCTTCACCTCGGCGAAATTCCGCGGCGTGATCGCCGAGCCCGCTGCGATCCGGGCGCGGATGGACGAGGTGCAAAACCATCGCGAGACCGCGCAGCCGATCCGCGAAAAGACCGGCGGATCGACCTTCAAGAATCCGCCGGGCCATAGCGCCTGGAAGCTGATCGACGCCGCCGGCTGCCGCGGCCTGCGGGTCGGCGGCGCGCAGGTCTCGGAGATGCACTGCAATTTCCTGATCAACACCGGCGATGCGACTGCTACCGATATCGAGACGCTGGGCGAGACCGTGCGCGCGCGGGTGCTGGCGCAGTCCGGCATCGACCTACATTGGGAAATCAAGCGGATCGGGATCCTGGGCTAGAGCGTGATTGCCTCACGTTGAAGCGTATCCGGAGTTTGTCAAATAGTTCGCGCATTCTTGAGGGCTGAAGGCGCTGAGGAGCGCTCCGATCCTGCGCCACGTGGCTTCGACGGTTCGTTCTGCGGCCTTGCGCAGCAGGGTTTTGAGCTTGGCAAACATCTGCTCGATCGGGTTGAGATCTGGACTGTAAGGCGGAAGGAAGAACAGCTTCGCGCCGGCCGCGCGGATCGCGCGGCGAACGGCCTTTCCCTTGTGGCTGCCGAGATTGTCGATGACGACGATGTCACCCGGCTTCAGGGCTGGGACCAGCACCTGCTCGACATAAGCAAGGAAGCTGTCGCCGTTGATCGGCCCGTCGATCACGCAGGGAGCGTCGATGCGATCCGAGCGCAGCGCTGCCAGGAAGGTCAGGGTTTGCCAATGACCGTGCGGCACCTTCGCGACCAGCCGTTCGCCACGTGGCGCCCGGCCATGGGTGCGCGTCATGTTGGTCTTGGCCCAGGTCTCATCGATAAAGACGAGGCGGCCTGGATCGAGCTTGTTTTGCAGGCGCTTCCATCGCGCCCGCCGCCTTGCCACGTCCGGGCGATCCTGCTCGCTGGCGTGAAGGCTTTTTTTTGAAGCTGATGCCTTCATGCTCGAAGAAGTGCCACACCGCATAATAGCTGACCTTGATGCCGCGCCCGGCAAGCTCCGCCACCAGCGCCCGCAACGTCACATCAGGCTGATCGGCAAGGCGTTTCAGCAGCCAGTCCCGCTGGTCGGCCAGCGCATAGGGTCGATTGCCACCCATAGGGCGGGCCGCGGGGCTTCCGGTGGCGCGTGCGCGTTGCGACCATTTCACCGCACTCGCCACGCTCACCTTGAAGAGCGCGGCTACCTTCCGGCAGCTCTCGCCCGCCGCAACCGCCGCCACAACGCGTTCACGAAGATCCAGAGAATAAGCGCGGGCCATCGATGCTGCCTCCCGTTCAGACAGCACCTCTGAATCACACTCCACCAGATTTGGGAATCCCAAACCGATTCAGGTCAACGCGATCATGCTCTAGGCGCGCTGGCTATTTGTCGGCCGGAGCAGTCTTTTCATTCGGCGAGGGCAATGCCGAATTCGGGCCGGTCTCGCTCAGCGCCAGCAACCGTTCAAACGGTGCGGGGGAGACCCGGAAAGCGCCTTCGAACGGATACTCCTGCAAAGCGATCAGGCCGAGCGCGACCACTGCGCCGGTGCAGAACACGGTCAATGCGGCCAGCATCGCGCGGGGACGCTCGAGGTGCACCAGCGCCAACGCGATTTGCGTGATCAGTCCGAGCAACAGCACCGAACTCCATTTCAGCGTGTTGGTGTGATCGACCGACAGGCTGTGCCGGTCGCTGCGCGCAGTGCCCACCCTGATCGCTGCCGCCAGCAAGGCAGCGTGAACCGCGCCACTGGCGTCGCGCGTGATGACGGGGTCGCTGATCTCGCGCAGCAGATCGTCATAGGCGGCATCGGTGCGCGGCGATGTTTCGCCATGAACGATGGCCGGCCATTCGTCATAGAGGGTGGAATTGACATAGGCTTTCAGGGCGACACGGATGGCTCCCATGTCGCTCGCGGATGCCACACTCAATGTATAGATGTTGCGCAGTTCACCGGCTTCGGTCTGCACTGCGCGCACGGCCTGCCGGCTGCGGTCGCCGACATCATTGGCGAGAAAGCCCGTCAGCAGCCCGAACAGGATCGCCACCGACGAGAAAAACGGCGCCACGACGCCGGTAAGGGATCGAGCGTGCGATCCGAGCGGCGATCGGAAAACCAGCCCGACGAGCACGAGCATCATGCCATAATAAAACAAGCACAAGGTGGTGAAGATGCCCAGTGCGGGCAGGTCAAGCCAGGCTCTGATCATCGGGACTCTCTTTGTTGACGGTTTGCAGGCAGGCTCGCGCCGCAGGCCGAAATGAGCAATATCTGACTCGCGGCGCGCAATGCTATTGGCTGATGGGGGGCGACGGCTGAGTCGGGGAGCCTCTATCGATGACGGAGCGGAACCAATCGATGCGTATCACCATTTTGTTCGGCGGTCTGAACAAGGAGCGCCTTGTCTCGGTGGCGACCGCGCAGGCGCTGCATGCGGCGTTGCCGGAGGCCGACCTGTGGTTCTGGGACGCCGATGACCGCGTCTATGCGACCCAGCCGCAAACGCTGCTGAATCACACGCGGCCGTTCGAGGACCCGTTCAAGCCGGACAGCGCCGGCATCGGCCGACTGTCGCCGGCGCTCGACAAGGCCAAAGCGGAAGACCGCCTGTTGGTACTCGGCCTGCACGGCGGCACCGCGGAGAACGGCGAGCTGCAGACGATGTGCGAGATGCGCGGCATCGCCTTCACCGGCTCCGGCTCGGCATCGTCGAACCTGGCGTTCGACAAGGTCGCGGCCAAGCGCTTCGCCGCCATCGCCGGCGTGACGACCGCGGCCGGCGTGGCGCTCGACGATCTCGAGGCCGCGCTGGCCGAACACGGCAGGCTGATCGCCAAGCCGGCCCGCGATGGCTCAAGCTACGGCCTGATGTTCGTCAATGCGACCCAGGATATCGTCGCCGTGCGCCGTGCGGCGAAGACCGAGGACTACGTCGTCGAGCCGTTCGTCGCCGGGGTGGAGGCCACCTGCGGCGTGCTGGAGCAGGCCGACGGCTCGCTCATCGCACTGCCGCCGATCGAAATCATCCCGGCGGATGGCGGCTTCGACTACGAGGCGAAATATCTGGCCAAGTCGACGCAGGAAATCTGCCCCGGCCGGTTCGCGCCGGAGATCAGCGCGGGGATCATGGACTTTGCGATCAGGGCGCACAAAGCCATGTCGTGCCGGGGCTATTCGCGGTCGGATTTCATCGTCTCGACGAAGGGACCGGTTTTCCTTGAGACCAACACCTTGCCCGGACTGACCAAGGCCTCGCTGTATCCGAAGGCCCTTGCGGCGCAGGGCATCGGCTTCGTCGATTTCCTGCACGGCCAGATCGCCCTGGCGGCGAAGCGCGTGGGCTGACCGCCGGCGCGGAAATGGACGGAATGGTTGATCTGACAGGATAATTTCGGCAGCCGGGCGGTGACGCTCCGGAATGAGCAATTGTTCCATCCGGCGCATTCGCCACAGTCCGGCTAAACTCTTCTACGGGCGCATCAAATCGTGCCCTGCGCGGACCAACTTTACACTTTGTTTACCAGGAAGTCCGAAGGTTAACGCTGGCGGCGCATGTGGCGCTTGGCTGCCGGGGCGTAAGCCGTGCGGATTTCCGTTACGACGATCGCATCGATGGAACTGGTGGCCTCGTCTGTCTCGAGGCCAACACCCAACCCGGCATGACCGAGACGTCACTTGTGCCAGAGCTCGCAGCGGATGCGGGCATAACATTTGACGAGCTCGTGCAATGGATGGTGGAGGACGCCTCTCTCGGTCGCTGAGATCGCTGGGGCCCCAAGCTGATCTGAAAATGGCTGCCGTTGGAGCAGCCATCCTGCTGCGCGAGCAGCTGGCGCCGCTTGTTCGTTTTCTTGCCCGTTTTCTTGCCCGTTTTCGTTTCAGGAAGCCCGTGGTCCGCGAGCCAAGCCCGAACCGGTTCATCGCGACCTTCGAGCGCTACATTCCCCGCCGCGTCGGCATCGCCGCCACCGTCCTGATGCTGCTCGGCAGCGTCGCGCTGGGTGTCGTCAAGGGCAACCACCTCGATGAAGTGGTCGATGCGCTGAGCGACACCCGCAACGCTGCCGCCAATGCCGCCGGATTCCGGATCGCCTCGGTCATCCTGAATGGCCGCAAGCAGCTGACCCAGGACGAAATTCTCGCGATCGGCGGCGTCAACGGCCGCTCCTCGCTGCTGTTCCTCGATGCCGCCACGGTTCGCGACAAGCTCAAGGCCAATCCGTGGATCGCCGACGCCAACGTGCTGAAGCTCTATCCGAACCGGCTGCAGATCGACGTCACCGAACGCACCGCCTTCGCGCTGTGGCAGCAGGACGGCCGTCTGTCCGTCGTCGCCGACGATGGCGCCGTGCTGGAGACTTATGTTTCGCGCCGCTTCACCTCGCTGCCGCTGGTGGTGGGCAAGGGCGCCGATACCCGCGCCAGGGATTTCCTGGCGCTGCTCGATCGCTATCCGCAGGTCCGCTCGGTCACCAAGGCCGCGATCTTCGTCGGCGAACGGCGCTGGAATTTGCGTTTGAAGGACGGGCTCGACGTACGCCTGCCGGAAAACGACGTCGGCAATGCGCTGGCGATGCTGAGCAAGCTCGACAAGGAAGATCATTTGTTTTCGCGTGATATCGTCGCCATCGACATGCGGCTTTCGGACCGGCTGACGGTGCGGCTGTCGGAAGACGCCGCCAAGGCGCGCGAAGAGCTGTTCAACAAGGATAAAGACAAGAACAAGAAGAAGGCTGGTGCCGCATGACCAGCCTCGATCGCAACCAGGCGCCGAAGACGCGCCAGATGGCGGCCAACCGCACCGCGCTGGTGGCCTCGCTGGACGTCGGCACCAGCAAGATCGCGTGCATGATCGCGCGCCTGAAACCATGCGCGCCTAATGAAGCGCTGCGCGGCCGCACCCATGCCATCGAACTGATCGGCTACAGCCAGATCCAGTCGCGCGGTGTCAAATCCGGCGCCGTCGTCGATATGGGCGAAGCCGAGCAGGCCGTGCGCCACGCCGTGTCGCTGGCCGAACGGATGGCAAAAGTTCACGTCGAGTCCGTGCTGCTGTCGGTCTCGGCCGGCCGCCTGCAGGGCCAGCTGATTGAGGCCTCCGCCGATATCAAGGGCGGCGCGGTGACCTCGGCCGACGTCACCCGCGTCACCTCCACCGGCATGAAGCATGCCACGCCGCATGGCCGTACCGTGCTGCACGCGCTGCCGGTCGGTTACGCGCTGGACGGCGTCAAGGGCATTCGCGATCCAAAAGGCATGGTAGCGAGCCAGTTCGGCGTCGACATGAATGTCGTCACCGCCGACGCCACGGTCGCGCGAAACCTGATGCTCGTGGTCGAGCGCTGCCATCTCAATGTCGAAGCCATGGCGGCGAGTCCTTATGTCGCAGGTCTGTCGGTTCTCACCGACGACGAGACCGATCTCGGCGCCGCCGTCGTCGAGATGGGGGCGGGGACCACGACGATTGCGACCTATTCCGGCGGGCGTTTCGTGCACGCGTCGGGATTTGCGGTCGGCGGGCAACACATCACCATGGATCTCGCGCGCGGGCTCGGTTGTTGCATCGCAGATGCCGAGCGAATCAAAACGTTATATGGCACCGTGCTGACCGGTGGCTCCGATGCGCGCGAACTGATGAACGTGCCGACGGCTGGTGATAACGACCGCGATTTTCCGCAGGTCGTGTCCCGCGCCACGATCGCGAACATCGTGCGGCAGCGCGCCGAGGAGATTTTTGAAATGGTCAGGGACCGACTCGCGGATTCCCCCTTCGCAGCAGAGCCGCGGGCGCGAGTGGTGCTGAGCGGCGGCGCGTCGCAGCTCACCGGCCTTGCCGAACTCGGCAGCCAGATTCTCGGCCGTACCGTCCGCATCGGCCGTCCGCTCGGTTTCGGCCGGCTGCCCAACGAGGCCAAGAGCGCATCCTTCGCGGTGCCGTCGGGCCTCCTGGTCTATCCGCAGTTCGCTCATCTTGAACACGTTGAACCGCGGCATACGCGGCAGCTCAAGACAGGGACCGACGACGGTTATTTTGGAAAGGTCGGACGATGGCTTCGCGAGGGCTTCTGATGAAATTTTTCCGGCCAGTTCTTTTTCCATCCTCAACGCTTTCGGCCTTCGGCCGCGGGCATGACCAGACAACGCGCGCGTAATCGAGAGGCAATCCCATGACACTCAATCTTACCCCCCCTGATATCAGCGAGCTCAAGCCCCGGATCACCGTGTTCGGTGTTGGTGGCGCCGGCGGCAATGCCGTCAACAACATGATCACCGCCGGTCTGCAGGGTGTCGATTTCGTCGTCGCCAACACCGACGCGCAGGCGCTGACCATGTCGAAGGCGCAGCGCATCGTGCAGATGGGCACCCAGGTCACCCAGGGCCTCGGCGCCGGTTCGCAGCCGGACGTCGGCGCCGCCGCCGCGCAGGAAGTGATCGACGAAATCCGCGATCATCTCTCGGGCGCCAACATGGTGTTCGTCACCGCCGGCATGGGCGGCGGCACCGGCACCGGGGCTGCTCCCGTCATCGCCAAGACCGCGCGCGACATGGGCATCCTCACTGTGGGCGTCGTCACCAAGCCGTTCCACTTTGAAGGCCAGCGCCGCATGCGCACCGCCGAGGCCGGTATTTCCGAGCTGCACAAGGTGGTCGACACGCTGCTGATCATCCCGAACCAGAACCTGTTCCGGGTCGCCAACGAGAAGACCACCTTCGCCGACGCCTTCGCGATGGCCGACCAGGTGCTGTATTCCGGCGTCGCCTGCATCACCGACCTGATGGTCAAGGAAGGCCTGATCAACCTCGACTTCGCCGACGTTCGCGCCGTGATGCGCGAAATGGGCAAGGCGATGATGGGTACCGGCGAAGCCACCGGCGAGAAGCGCGCGCTGACCGCCGCCGAAGCCGCCATCGCCAACCCGCTGATCGACGATTCCTCGATGAAGGGCGCCCGTGGCCTCCTGATCTCGATCACCGGCGGCAAGGACCTGACGCTGTTCGAGGTCGATGAAGCCGCTACCCGCATCCGCGAGGAAGTCGATGCCGACGCCAACATCATCGTCGGCGCCACCTTCGACGAGACCCTCGATGGTGTGATCCGCGTCTCGGTGGTCGCCACCGGCATCGAGCAGGCCATGCTGGCCCGCAACGCCGCGGCGCCTGTCGTCACTGCGACCGCCGCCGCACCGGGCACCCCGGATGGCCGTCTCGCCGATCTGACCGCCCGCCTGCGCGCCGACAACCAGCGCGTCGTCGCCACCACCGCGCAGAAGTCCGACGCGCCGCGTCCCGCCCAGGCTCCCGCCGCGCCGCGCCCGCCCGCCAGCAACCACGAACGCGCCGCCTTGGCCGCGATCGCCGCAGCCGTTGCTCCGGAAGCCAACCAGCCGGTCGCGCAGGTCTCCAGCCAGCCGGCGTCCTATGGCGATGTGACCGTGCGTCCGATCGCGCAGAAGCCGTCGCTGTTCCCGGATCGCGAAGCACCGCGCGCGGAAGCCCACGAGCCCGCGCTGCCGGAGCAGTTCATTCCGCAGGCGGCGGAGCGTGCCCCGATGCGCGCGCCGCGGATGCCGAAGTTCGAGGAACTGCCGATGCCGGCGCAGAACGAGATCCGCCAGGCCCGCGGCGAATCGGAAGATGAACCGCAGAAGGTCCGGATGTCGCTGCTGCAGCGTCTCGCCAATGTCGGCCTCGGCCGCCGGGACGAGGAATCCGAGCCGCCGGTCGCAGGCCGTGCCGCCGCTCCGGCGATGGCTCCGATGCCGCCGTTGCCGGAACGCAAGCCGCAGCGCAGCGTCGCCCAGCAGATGGGTAACGAGCCGGTGTCCGAATACGCCCGCCGCCCCGCGCCACAGGGTCTTGATTCGCACGGCCGTCCGGCACCTGTTGCCCCCGCGCCACAGGGTGACGACCATCTTGATATCCCGGCGTTCCTGCGCCGCCAGACCAACTGAGGTTTGTTACAATCATGACGACGAAAAAGGTCCCGGCTCGCAAGGCCGGGACCTTCGCTTTTGCTGCACTGCCCGCTGAGGAGATTATATAAGCGATTGATATTAAAAGACTAATCGCTTGGATGGCGCTGCATTGCGAATTGAAGCATGCGGAAACGGTGGCAAATTTGGTTAACGCTTGGCTCGATTGCGGCAGAGGTAGGGTAACAATCGGTAAAAAAGCGTGAGTTGGCGCACTTTGTGGCAATCGGTATGGTTGCTGCGACTCGGGGACTTAAGAACGGCCGGATCGGTTGGAATTGAGTGAGTCGCATTTGGGTGGGTTACGAATGAAATTTAGCCGTCAGACAACGCTTTGGTCGCAGGCCACCGTTACCGGTGTCGGCGTTCATTCCGGTCTACCCGTTAGTCTGACCCTCGGACCTGCTCCTGTCGATGCAGGTTTTATTTTTATTCGCACCGGCCTCGATGGTCCCGCCCGCGAAATCCAGGCCAACGCCAAATCCGTCATCGCCACGGCCTTCGCCACTGTGATTGGCGACCGCGATGGTCCGCTGGTTTCCACCGCCGAACACGTTCTTGCTGCACTGCGTGGTATGGGCGTCGATAACGCCACCATCGAAGTCGATGGCCCGGAAGTACCGATCATGGACGGCAGCGCTGCTGCCTTCGTCGCCGCCATCGATCAGGCTGGCATCGTCGAGCAGGCCGCCCGCCGCCGCTTCATTCAGGTTCTCAAGCCGGTGCAGGTTGCGATCGGCGAGTCGTTCGGCGAACTGCGCCCCTACGCTGCGGGCTTCCGCGCCGAAATCGAAATCGACTTCGCCAATCCGGTGATTGGCCACCAGAGCTACGTGCTCGACCTCAATCCGCAGAGCTTCCGCCGCGATATCAGCCGCGCCCGCACCTTCGGCTGCATGAACGATGTCGCCCGTCTCTGGAGCGCGGGTTTCGCGCTCGGCGCCTCGATGGAAAATTCGGTGGTGTTCGACGAGACCCGCCTGCTCAATACCGAAGGCTTGCGCTATTCCGATGAGTGTGTGCGTCACAAGGTGCTGGACGCGGTCGGCGATCTCGCTTTGGCCGGCCTGCCGCTGCTCGGCGCCTATCGCTCCGTTCGTGGCGGCCACAAGCTGAACCACGCCGTGCTGAGCGCTCTGATGGCCGATCGCAGCGCCTGGAAGATCGTCGAAGCCGAACCGGCACAGGCCCGCCGTCCGCGCGTCCACGCCGAAATCGCCAGCGGCATGCTCGGCGGTATGATCGCCCCGGCGTTCGGCCCTGACGTTTCCTGACGCGTTGCGTCAAGACGCGCGTTTGCGTGATCCGGGACATCACCGGTAACCATAACCAACTGTATGACCATGCCGTTCGCCTTAATCCCGGCGAAATGCCTGCGTATCCGGTTGGTTAACGGACTTTCTTCGGTTAAACAGGCGCGCGGTCGCAGGCATGACCGCGCGCGCGTAGCCGGTTGGTCCGCGATCGTGCGCGGGGTTACGCGCGGGGCATCACAGGCGTCAGGTCTCAATATATGTCGGCACAGCGTATGACGCTCGAATGGCGCACCTCACGGCTCACCGGATTTGGCCGGCAGCTGCGCATGGCCTTCGGCCTGATCGTGCTGGCCGTTCCACTGAGCGGCTGCGGCACCGGCGCGCTGTGGGACAAGTTCAGCAGCAAGGACGACACCTTCGTCGAGGAGCCCGCCGACAAGCTCTACAATGAGGGCTTGTACCTCATGAACCAGAACAAGGATCCGAAGGCGGCCGCGAAGAAATTCGAGGAAGTCGATCGCCAGCATCCGTATTCCGACTGGGCGCGCAAATCGCTGCTGATGTCGTCCTATGCCGCTTACGAAGCCGGCGACTACGACACCTGCATCGGCTCAGCGACCCGCTACGTCACGCTGCATCCCGGCAGCCCCGACGCCGCCTATGCGCAGTACCTGATCGCCGCCTCGCATTACGACCAGATCCCCGACATCTCCCGCGACCAGGGCCGCACCGAGAAGGCGATGGCCGCGCTCGAGGAAGTGGTGCGCAAATATCCGACCTCGGAATACGCCACCTCCGCCAAGAAGAAGCTGGAGGGCGCCCGCGACCAGCTCGCCGGCAAGGAAATGGCGATCGGCCGCTTTTACATGGACAAGCGCGACTACACCGCCGCCATCAACCGCTTCAAGACCGTGGTGACGCAGTATCAGACCACCCGGCACGTCGAGGAAGCGCTCGCACGTCTGACCGAGGCCTATATGTCGATCGGCATCGTCGGCGAGGCGCAGACCGCCGCTGCCGTGCTTGGCCACAACTTTCCTGACAGCAAGTGGTACAAAGACGCCTATAATCTTGTAAAGTCCGGCGGTCTCGAGCCGAGCGAGAACAAGGGTTCCTACATCTCCAGGGCCTTCAAGAAGATTGGCCTCGGTTAGGAACTGAACTCCCATGCTGGCCCGTCTTTCGATCCGTGACATTGTCCTGATCGAACGGCTCGATATCGAGTTTGCCCGCGGTCTCGCGGTGCTGACCGGCGAGACCGGTGCAGGAAAATCCATTCTTCTCGATGCTTTCGCGCTGGCGCTCGGCGGCCGCGGTGACGCTGGTCTGGTCCGCCACGGCGTCGAGCAGGGCCAGGTCACCGCCGTATTCGATCTCGCCAGGGGCCATCCCGCGCTGGTGATTCTCGCCGCCAACGGCTTTGAGGATACCGGCGAGATGATTCTGCGCCGCGTGCAGCTCGCCGACGGCCGCACCCGCGCCTTCATCAACGACACCGCCATCAGCGTGCAGACCCTGAAGTCGGTCGGCGCGGCGCTGGTGGAAATCCACGGCCAGCACGACGAGCGCGCTTTGGTCGATGCCGCCACCCACCGCCGGCTGCTCGATGCCTTTGCCGGGCTGGAGAAGGACGTCACCGCGCTTGAGAGCCTCTGGGAGGCCCGCAAGGCCGCCTATGCGGTGCTGGAGGCGCATCGCGCCAATATGGAACGCGCCGCCCGCGACGCCGATTACCTGCGCCACGCCGCCGACGAGCTGAAGAAGCTCAACCCGAAGGACGGCGAGGAGACCACCCTGGCGGAACGCCGTACCGGCATGATGCAGGGCGAGAAGATCGCCGGCGATCTGCGCGAGGCGCAGGACGCTGTAAGTGGCCATCATTCGCCGATCTCGACGCTGGCCGCCGCGGTGCGCCGGCTGGAGCGCCGCGCCGGCTCTTCGCCCGCTCTGGTCGAGCCCGCGGTGAAGGCGATCGACATTGCCATCAACGCGCTGGAAGAAGCCGACCAGCATCTCACCGCCGCTTTGATCGCCGCCGACTTCGATCCCGCGGAACTGGAGCGCATCGAGGAGCGGCTGTTCGCTTTGCGCGCCGCCGCGCGAAAGTACTCCACGCCGGTGGATAGCCTCGCGGCGCTGGCGGCGCAGTATGTCGCCGACGTCGCCACCATCGACGCCGGCGCTGGCCAGTTGCAGGGCTTGGAGAATGCCGCCGCGGACGCCGACAAGCGCTACAGCGCTGCCGCGTCAAAACTGTCGCTGTCGCGCATCAAGTCGGCGGAAAAGCTCAACAAGGCGGTCAGCGCCGAACTGGCGCCGCTCAAGCTTGAGCGCGCGAAATTCATGACCCAGGTGGAGTCCGATCCGAAGAATCCGGGTCCGCAGGGTTTTGATCGCGTCGAATTCTGGGTGCAGACCAATCCCGGTACCCGCGCCGGCCCGATGATGAAGGTCGCCTCCGGCGGCGAGCTGTCGCGCTTCCTGCTGGCGCTGAAGGTGGTGCTGTCGGATCGGGGCTCGGCGCCGACTCTCGTGTTCGACGAAATCGACACCGGCGTCGGCGGTGCCGTGGCCGACGCCATTGGCGCGCGGCTGGCGCGCCTGGCCGGCAAGGTCCAGGTGATGGCGGTGACCCACGCCCCGCAGGTCGCAGCTAGAGCCGACCAGCATCTGCTGATCTCCAAGGATGCGCTGGACAAGGGCAAGCGCGTCGCCACCCGCGTCAACGCGCTGGCCGCCGATCCCCGCCGCGAGGAAATCGCGCGGATGCTGGCGGGGGCGGAGATCACCGCCGAGGCGCGGGCTGCAGCGGACCGCCTGCTGCGCGGGGCTGCGTAGTTTAGACTCGTCGTTCCGGGGTCGCGCGTGCGTCGTTGGCCGCACACTCGTCATTCCGGGGCGTCCGCGCATCCTTGCGCGGGCGAACCCGGAATCCCGTCGTGTTCTGCACCACCTCGTCGAGCCATCGCCCGTCATGTCCTATGACGTTTACATGTTGGCCACGAAAAAGGACGGTCTGCTGTACATAGGCATCACCAACGATCTCATTCGGCGCGTCTACGAGCACAAAACAAAAGCCACCAAGGGTTTTACGTCACGTTACAATGTCTCTGCTGGTCTGGTTTGAGGTCTATGATGATCCGTTGACCGCGATCAGTCGGGAAAAAGAATTGAAGAAATGGCGGCGCGCCTGGAAGGTCACGTTGATCGAGACGAACAATCCCGAGTGGCAAGATCTGTACGATTCGATCGTGTAGAGAGCAGAACATGACGGGATTCCGGGTTCGTGCGCGCAAGGATGCGCACACGCCCCCGGAATGACGGTGTAGGGCAGGCTGTTGTTGGAGCCTGCGCAACAAGATATTCTCGGATATGGTTGAAAAGAAGCAGAAGACCCCCACCGACATCTCCGCGCTCACCAAGGCAAAAGCCAAGGTCGAGCTGATGCGCCTCGCACTCGAGATCGAGGGGCACGACGTCAGCTATTATCAAAAAGACGCGCCAAAAATCTCCGATGCCGATTACGACGCACTGCGCCGCCGCGTCGAGGCGATCGAAGCCAAATTCCCGGAACTGGTCACCGGCGACTCGCCGACGCAGAAGGTCGGCGCCGCGCCGTCGCGCGCCTTCGCCAAGGTGCAGCACGCCGTGCCGATGCTGTCGCTCGGCAATGCCTTCAGCGACGAGGAGGTCGCCGAATTCGTCGTACGCATCCAGCGCTTTCTCAAGCTCGACGAAATCCCCGCCATCGTCGCCGAACCGAAGATCGACGGGCTGTCGCTGTCGCTGCGCTACGAGAATGGCGAACTGGTGCGCGCCGCGACCCGCGGCGACGGCTTTACGGGCGAGGACGTCACCGCCAATGTCCGCACCATCGCCGACATTCCGAACACGCTGAAGGGCAAGAACATTCCCGCCGCCTGCGAACTGCGCGGCGAAGTCTACATGCTGAAGCAGGATTTCCTCGCGCTCAACAAGCGCCAGGAAGAGGCCGGCGAAGATCCGTTCGCCAATCCCCGCAATTCCGCGGCGGGCTCGCTGCGCCAGAAGGACGTGGCGATTACCGCGTCGCGGCCGTTGAAATTCTTCGCCTATGCCTGGGGCGAGATGAGCGACTATCCGGTCGCATCGCCGACCCAGCACGGCATGCTGCAATGGCTCGACAAAGCCGGCTTCACGGTCAATCCGCTGATCACTTTGTGCAAGAGCGTGGAAGATGCGCTCGCGTTCTATCGCAAGATCGGCGAGGAGCGTGCCGGCCTCGGCTATGACATTGACGGCGTCGTCTACAAGGTCGACCGGATCGACTGGCAGGCGAGGCTCGGCTTTGCCGGTCGCGCGCCACGCTGGGCGATCGCGCACAAGTTCGCCGCGGAGCAGGCGACGACCATCCTCAACGGCATCGACATTCAGGTCGGCCGCACCGGCGCGTTGACGCCGGTCGCGCGGCTGGAGCCCGTCACGGTCGGCGGCGTCGTGGTCTCCAATGCGACCTTGCATAATGAGGACTACATCAAGGGGGTCGGCAACGACGGCAACCAGATCAGGGAAGGCGTCGATCTCCGGGTCGGAGACACCGTCGTGATCCAGCGCGCAGGCGATGTGATTCCGCAGGTCGTCAGCGTCGTGCTGGAGAAGCGTCCGAAGAGCGCAAAGCCCTATGAATTCCCGACCAAGTGTCCGGTCTGCGGCAGTCACGCGATCCGCGAGAACGGCGAGGTTGTCACGCGCTGCACCGGCGCGCTGATCTGTCCGGCGCAAGCGGTCGAGCGTCTCAAGCATTTCGTCTCGCGGCTGGCCTTCGATATCGACGGTCTCGGCGACAAGCAGATCCAGGAGTTCTACGACGAGGGTGTGATCATGCATCCGGTCGATATATTCACGCTGCAAAAACGCGACGAACGCGCCAACAAGAAGCTGCGCGACCGCGAGGGCTATGGCGAAACCTCGGTACGCAATCTGTTCAGCGCCATCGACGCACGACGCAAGATCGAGCTGAACCGGCTGATCTTCGCGCTCGGCATCCGCCATATCGGCGAAGGCAACGCAAAACTGCTGGCGCGGCACTACGGATCGTTCGAGGCATTTCGCGAAGCGATGCTAGCGGCGGCTGCCGGACAGACAGCCGAAGGCAATACGTCTGAGGCCTATCAGGACCTCAACAACATCGGCGGCGTCGGTGAGATCGTCGCCGATGCCGTGGTCGAATTCTTTGCCGAAAAACGCAACGTCAAGGCGCTGGACGAGTTGATCGCCGAACTCGACGAAGTCATCCCGGTCGTGCAGGCCAAGAGCGACACCGCCGTCGCCGGCAAGACCGTGGTGTTCACGGGCTCGCTGACAAAATTCACCCGCGACGAGGCCAAGGCCGCGGCGGAGCGGCTCGGCGCCAAGGTGGCAGGTTCGGTGTCGAAGAAGACCGACTACCTCGTGGCCGGCGACGACGCCGGCTCGAAACTCGCCAAGGCGCGGGAGCTGGGTGTGAATGTGCTCACGGAAGATGAGTGGCTGGCGCTGATCGAGGGATAAGGAATTCGTAGCCTGGATGGAGCGCCGCGCAATCCGGGATTTCACACGACCCTCTCATCTGTCATTCCGGGACGCGCTCTTGCGCGGGCCCGGAATCCATAACCACGGGCGCGCATGCGTCGCAGGAATATAGCTGTTTGCGCTGTTTGAAATTTGAATTCGGAGATACGGCCACGCCGATCTCATGTCCCCGCTACAACAACCCCGTCTCTTCTTCTTCCGCCTTTTCGATCAGCGCTTCGGTCGCCAGCGTGCCGCCGCGCGGTACCAGGAAGATCATCGCCGCGGCGCAGCCCGTCGACAGCACCACGAGGGCGATGTTGAGCGGGACAGGCGTCGTAAAATGGCCGCCGAGCCAGGCGCCGAATTGCGAGCACAGCGAGCCGAACCCCATCTGCAGAAAGCCCATCATGCCCGACGCCGAGCCGGCGGCTTCCGGGCGAACGCTGAGCGCGCCGGCCGCCGAATTCGACATCACGAAGGCGTTGCCGAACATCACCAGCATATGGGTGACGAACAGCCAGGCCGGGATCTGGTTGAAGCCGGTGACGCCCCAGATCACGTTCAGCATGGCGCCGCCGAATTGCAGCGCGAGGCCGAACCAGATCAGCTGCTCCAGCGAGCGCCGCGGCGCGAAGCGCACGCAGCAGAGATTGCCGACCAGATACGCAAACCCCGAGGTGGCGAACCAGGCGCCGTATTCGGCGCTGCTGCGGCCCATCTGCATCACCACCACGTAAGGTGCACCGCCGGCGAAGGTGAAGATGATCGACGACGCCAGCACCTGGCACAGCATGTAGCCGAGGAAGGCGCGGCTCCTGGACAGGGTTTTGACGTCGGACAGGAAACCGCTGCCGGTCACGTCCTCGCTGATGCGGCGGGTTTCCGGCAGCAGAAAGGCGATGCCGATGGTGATGATCAGCGAGGAGGCCGTGACGACATAGAAGATCGAGCGCCATCCAAGGCCGGTCTCCAGCAATCCGCCGGCGAGCGGGCTCAGCATCTGCGCGATCATCATGACAGCGATGACCAGGCTGATCATCGCGCCGACGCGTTCGCGCGGATAGAGATCGCGGATGATGGCGCGGCTCATCACCATGCCGGTGGCGCCGCCGAGCGCCTGGAAGAACCGCGCCGCGATCAGCTGCGGCAGCGTGTCGGCGAAGATGCTGCCGACGCCGGCGAGTACCATCATGCAGAGGCCGGCCAGCAGCACCGGCCGGCGGCCGAACCGGTCCGACAGCGGCCCCATGATCAGCTGCGAGAACGCCAGCCCGACCATGTAGAGCGACACCGTCATCTGCGCGATCGAGATGTCGCGGCCGAAAGTCCTGGCGAGTTCGGGCAGCGCCGGCACCAGCATGTAGAGCGAGATCGGCGCCACGCCGGTCATCGCCACCAGCAACAGCAGCAGCATCACCCGCGATTTCGAATGGTCGATGGTTTTGACGGTGGGCGCGGGTGGACTGTAATTCACGTGGCGAAAGTTCTTTCTTGTTATTATTGCGGCTGAACCAGCGGCTCCGTCGCGGCCTCGAGCCACGTTCGCGTCGCTTCATCGAGCAGCGGCGCGACCTCGCGCCGGACGCGGGCGTGGTAGTCGTTGATCCAGTTGATCTCGCGCTTGCTGATGCGGCCGACATTGATCAGCCGGCGATCGATCGGCGCCAGCGTCAGCGTCTCAAAGGCGTTCATCGGCTGCTCGGCGCCTTCGATCTCGGCGGCAACGACGAGTTCGAGGTTCTCGATCCGGATGCCGAAGCCATCGGTCTTGTAGTAGCCGGGCTCGTTGGACAGGATCATGCCGCGCTTCAGCGGCGTGGTGCCGAGTTTGGAAATCCGCGCCGGGCCTTCATGCACCGACAGATAGCTGCCGACGCCATGGCCGGTGCCATGCGCGAAATCGAGTCCGGCATGCCAGAGAAATTGCCGCGCCAGCGAATCCAGTTGCGCGCCCGATGTGCCGTCGGGAAACGCCGCCCGCGCAATCGCGATATGGCCGCGCAGCACGCGGGTAAAGCGGTCGCGCATCTCCTCGGTCGGCTCGCCAATGGCAATGGTGCGGGTGACGTCGGTGGTGCCGTCTTCATATTGCGCGCCGGAATCGATCAGCAGCAGATCGCCGAGCGCGATGCGACGGTTGGTCTTGCGGGTGACGCGGTAATGCACGATGGCGCCGTTCGGCCCGGTGCCGGCGATAGTCGGGAACGACACATCCTTCAGCGCGCCGGTGTCGCGGCGGAATGTTTCCAGCGCCTCGACGGTGTCGATCTCGGTGAGGCCACCTTTCGGCGCCTCATGATCGATCCAGGCGAGGAAACGCGCCAGCGCTGCGGCATCGCGGCGATGCGCGGTCCGGGTGCCCTTGATCTCGACAGGATTCTTCATCGCCTTCAGCAACGCGACCGGATCATTGCCGCGCACCGGCCTGCCGCCGGACGAACTGATCAAGCGGCTCAGCGCGTCAGCCGCGGTGGCGTTGTCGAGCGCGATCGACGCGCCGACCTTGGCGAGTTCGCTCAGCGCGGCAGTCAGCGCCTCCGGCTCCTTCACATCCGCACTGGCTTCGAGATGAGCTCGTGTGCTGTTGGATAGTTTGCGGTGATCGATGAAGATCGAGGGCCGGCCATCCTTCGGCACCAGCGCATAGGACAGCGGCAGCGGCGTGTGCGAGACATCGGCGCCGCGGATGTTGAAGGTCCACGCCACCGCGTGGGAATCCGACAGCACCAGCGCATCGACGCCGAGCTTTGCGATCTCGGCGCGGATCCGGCCGAGCTTGTCGGCTTCCGGCTCGCCGGCGAATTCCAGGCTGTGAACGGAGACCGCGCCAAGCGGCGGCGCTGGTCGCTCGGTCCACACCGAATCCAGGGGATTGCTGTCGACCGCGACTAGTTCCGCGGCCGCCTTGGCGCAGGCCGATGCCAGCCGTTCGGCTGCCGCGGAAGTGTGCAGCCATGGGTCAAATCCCAGGCGATCGCCGGCCTTGAGATGCTCGGAGAGCCAGCTTTCCGGCGGCGGCTCAACCAGGGGTTCGACGCCCCACGCCTTCACGTCAACTTGTTTGGCTGCCTGCAGCGTGTAGCGGCCATCAACGAATACCGCAGCCTCGTGCGTCAGCACGATCGCCATGCCGGCCGATCCGGTGAAGCCGGTGAGCCAGGCGAGGCGTTCGTCGGAAGGCGGGACATATTCGTTTTGCTGCTGATCGGCGCGGGGAATCACGAATCCGGTCAGCTTGCGGCGCAGCAATTCCTCGCGAAACGCGGCCAGTCGCGCGGTTAGCGCCACGCCGCTTTCGGGTTCTTCGAATGTCTGAAAATGGGCTTCGAACATGGCTCAGCATCCTAGGTTCGCGCTGCCGCGGCTGCAATCGAGGGGCAGGGTTGCGTAAATTTGGCACAAGTTATGCTTGAAACGTTGTGTGTGCGTTCAACCGGATGGAACGATTTCGCCGCAGCTTTCGTGGCTGAGGCGATCCCGGACATCCCGAGTGTTTCAACTCAACGAAGAGGGGATACACCATGCCTGCTTTTACGTTCGAGAAGATCTCCCCGCCGCCCCGTCGCGGCCCCATCCCGCCCATCGAGCAGAAACAACGCGGCGTCATTGTCCAGGTGCTCGGCCGTTTCGTCGAAGCGCGCGTGCAGCGCGCCGAACGCGTCGAACAGGCCAGCCTGGTTCGCCACGACAAGGCCCCTGACAAATCCCCTCCGGAATAAACGACCGCTCAGCCGGCGCGCTGCATCAGCAGGCTGCTCCAGCCTTCGATCTGCTGATGCCGCAGCAGCACCAGTCCGCGTGCGCGATAGGCGACGATCACGCTCATGGCCTGATGCGGCAGCAGACCCGACAGAATGATCATGGCTGACGGCGCGAGATGCGCTGCCATCTCCGTTGCCATCTGCCGCAGCGGATTGGCGAGGATGTTGGCCAGCACCAGATCGAACGGCGCCCGTTCGCCAAAATGCGGCGAGGCAAAGCCGGTGGCGCAGATCGACTCCACGAGATTGCCGACGCCATTGAGCCAGGCATTGTCGCGCGCCACCAGGGCGGCCATCGGATCGATATCGGTGGCCAGCACGCGGCGCTTGGTCGCCTTCGCCGCGGCAATCGCCAGCACGCCGGTGCCGGAGCCCAGATCGAGTATCCGGCGTGGCGCCTTCGCGCGCAGCACATAGTCCAGCAGCAGCAGGCAGCCGCGCGTGGTGCCGTGATGGCCTGTGCCGAATGCCAGCGCCGCCTCGATCTCGATGCCCAGCTTGTTCGGCGGCACCTTGAGACGATCATGCTGGCCATGGACGATGAAGCGCCCGGCGAACACCGGCGCCAGCCCTTCGAGGCTTTCGGCGACCCAGTCCTTGGCCTCGACGGTATCGAACACGATGCTTTTGACCGCCGCATCGTCGGCGGCGAGGCCGACCAGATCGCGGACCGAATCCTGATCCGGAGGATCGGCGAAATGCAGCGTGACGTCCCAGCGGCCGTCGGGGCGCTCGAACGCGGCAATCGCGGCCTGGCCCTCGAAGAAGCTCTCGTTGAGCAGATCGACAACGCGGCGCGCGCTGCGTTCGTCGCCGATCGCAAAGGTGGCGCGGGTGGTGCTGGGCGTCAGGATGGCGGTCATCGCAGGTCCGGAAAGCGTTCGTTAGGGGATGATGTTCACAGCTTGTGGCGGCTTCGTTCAGGGCTTGTCCACCGGATTACACCGGGCTTATGCCACGTTTTCGCACCGGGCCATGCAGTGAATTTGCACCGGTCATGCACAGGTTCTGCACCGCCTTATCCGGCGATTGTCCACAACCTGTCCACAGGCTTCTCAACACGTGGTCCACAGTCTAGCCGAACAGCGCGCGGTGGTCGCGCAGGATGGTGCGGGCCGCATTGTGGCCCGGCGCGCCGGTCACGCCGCCGCCGGGATGCGCGCCGGAGCCGCAATGATACAGGCCCTTCAGCGGCCCGCGATAATCGGCGTGGCCCAGCATCGGCCGTGCCGAGAACAACTGGTTCAGCGACAGCGCGCCATGAAAAATGTCGCCGCCGAGCAGGCCGAAATCGCGTTCCAGATCGAGCGGCGTGAGAATCTGACGGCCGATCACGCTTGCAGCAAAACCCGGTGCGTACTTGTCCACCGTCGCGATCATCAGGTCGGCGACCCCTTGGCGGTGGTCGTCCCACGACGCGCCGTTCGGCAGTTGCGGCGCGACATGCTGGCAGAACAGGCTGGCGACGTGCTGGCCGGGCGGACTGAGGGAATCGTCGAGCGTCGAGGGGATCAGCACCTCGACCACCGGCTCGCGGCTCCAGCCGTATTGCTTCGCATCCAGCCAGGCGCGATCCATGTAGTGCAGGCTCGGCGCGATGATGATGCCGGCACTGAGATGATCGCCGGTGCCGGGCAATGCGGTGAACGAGGGCAGCGCGTTCAGCGCTACATTCATGCGAAACGTGCCGGAGCCGTTGCGCCACTTGTTGATGCGATCGAGGAACGGCTTTGGCAATGCATCCGCCGGTATCAGCCGCGTGTAGAGCAATTTCGGATTGACGTTGGACGCGACATACTTCGCGCGAATGCTCTGGCCGTTGTCGAGGATGACGCCGACCACGCGGTCGCGTTCGACGATCACTTCGCGGACGCCATTGTCGGTCTCGATCTCGACGCCATGGCTGCGCGCCGCAGCCGCCATCGCCTGGGTGATTGCGCCCATGCCGCCGATGGCGTGGCCCCAGACGCCTTTCTTGCCGTTCACCTCACCGAAGGCGTGGTGCAGCATCACGTAAGCCGAGCCGGCCGCATAAGGGCTGGCGTAATTGCCGACGATGGCGTCGAAGCCGAACAGCGCCTTGATCAGATCGCTCTCGAACACGTCGTCCAGCATTTCGCCGGCCGAGCAGGTGAACAGGTCGAGCAGCGTGCGCTGCTGCTCCAGCGTCAGGCCGTTGAGGATCTTCGCGGTGCCGAGTGCGTTGATGGCTTCGCTGATGGCGTTGATGCCGAAACCCTCGACGAGGTTTGGCGGCGAGCGCAGCACGAATTGCCGGAGCACGTCGGCGATGACTTCGAGTTCGCTGTTGAAGGCATCGATCCGGCCGGCGTCGCGGGTGCTGAGTTTTGCAAGGGATTGATGGGTACGGCCTTCGCCGGTGAGCAGATAGCTGCCATCCGGCGCGGGGATGAAATTCTGCGCCTTGCGTTCGACGATCTGCAGGCCGTGCTCGTGCAGCTTGAGGTCGGCGACGATCTGCGGATTGAGCAGGCTGACCGTGTAGGCCGCGACCGAATTGCGAAAGCCGGGATGGAATTCTTCGGTGACGGCGGCGCCGCCGACCACCTTGCGGCGTTCGACCACCTTCACGCGCAGCCCGCTCATGGCCAGATAGGCTGCGCAGGTGAGGCCGTTGTGGCCGGCGCCGATGATCAAAACGTCAGTGTCTGACATGAGGGCTTCAACAACCTTTGATAAGGCGCTCTTTATCGAAGACGCCGGGGCCCGGCACAAGGCCGCGCATCACGATTTCGGTTCCGTGCGCTGCCCGCATTGCCGGAAACGGTATCGTATGCTCCATTCCGGCACCCGGCGATCCGCCGGATTCTCAGTCTCGCGCCCGCCGAATCCAAGCCGGAGTTTTCATGAATTCGCCGCTGCTCGCCGCCACGGATCGGACCTCGGTTTCCCGCGACCGGCTGATCCTGGGGGTCTACACCGCCGCCATCTTCACCAGCGCGCTGCTGCTGTTCTCGGTGCAGCCGCTGTTCACGAAAATGGTGCTGCCGCGGCTCGGTGGCTCGCCGGCGGTATGGTCGGTGGCGATGGTGTTCTTCCAGTCGCTGTTGCTCGGCGGCTATGCCTACGCGCATTTCCTGATGCAGATCCGCAACCGCGTCATCCCGGTGGCGATCCATCTGGTGCTGCTGGCGGTCGCGCTGCTGACCTTGCCGCTGTCGATTGCGTCGGGCTGGGGCGAACCGCCCGCGAGCGGCTACGCCTTCTGGCTGCTCGGCCTGTTTGCGGTCTCCATCGGCCTGCCGTTCTTCGCGCTGGCGGCGAACAACCCGCTGCTGCAGGCGTGGTTCGTGCGCACCGGCCATCCCAACGGACCCGATCCGTATTTCCTCTACGCCTCCTCCAACATCGGAAGTTTCCTGGCACTGCTGTCCTATCCGGTGCTGCTGGAGCCGATGTTCTCGCTGCGCACCCAGAACCTGATCTGGACTGGCGGCTATGGGCTGTTGATCCTGCTGATCGCCGGCTGCGGCGCGCTGCTGCTGCGCTCGCCGGTCTTTGTGACAAGCGTGGCGGGCGTTGATGAGACCGATGCGCCGGCGCCGAGCTGGGCGTTGCGGGCGCGCTGGATATTCCTCGCTGCGGTGCCGTCGGGCCTGCTGATCGCGGTCACCGCGCATATTTCCACCGATATTGCCGCGGCGCCCCTGCTCTGGGTTTTGCCGCTGTCGCTGTACCTGCTGACCTGGGTGCTGGTGTTTCAGTCGCGGCCACTACTGCCCCACAAATGGATGCTGATGGCGCAGCCGGTGGCGATCGCCGTCGTGATCGTGTTGCTGGCCATTGGCGGCGAGCAGAACCTGCTGCTGACGCTGGGCGGCAACCTGCTGTGCTTCTTCGTTATCGCCATGGCCTGCCACGGCGAACTCGCACATGCGCGCCCGGCAGCGACATATCTGACCGGCTACTACGTGGCGCTGTCGTTCGGCGGCATGGTCGGCGGACTGTTCGCGGGATTGATCGCACCGTTTACGTTTTCGTGGATTGCGGAATATCCGATCCTGATTGCGCTGGCAGTGTTGTGCCGTCCGCCCGACGAGGAACGCTTCGCGAACTGGACCCGATGGTACTGGCCGCTGCTCGCGATTGTCGCCGTGGCGCTGATCGTTCCGTCCTACACCGGCGGCAAGATGTTTACGTGGCTGGACGACAATCGCGTCAGTGTCATCAAGGTGGTCGGCGTTGTCATCATGATCCTGGCCGTTCTGGCAAAGGCCAGCCGGCCCAAACTGCTGGCGATTGTGGTGCTGGCGCTGGTGCTGATCCGCGCCTACCCGTCGGATGACGGCCGTGTCGAGACCGTGCGCAGCTTCTTCGGCGTGCACAAGATCGTGGTGACGACGAACGGCCAGTACCACGTCCTGATGCACGGCACGACGATCCACGGCGCCGAGAAGTTCCTGAATGATGACGGCACGCCGGTGACCGGACGGCCCGAGCCGATCTCCTACTATCACAAGGACGGCGGCATCGGGCAGGCGATCACGGCAATCCGTGCGCGCAAGGGCGGCCCGATCCGCGTCGCAGTGATCGGGCTCGGGTCGGGCTCACTGACCTGCGCATCGCAGCCCGGCGAGGACTGGAAGTTCTTCGAGATCGACCAGTCGATGGTCGATACCGCGCGCGATCCGAAATACTTCACCTACATCAAGAACTGCGAACCCGACCTGAAGCCGGTGATCGGCGATGCGCGGCTGACTTTCGCGAAGGAGCCGGATGGCGTCTACGACATGATCATCGTCGATGCCTATTCGTCGGATGCGATCCCGATCCATCTGGCGACCGAAGAGGCGATGGAGATCTACAAGGAGAAGCTGGCGCCGCATGGCGCCGTGGTGATGCACGTCTCGAACCGGCATCTGGAACTGGCCAGTGTCGTGGTCGGCATTGCCGATGCCAACGACATGAAGAGCTGGGTATTCTCAGAGGATTCCGGCCGCGACAATGAATATATCTTCTCGACCAATGTGGTGATCTCGGCGCGCGAAGAAGCTGACGTCGGCCAGCTGGCGTCAAAGGAACAATGGACACTGACCGAAGCCGAAGACAACCAGCGGGTCTGGACCGACGACTATTCCAACGTGCTCGGCGCCGTCTGGCGCCGGCTGCGGGATGGCGACAACTAGCGCCTAGTCCTGATAGCCGCCGAACAAGCCGCGCGGCTGATAGGGCCGCGGCGCGTAAACCTGCGGCTGGTACATCCGGCGGCTGGCGTAATATTGCTGCGTCTCGGCATCGGTCATGCGGCGATAGCCGGGAGGTGCCGGGTAGCGCTGGTCATTCGAGGTGGCATCGGCCGGGTAGATATACCCGTCATCCGCCTGCTGCGGCACGATCTGGCGCTGAACCCGGCGGCTCGGCACGACGGGCTGCGGCACCAGGTCGATCGGGTTGCCTGCGGCATCGTAGGACGGTTCGGCCGGTGCGATTTGACGGCGGGCGACCGCGGACGGTCTTGCCGGCCGCGGATTGCGTGCCAGAGCAACCTGGGCCGAGCCCGTCAGGGTCACGGTGGCGTTGAGAACGCCGTCCTCCTTGACCATCGCATACAGCGTCGCGGCGTTGTCGCGCGACAGCCGCACGCAGCCGTGGGACGCCGGCGAGCCGAGGCGGCTGACGGAATCCGTGCCGTGGATGGCGTGGCCCTGTCGGGTGAAGAAGATCGAATTCGGCATCGGCGCGTCGTCGAATTCCTTGGAGTAGTGGTCTTCCTCCATGCGGAAGGTACGGAAGCTGCCGTTTGGGGTTTCGTGGGCAGGATCGCCGGAGGACACCGGCCAGCGATACTGCTCGATGCCATCGACGGCGACGGTCATCTCCTGAATGTCTTTATTGATGGTGATGGCGATTTTGGCCTGCGCGGCGCCGCTGGCGGCGAAAAGGCTCAGACCGATCAAGGTCACAAAAAGCGAACGCATGTTAACTTTGGCCTCCGGGCCGTAACCTGTTGTACCGCCTGCCATCCCTACCCCAATATGCACATCGGGTCGGGCGGTTTCCAGTGACAGTTTCGTGCATCCTTAATACCGCGCAGGGCGCCAGCAAGGCTGCGACCGGGCGAAACCAAGGGCCGCACCGGACAATTTGCGCACTGGACAGCTTCCAAATTCCCAATGGAACCGGCACCCGGGTACGGCGTTGCTCCTCCGCAAGACCACTCGGGCGGATCGCCGCCCCTCCAGAGGGACATTTCGAAATGAAGACCAAGACAGCCGTTCTGCAGAACCGTTCGCCGATCAGGACCCAACTTGCCATGCTGGTCGGTGCCTTGGCGTTATTCGCCATTCCGCATCTGGCCGAAGCCCAGGGCATCGTCGGCGGCGCGCGGGAAGGGTCTCGCGAGGGTAACCGGGCCGCCGGTCCGGTTGGCGGTCTGGTCGGTGGCGCGATCGGTGCCGGCGTTGGCGGCGCGGTGGGTGGCGTCAAGGGTGTGCTGGGCATTCCCGATCGCGGCTATCACTCGGGACGTCAATGCCGTGGCTATTACGATCGCCACCACCACTTCCGCTGCTATCGCTAATCAGTCGCCCGTGAAGAATGCAGAAGCGGTTGATAATCGGGCCTGACCTGCTTTGACCAAGTATTCAATTTTGCAAGAAAGCGGCGGTCGTGCCGCGGTTTTCCTGCGTTTTGGGATTCTCAATCTGAGCGTTTCGTGATTCCTTCGGGCAGTGTTCGGCTGTCGGGAGGGATCGATGAGCAAGCCGCGCGACGATCGTCAGGTGGATCTGTTCCGGCCGGCGCTGGATGTGATCATCGACCTCGGGCACCCGCTGGTGCGGCTGGCCGCGGAGGTCGATTGGGAGTTTGTCGGCACGCGCTTTGGCGGGGTGTGCCGGTCCGGGCCGGGCCAGCCGCCGTTGCCGACGCGGTTGATCGCCGGGCTTTTGATCCTCAAGCACATGCACAACCTGTCCGACGAGGTGCTGTGCGCGCGCTGGGTGGAGAACCCGTATTTCCAGTTCTTCTGCGGCGAGGCCGTGTTCCGGCACGATCTGCCATTCGACCGCTCCTCGCTGACGCGCTGGCGCCAGCGGCTGGGCGAGGAGCAACTTACGGCGCTGCTGCAAGAGAGCCTTGCGGTGGCGCACCGCAGCGGCGCGCTGCAAACCAGGGATCTGGAACGGGTGGTCGTCGACACCACCGTGCAGGAGAAGGCGGTTGCGCATCCCGCCGACGCCCGGCTCAACCATCGTGCGATCGAGAAGCTGGTCGATCTTGCCAAACGCGAGGGCGTCAGCCTGCGTCAGAGCTATCGGCGCCTCGCCAAGCGCGCGGCGATCATGGTCGGGCGTTACACCCATGCCCATCAGTTCAAGCGCGCCCGCCGCGCGCTCAAATTCCTGCGCACCCGGCTCGGCCGCATCATTCGCGACATCCGCCGCAAGGTCGAAGGCAACGCCGTGCTGGAGGATCGCTTCGCGCCGCTGCTCGATCTCGCCAGCCGCGTGCGGCAGCAGGATCACCGTCAGCGCGGCCCAAAGGTCTATTCGCTGCACGCCCCGGAAGTCGAATGCATCGGCAAGGGCAAGGCGCGCGCACCCTATGAGTTCGGCTGCAAGGTCTCCGTGGTCACCCCGGTCACCGCGCCCAAAGGCGGCCAGTTCGTGCTGCACGCCAAGGCGCTGCACGGCAATCCGTATGACGGCCACACGCTGGGGCCGGTCATCGCCGATCTGCAGAAGCTGACCGGCGTCGACGTCCAGCGCATCCATGTCGACAAAGGCTATCGCGGCCACAGCTATCCGAACCGCTTCAGGGTCTGGATCTCCGGCCAGGTCCGCCGCGTCACCAAGACCATCCGCCGCGAGATGAAGCGCCGCGCCGCGGTCGAGCCGGTGATCGGTCACCTCAAGGCCGAACACCGCATGGGCCGCAACCACCTCAAGGGCCGCGCCGGCGACCGAATCAACCCCGTCCTTGCCGCCGCCGGCTTCAACTTCCACCTGCTGCTGCGCTGGTTCGAACAACTTTTGCGGGTCCTGATGCAGATGCTCTGCCGCGTCATCGGCCCGATCAAATACGCCTAAATCCGAGAGCCGAGGGATTCTTCACGTACGACTAATCAGCCCTCAGGCTAACAGCTTTGCGGCCCGGCATCGTCCGGGCCGCTTTGCGTTGAGCGTCAGTTCTTCAGCTTGTAGCCGGTCTTGAAGATCCACCCCACCGTGGCCATGCAGATCGCCAGGAACACCAGCGTCACCGAAATGCTCAGCACGACGCTGACATCTGAGATCTCGTAGAAGCTCCAGCGAAAGCCGCTGATCAGATAGACCACGGGATTGAGCAGCGTGATGGTGCGCCAGCCCGACGGCAGCATGCTCACCGAATAGAAGCTGCCGCCCAAAAATGTCAGCGGCGTCACCACCAGCAGCGGAATCGCCTGCAGCTTCTCGAAGCCGTCGGCCCAGATGCCGATGATGAAGCCGAACAGGCTGAAGGTCACGGCGGTCAGCACCAGGAAGGTCAGCATCCACCACGGATGCAGGATCTGCAGCGGCACGAACAGGCCGGCGGTGGCCAGGATGATCAGGCCGAGGATGATCGACTTGGTGGCGGCGGCGCCGACATAGCCGAGCACGATCTCGAAGTAAGACACCGGTGCCGACAGCAGTTCGTAGATGGTGCCGATGAACTTTGGAAAATAGATGCCGAACGAGGCGTTGGAGATGCTCTGCGTCAGCACCGACAGCATCACCAGGCCGGGCACGATGAAGGTGCCGTAGCTGACGCCTTCCACCGAGGTGATGCGCGAGCCGATCGCGGCGCCGAACACCACGAAATACAGCGACGTCGAGATCACCGGCGAGACGATGCTCTGCAGGATGGTGCGCCAAGTGCGCGCCATTTCGAACAGATAGATTGCGCGGACGGCCCGGAGGTTCATGTTATTTCCTCACCAGGCTGACGAAAATATCTTCCAGCGAACTCTGCGTGGTGTCGAGGTCGAAGAACCGGATGCCGGCCTCGCGCAGATCGCCGAGCAGGCTGGTGATCCCCGTGCGCTCGCTTTTGGTGTCGTAGGTGTAGATCAACTGGTTGCCGTCCTGGGCGAGTTCGAGATGGTAGGCTGACAGCCCCGGCGGGATCGCATCGACCTTGCCCTGCAAATGCAGCTTCATCCGCTTCTTGCCGAGCTGCTGCATCAACGCGGCTTTGTCCTCGATCAGGATGATCTCGCCCTTGTTGATGACGCCGATCCGGTCGGCCATCTCCTCGGCTTCCTCGATGTAGTGCGTGGTGAGGATCACGGTGACGCCGGCGGCGCGCAGCGTCCGCACCACTTCCCACATCCCCTTGCGCAATTCGACATCGACGCCGGCGGTGGGCTCGTCGAGAAACAGTATTTGTGGTTCGTGCGACAGTGCCTTGGCGATCATCACCCGGCGCTTCATGCCGCCGGACAGCGTGACGATCTTGCTGTCCTTCTTGTCCCACAGCGACAGGTCCTTCAGGATCTTTTCGATATGCGCGGGGTTCGTCGGCTTGCCGAACAGGCCGCGGCTGAAGCTCACCGTGGCCCAGACCGACTCGAAGGCGTCCGTATGCAATTCCTGCGGCACCAGCCCGATCATCGACCGCGCGGCCCGGTAGGAGCCGACGATGTCGTGGCCGTCGACCGTGACCTTGCCCGAGGTGGCATTGGCGATGCCGCAGATGACGCTGATCAGCGTCGTCTTGCCGGCGCCATTCGGTCCCAGCAGTGCGAAGATCTCGCCGCGCTGAATATCAAGGTTGATGCCGTTCAGGGCCTTGAAGCCGCCGGCATAGCTTTTCGACAGATTGGAAACGGAAATGATCGGGGACATGCGGAACTTAATAGGCTGAATCGGGAAGGCAGGAAACCGGGGCAGTCATGCCCGCGATGGCGCCAGCGGGACGACTACGCCGGGCGCGGGGTAAGTACATAGGAACGCGCATACCGCAGCGCAATCGCAAGACAGGCAATTTTGTAGCTATTCTGCGGCGTGGTCGCTGACCGGGTATTCGATCTCGGCAACGACGGCGTTTTTTGACGCTTCGATAAATTCAGGATCTCGGCGCAGTTGCTCGATGGTGCGGGGCGGTTTGAATCCCGTGGAGCCGTCCGGGTTGGTCCAGTCTTCGGCTGCGAAAGCCAACGCTTCCGCAGCTTCCTCCATTGCTTCCTCGAAGGTATCGCCGGCGGTGAAAATACCGGGAATGTCGGGAAACGAAACTCCGAAGCAACTGTCGTCGTCCTCGTGGATCAAGGCGATATAGCGCGGCATGGCGATCTCCGACTACACCCGCTCCACGAAACTATCGACCACCTTCTTCTCGCCGGCCTTCTCGAATGCGATGGTGAGCTTGTTGCCGTCGATCTTGGTCACATGGCCATAGCCGAACTTCTGGTGAAACACCCGGTCCTTCAGCGTGAATTCGGACTCGGTGCCGGTGGATTTCGCGATCAGCTCGCCTTCGATGGTCATCGGGCCGCGCTTGGTGCGGGAGAAGCCGCCCGGCGCGTCGCTGCGCGAGGAGGAGAATGGCGACTGGCTTTCGTTGAAGCCGCCGCCGGCCTGTCCGCCACTGTTATTCCCTTGGCCGCCGCGGGCGCGGTTGGCCTGGGCGCGCTGCCAGCCCGGCGTCGAATAGCTGGAGCCGAAGGATTCCACATTGTCGAAGCGCGACGGGCCGTAGCCGCTGGCGCCACCCCAGCCGGAGCCGCCCTTGGATTCGGTGATCTCGACATTCGCCGCCGGCAACTCATCGAGGAAACGCGACGGCATCGTCGTGTTCCAGGTGCCGTGAATTCGCCGGTTGGTCGCGAAGTACAATTTCGCACGCTTGCGCGCGCGGGTAATGCCGACATGGGCGAGGCGCCGCTCTTCCTCAAGGCCAGCGCGGCCCTGATCGTCGAGCGCGCGCTGATGCGGAAACAGGCCTTCCTCCCAGCCGGGCAGGAACACGTTGTCGAATTCGAGTCCCTTCGCGGAATGCAGTGTCATCACCGATACCGCGTCGTCGTCGGCACCACCCTCGCGATCCATCACCAGCGAGATGTGCTCGAGGAAGCCTTGGAGATTTTCGAATTCCTCCATCGAGCGCACCAGCTCCTTGAGGTTCTCAAGGCGCCCGGCGGCATCGGCGGAACGGTCCTTCTGCCACATCTCGGTATAGCCGCTCTCGTCGAGCACGATTTCGGCCAACTCAGTATGCGGCATCGTTTCGCTCTGCTTGCGCCAGCGCTCGAAGCTGAGCATCAACTCGCGCAGGCTGCCGCGCGCCTTCGGCTTCATCTCGTCGGTCTCGACCACGGTTCGCGCCGCTTCGGACAGCGGAATGCGACGCTTGCGGGCGTGGTCGTGCAGCATCTGCACGGTGGCATCGCCGAGGCCGCGCTTCGGCACATTGACGATGCGCTCGAAAGCGAGGTCGTCGGCCGGCGAATTGATCACCCGCAGATAGGCCAGCGCGTCGCGGATTTCGGCGCGCTCATAGAAACGCGGGCCGCCGATCACACGATAGGGCAGGCCGAGGGTGACAAAACGGTCTTCGAATTCGCGCATCTGGAAAGAGGCGCGCACCAGGATCGCGATGTCGTTGAGCTTGTGGCCGGCGCGCTGCAGCTGCTCGATCTCTTCGCCGATGGCGCGGGCTTCCTCTTCGGAATCCCAGGAGCCGGTGACGGTGACCTTCTCGCCATCGACATCCTCGGTGCGCAGCGTCTTGCCGAGCCGGCCTTCGTTGTGCGCGATGAGGTGCGAGGCGGCGGCGAGGATGTGGCCGGTGGAACGATAGTTGCGCTCCAGCCGGATGATCTTGGCGCCGGGGAAATCGTGGTCGAAGCGCAGGATGTTGTCGACCTCGGCGCCGCGCCAGCCATAGATCGACTGGTCGTCATCGCCGACGCAGCAGATGTTCTTGAGCGGCACGGCCGTTGCGGCGGTCGTCTCCCTCTCCCCGTTCTTCACGGGGAGAGGGGCGGGGTGAGGGGCTCTTGCGGCGGCATCGCCGAACTCAGGCTCCCCCTCACCCGGATTGCTCCGCAATCCGACCTCTCCCCGCAAGCGGGGAGAGGTCGGGGAAGACGACGGTGCCTGCGCCAGCAGCCGCAGCCAGAGATACTGCGCGACGTTGGTGTCCTGATATTCGTCCACCAGAATGTATTTGAAGCGCTGCTGATATTGCCGGAGCACGTCGGGATGCTCGCGGAACAGCCGGATGCATTCCAGCAGCAGATCGCCGAAATCGGCGGCGTTGAGGACCTTGAGCCGCTCCTGATAGGCCGCATAGAGCTTGCCGCCCTTGCCGTTGCCGAACACGGCGGCTTCGCCTGATGGCACTTGCGACGGCGTCAGGCCGCGGTTCTTCCAGCCGTCGATCAGTCCGGCCAGCATCCGCGCCGGCCAGCGTTTGTCGTCGATGTTCTCGGCCTGCAGCAACTGCTTCAGCAGCCGGATCTGGTCGTCGACATCCAGCACGGTGAAATTGGATTTCAGCTGCACCAGTTCTGCGTGGGTGCGCAGGATGCGGCCGCCGATCGAGTGGAAGGTGCCGAGCCACGGCATGCCTTCGACGGCCTGGCCCAGCATAATGCCGAGCCGGTGCTTCATTTCCCGCGCCGCCTTGTTGGTGAAGGTCACCGACAGAATTTCGCCGGGCCGGGCACGACCCATGCTGAGGATGTGGGCGATCCGCGAGGTCAGCACCTTGGTCTTGCCGGTGCCGGCGCCGGCCAGCACCAGAACGGGGCCCTCCAGGGTCTCGACCGCATCGCGCTGCTCGGGGTTGAGCCCGGTCAGGTATTGCGGGGTGACCGAGGCGCGGGCACGCGCACCGATGCCGCCTGCCACCGGACGGTGCTCGGGCAGGTCATTGGAAGGCATTTTATAGGGCTCGGTCATGCGAATCGTCTTCCGCCCACGATGGCACCGCGGGGCCTTGAAGGGGAGCCTTCATAGCAGGATAGAACCGCATATAGGAGCCGGCCGGCTCTGGCGACAGAGTTATCCCCGCGCATGGCCGGGCCGGCCCGCCGGAATCGGAATGGCCTGCCACCAGGTGCTCTCGTTTCGTTGATCTGGCCGGTACGCAGGTCGGGGAACCTTGGTTCCAATTGCCGCTTGCATTCGCATCAGGCGTGGCGTTCGACGTCGCGCTCTCAAAGCGAAACTGAGGTGGTGCCATGTTCGGCTGGGTCGTTACATTTCTGATCGTTGCGTTGATTGCCGGCGTTCTCGGCTTTGGTGGCGTCGCCGGCACCTCCGTCGAAATCGCCAAGGCGATCTTCTTCATCGCCGTTATCCTGTTCGTGATCTCGGCGGTTGTCGGTCTGGTCCGCGGGCGCACCCGGGTCTAGCGTCTATATCTTTGAGGGCATCCCGATCTTTCGGCCGATGCCATCGGGACGTGTGACCGGACGATGCGCCTCCGCCAGCGCCTGCACGCGGGCGTGGATATCAGGTGGGAAAGGCGCAACCTTGCGGGCGTCCATATCCATGTGCATGGTTATGTTTTCCGAGGTCGCCGAGAGCCAGCCCTCGGTGGCGTGGCGCAGCTCCTCAAAGGTGTGCAGCCGCTTCTCGTCTGCGGCGACCAGCAGGATCGAGACCTGCGCGGGATCGTCGACGTGGATCTCCCGGAGATAGCGGACGTGGCACTCGGCAGTGAAGGTCGAATTGTGCCGGGCCTTCATGTATTCCGGGCCGATTCCGAGCTTGAGCCAGAGTTCGTCGATCGCCCGGTCGAACAGTACGTTGTAATAGGCCATGTTGAGATGGCCGTTGTAATCGATCCATTGCGGGTCGATCCGCATCACCGATGACAGGAATGGCACCGGCTGTCGCAGCAAGTCGGTATCTTCGGCCATCATCGTCATCGTCTATTCCTGTCACAAAAATCCGACATCCCTTGACCCGTTATACATCCTTTGCCACGGTCCCGCGCGCCGGAGGATTTCACGTGGCCATACTCGTCAACAATCTGAAACGACCAGAGCCCAAGGCGCTGGCCACGACACTCGAAAAGCTGGCCGCCCGGTTCGGCAACCGGCTTGTCACCTCGCAGGCGGTGCGCGAGCAGCACGGCCATACCACCACGTGGCTGGTTAACCAGCCGCCGGATGCCGTGGTGATGGCGCAGGAAACCGCCGACATCCAGGACGTGGTGCGGATTTGCGCGGCGAACGGCGTGCCGGTGATCGCGTTCGGCACCGGCACCTCGCTGGAGGGCCAGGTCAACGCGCCCGCCGGCGGCATCTGCATCGACCTGCGCGACATGAACCGCATTCTGGAGGTTCACAGCGAAGATCTGGACTGCGTGATCCAGCCCGGCGTGACCCGCAAGGCGCTGAACGAGAATCTGCGCGATCAGGGGTTGTTCTTTCCGATCGATCCCGGCGCCGATGCCTCCCTCGGGGGCATGGCTTCGACCCGTGCCTCCGGCACCAATGCGGTGCGCTACGGCACCATGCGTGACAATGTGCTGGCGCTGAAAGTGGTGCGCGCCGACGGCGAAATCATCAAGACCGGTACGCGGGCAAAGAAATCCTCGGCCGGCTATGACCTGACCCATCTGTTCGTCGGCGCTGAAGGCACCCTCGGCATCATCTCCGAGCTGACCATCAAGCTGCGCGGCATCCCCGAAACCATTGCCGCCGCGGCGTGCTCGTTCGCGACCGTGCAGGGCGCCTGCCAGGCCACCATCCTGGCGATCCAGACCGGCATTCCCGTGGCGCGCATCGAACTGCTGAACGAAGCCCAGGTCCGCGCCTGCAATTCCTATTCGAAGCTGACGTTGCCGGAGACGCCACTGCTGCTGCTGGAATTCCACGGCAGCGAGGCCGACGTCGCCGAGCAGTCGAAGAATTTTCGCGAGATCGCGCTGGATTGTGGCGGCGGCACCTTTACTTGGACCACCAAGCCGGAAGACCGCACAAAACTCTGGCAGGCCCGGCACGATGCCTATTGGGCGGTGAAGAGCCTGCGACCTGGCTCCGAGGTGGCGGCGACCGATGTCTGCGTGCCGATTTCGCGGCTGGCCGAATGCGTCGCCGAGACCGAAGAGGATCTGGCGCGCATGAACCTGTTGTCGCCGATCGTCGGCCATGTCGGTGACGGCAATTTCCATTGTTCGATGGTCTGCGATCCCAACGATCCCGGCGAGGTAGCGCGCTGCGAGGACTTCATGCACCGCCTCGTCCAGCGCGCCCAGGCGATGGGCGGCACCTGCACCGGCGAACACGGCATCGGGCAGGGCAAGCAAAAGTATCTCAAGGCCGAGCTGGGCATCGAAGCGCTCGATGCGATGCGAGCTCTGAAGCTGGCGCTCGACCCGCACAACATCTTCAATCCCGGAAAAATTCTGCCACAGGTTTGACGCAAGCCCGCCGCTTGCCCCTGTTTCGCTGGAACGGCAGCGGTCGCCGAGACGTTAACTGTCTTTAAACAGTTACAGGTTGCATATTACAGATGCGCTCCAAATAATTGCATGATTGATTCCCGCCTGCGGGTGGTCGTAAGAAAATCTGACGCTCCAACGCGTCCAATAAAAAGGCCCGCCTGATGCGGCTTCCGTTCTTCTATGGCTGGATTATCGTTGCCATCACGTTCGTCACCATGGCCATCGGGGTCAATGCCCGGACGTCGTTCTCGTTGTTCTTTCCGCCCATCCTGAAGGAGTTCGGCTGGGACCGCGGCGTCACTGCTGGTGCGTTCTCGTTCGGCTTTTTGATCTCCGCGGTCATGAGTCCGTTGATGGGCAAGCTGATGGATCGCGCCGGACCGCGGGCGGTAATGGAGCTTGGCGTCGGGTTGATGGCGGCCGGATTGCTGCTGGCGCCGCTGACCACGCAGCCTTGGCATCTGTATCTGACGATCGGCGTGCTGGTCGGTGCCGGCAGTATCTGCCTCGGCTATTCCGGGCAATCGCTGTTTCTGCCGAACTGGTTCAGCCGCAAGCGCGGGCTTGCTGTGGGCGTTGCCTTTGCCGGCGTGGGCATTGGTTCGATCACCGTGCTGCCCTGGGTGCAGCTGATGATCGAACAGACCGGCTGGCGCACCGCATGCACGGCGATGGGCATCGTGGTTCTGGTCGTTTTGGTCCCGATCAACCTGCTGCTGCGCAAGCGGCCGCAGGACATGGGGCTTTTGCCCGATGGCGATCAGGCGCCGACCGCATCGGTGAAACCGGTGTCAAATGTTGTCGATCCAGTTTGGGCGAGCGTCGACTGGACGCTTGCACGTGCAGTGCGCACGGCGCGGTTCTGGTGGCTCGCGCTTGGCCTGTTTGGTGGGCTGTACTCCTGGTATGCGGTCCAGGTTCACCAGACCAAGTATCTGCTCGACATCGGCTTCAGCCCCAGCGTCGCGGCCTGGGCGCTGGGCATGGTCAGCCTGTTTGGTGTGCCCGGACAGATATTTCTCGGACATCTGTCCGATCGCATCGGCCGTGAATGGATCTGGAGCGTCAGCGGACTTGGTTTTGCGATCTGTTTCGCCGCGCTGATCGCGCTGCAATATGCGCCGAGCCTCGTGCTGGTTTATGTGATGGTGATCTCGCAGGGCCTGCTGGGCTACGGCGTGACATCGATCATGGGCGCGGTGGTGGCGGAGATTTTCCAGGGCGAGCATTTCGGCAGTATTTTCGGCACGCTGATGCTGGCCGCGCTTGCCGGAGGCGCCGCGGGCCCGTTCGTCACTGGTGCGTTGCACGATCACTACGGCACTTACACGCTGGCCTTTTCCATCGGTATCGCGGTGAGCTTGGCTGCAGCGGCTGCGATCTGGATGGCCTCGCCCGGCAAGGTTCGGGCGGTTGCCGGGCGGCTGCATCACGCTCATGGCGCCAGGCCCTTGGAGCAGGCGACCTCGAATTCGCTGTAACCGGGCAATTTGCCGCAAGCCAGCGGCGGGTTGTGGAGCGGCGGCCCCGTACCGGATGCTGTGACTTCGCCACAGTTACCCTTATAGTTGGTGCGCCTCCGGCGTTAAGTTCAGGGCGGCCATCGCGATTTTGGGGCGCAATCGCGAAATTGGGCCGTGTGGAATGCGTCTTGCTCGGCAAGCAAGCGGCAGCTCGCCGGAACATGCTCAAGGGGAGATCCCGTGCAGACGACGCTGCTCGGCTTGGCGATTGCTTTCATCATGGCGCTGATTGCCGCTTTGATCGGGCCGTATTTCATCGACTGGAACCAGTTCCGGCCGCAATTCGAGGCGGAAGCGACGCGCGTGGTCGGTGCGCCGGTTCGTGTCAGTGGGGCGCTGGACGCGCGGCTGCTGCCGGCGCCGTCGCTGCGGCTTCGTTCCATCGTCGTCGGCGGTTCCAACGATCCCGGCAAGGTTCGCGCGGACAAGCTGGACGTCGAATTCAGCCTGAGTTCGCTGATGCGCGGCGAATGGCGCGCTACCGAACTCACCATCAATGGCGCGGCAGTTGACCTCGGCCTCGACGCGCAGGGCCGCATCGAGCTGCCGACTGCGACCGGGCCGTTCAATCTCGGCGCACTGGCGATCGACCGGCTGAATCTCACCGGACGGGTCGCACTGCATGATGCTGCGAGTCGCGGCACGCTTGAACTGAACGATATCGCCTTCAGCGGCGACGTGCGCTCGCTTGCCGCGGGCGCGATGCGCGGCGATGGAAACTTTACGCTCTCGGGCGCGCGCTACCCGTTTCGCGTGTCGTCAGGCCAGACCGTGGATGGCAGCGGCACCCGCGTCCATCTCACCATCGATCCCGGTGCTCGGCCGCTCACCATCGATCTCGACGGCACGCTGAGTTTCGACGCCCGCATGCCGCGGTTCGATGGCGCGCTCGTTCTGGCGAGCCCTTCAGGCCTGAAGAAGAGCGCCGACGACAAGCTGCCGACGCCATGGCGGATGTCTGCGAAGGTGAAGGCCGATCCGGCGACGGCGCGGCTCGAAGCGCTTGAAGCCAGCTATGGCACGGAGGACACCGCGCTCAAGCTCGCTGGGCTCGCCGACGTTCGCTTTGGCGCATCGCCGCTGTTGCACGCCGTGCTCTCAGCGAAGCAGTTCGACGGCGACAGGCTACTTGCCAAGGAAAGCGGGGACAACGAGCCAACAAAGCTGCTGCCGGGTCTTCGCAAGCTTATCGCCGCCGTACCGCAGCCGCCGCTGACGACGCAAATTGAGATCAGCGCCGAGCAGATCATGCTGGGCGGACGGCCCGTGCAGAATTTTGGTGCGGACCTGCGTGGTGACAAGACATCATGGACCATCGATCGCCTCGAGCTTCGTGCGCCAGGCACGACCCGCGTGGCGCTGAGCGGCGTGCTAGCGCAGCCCGGACCGTCGGGGAACTTCAGGGGCGCGGTCAGCATCGACTCCACCGATCCCGACACGCTCGCCGCGTGGCTACAGGGGCGCAGCGAAGTCACCTATCGCAATCAGAAGCCGCTGCGCGTGCGCGGCAATCTGAATGCTTCAGCGGATCGTCTGGCCGTGGACGCGTTGAAGGCCGAGATCGACGGCGGCATGGTGGAGGGACGCATTGCGTTTGCAAATCAGGCGACAGGCGGCGGATCGCGTTTTGACGCGGATCTGAAAGCCGATCGGCTCGACCTCGATGCCGCCGCGGCGTTGATCCGATCGCTCGGCGGACCGCAGGCGGAATGGCCGGATGCCGGTCAGTTGTCACTGGACATCGGCCGCGCCATTTCGGCGGGGCAGGAGATGCGCCCGTTCGTGGCGCAACTTGGCTATGGTCCGAAGACGATCTCGCTCGATCGCTTCAAGGTCGGGGAGGTCACGGGCCTGACGCTGGAAGGCAGCGGGTCATTCGATCGGATCGATGCGACTGGGAGGCTGGCGCTGAATGCAACATCGGCGTCGCTTGGCCAGATCAGCGGAATGATCGCGCCGTGGGCGCCGGCTGTCGCCGCGAGGCTCAACGTGATGACGCCCGGGAAGGGGGCGGTGCGCGTCAAGCTCGCGCTCGATCTCGCCAGGGATCAGCAGCACGCCGATCGCGCCAGCGCGCGCGCTGTGCTGGACATCGATGCGCCGCAGATCAAGGGCATCACCACGATAACGGCGACACCGGCCGTCATGGCAATGCGTGGCATCGATCTCGACACATTGTCGCGAAGCGAGTTCGTCGTTGACTCCAAACTATCTGGGCAGGGCAGGCAATTGCTGACATTGCTCGGCCTCGATAGCGCGATCGCGGCAAGCGATGCACCGATCAGTTTCGACGGCTCGGCGGCAGGCGTCTGGCGAGCGCCGTTACGCGTGAAAGCCAAACTCTCCGGCACCGAGCTTGATGCCGACGTCCAGGGCAGCGCAGAGCCATGGGGTGAGCAACCGAAGGGCGACATCGCGCTTGTGGTTCGCCGGGCCAGTCTGGCGCCACTGTTCGATCTCAAATCGTCCGACGCGCTCGCGCAGAACGTCAGCCTGACGTCGCGTGTCACGTTGGCCGGCAACAAACTCATCTTCGAAGACGTGGACAGCACGGTTGCCGGCTCGCGGATGCGCGGCCGCGTCGCGCTGACCTTGGGAGCCGACAAGGCGATCGATGGCCAGGTCGGCTTGGACACGATTGAACTTGCGCCGGCGTTCGGCCTCGCGATCGGGACGCGTGGACACGATGCCACCGAACCGCTCGGGCGCGGATTGCTGCAGGGCTGGCGCGGACAGTTGGCGTTTCAGGCGCTGCGTGGCACGCTGCCAGGCGGCGGCGAGGTCCGTCCCGTCAGCGGCGTCGTGAAGAGCGACGGCCAGTCGCTGAACATCGATGCCATCAGGGGGAATATCGGCGGCGGCGACTTCACGGCGGACATCGACGCCAAGGCAACGCTATCGGGCTTTGCCATGAATGCTCACATGCAACTGTCGAACGTCGATGGCGCGGCATTGCGCTATCGATCCCTCACAATGCCTGCCGGCCGCGCGTCGCTGCGCATGACGCTCGCGAGTCAGGGCCGTAGCGCGTCGGCGCTGGAGGGCGCATTGGCCGGCAATGGATTGCTGACGATCGACTCCGCCCGCATCGCGGGCCTCGATCCCCGGGCCTTCGATGTTGCCATGCGCGCCAGCGACACCGGCCAGGCTACGGACGATGCGAGATTGCGGCAGATCGTCGAACCGGCCCTGTCTGTCGGCGCGCTGTCTGTGGCTTCGGCGCAGATTCCCTTCACAATCAAGGACGGCCGCTTGCGTGTCGGCGCCACCACGCTCGATGCGGACGGCGCGCGCGCCGTCGTCTCGGGAGGCTATGACATCGCCGCCGATCAAACGGACCTTCGCGCCAGCCTGACGGCGACCGCAACCGGATCGTCCAGCATCCGTCCTGAAATTCAGGTATTTGCGGTGGGATCGCCGGATCGGCTCGATCGTACGGTTGATGTGGCCGCGCTGTCGTCATGGCTGGCGGTGAGGGCGATTGATCGCGAAACTCGCAGACTTGACTCGCTCGAGCGCGGTGACGCGCCGCTTGCTGCCTTGCCTGCTACAATTCCTCCGCCGGCCACGCCCCCTGCCGAGACGCCGCAGGAGCCCTCGGCGCTGCAGCCTTCAGGCGTGCCAACCCCGTTGGACGTTCCGGTTCCCGGTCGCGATCCGCGCCGGCTGCCACCGAGGCTGACCGCGCCGCGTCCGGCCATCGCGCCACCAATTCCCGCGCCGCCCGTTGTCAGCCAGCAAGTCGCGCCACTGCCGGCGCCGATCGAGATTCGGCCCGTTCCCGGCGCGGCACGCCCGCCGCGGCCACGTCCGGCGCCGCCGCTCGTGCTGACGCCGCCAGCCGCGACTTCAGCGCGGCCGACGTTCTAAGGCATGGTTCAGAAATACGCAGAGATATAGCGCCTGCTGCGACGAAGCCGGGCAGGCGTTCTCTGCACTTAGATCGTCGCGTTACGATCCGGCGCTCGCTGCTGCGGCACCGCGCGCGTTCGGAAGTAATCGAGCACGAAAAGGCGGATCGCCGAGGACAGATTGCCCTGCTGACGATTCGTATCAATTTCGCCGACGAGCTCCGAGAGTGTCATGTCTCGAAGATTCGAGATTTCCTTCATGCCGTTCCAGAAAGCCTCTTCGAGGCTCACACTGGTTTTGTGGCCGGCAACGACGATCGATCGTTTAACTACGGGCGATTTCATGATGCGTCCTCGCCATCGATGTGGTGCTGATCCAGCATATTATTCGCACGGGATGTGCGCTGCTCTTCCAAGGTTCGTTCGGATTTGGTGCGGCCAAAGCGCGCCCGGTTGGCCTCGGCCTGCTTTGCCGATTGATCTCGTGCGGTGCGCTTTTTAAATCGGTTCAGATTGATCAGGTCGCCCATGATCGCTCCCGTCTTCAAAAAAATGATGGAGCGAGAAACTTTTTACCCACCATCCAACAGTTGTACGTGTCGTTGGTGAGTTTGGTTTCGATGTCCATTATAAAAATAATCTCCGGCATTTCATTCGAGCTCCGCGAAAAATATAATCCAGTGCGAAGCGCTACGCTGTCACCTTCTGCTCTATCACGGTAAAAAACACCGGCGATAGGTGATCGTTCTAAGCATTTAGCTTATATGACTTATAACTATTTCTGCGCGGGGTCATTCTCAACAAGCTGTGACTACCGCATTTGGAGTTAGCCGGGATGTATCATTTTGACCGGCTGAACCAGTCGGTCAAACTCGGTCGATGTAACAAACCCCAGTCGCACGGCCTCTTCTTTTAATGTCGTTCCGCTCGCATGTGCAAACTTGGCCACCTTCGCAGCATTATCATATCCGATTTTTGGAGCGAGCGCAGTGACCAGCATTAGCGATCGCTGCATTAAATCTTGAATTCGCTTCTCGTCGGCGCGAATCCCATTCACACAGTTTTCTGTGAACGATCGCGCAACGTCAGCGATCAATTGGATGGACTGCATCATGCAATGTGCCATCACCGGCTTGTACACGTTAAGTTCGAAATGACCCTGGCTGCCGGCAACCGTTATGGCCGTGTGGTTGCCGAATACCTGACAGCAGACCATTGTCATTGCTTCACATTGTGTCGGATTCACTTTTCCGGGCATGATTGACGAGCCCGGTTCGTTCTCCGGAAGCATCAATTCGCCAAGCCCTGAACGAGGACCCGAGCCGAGCAAGCGAATGTCATTTGCAACTTTAAATAGTCCAGTTGCGACGGAGTTTATCGCGCCGTGCACGAACACGTAAGCATCGTTCGAAGCCAGGGCTTCGAACTTGTTGGGCGCGCTGGTGAACGGCAGTTTGGTGATAACTGCCGCGTGCTTTGCAAACAGCTTTGCGAAGCGCGGCTTTGAATTGAGGCCGGTGCCAACGGCGGTGCCGCCCTGGGCCAGCGGATACAGATCTTTCACCGCGCTGCGCAAGCGCGCGATTCCGCTCTCGACCTGTGCGGCGTAGCCCGAGAATTCCTGGCCAAGAGTCAGCGGCGTTGCGTCTTGTGTGTGGGTACGGCCGATCTTTACGATCTTGGCGAATGCTTTCTCCTTTTTTCGCAATGCGGAAAGTAGTTCGCTCAAAGCGGGGATCATATCGGAAGTGATGCTTTGGGTTGCCGCGATGTGCATCGCGGTTGGAAACGAATCGTTCGACGACTGACTCATGTTGACGTGGTCGTTGGGATGAACCGGCTTCTTGCTGCCGCGCTCGCCACCGAGCATTTCGTTGGCGCGATTGGCGATGACCTCGTTGAGGTTCATGTTGGTCTGCGTACCAGATCCGGTCTGCCACACCACCAGCGGAAAGTGATCGTCGAGCTTGCCATCGATGACGTCCCGGGCGGCGCGGGCGATGGCGCGGGCTCGTTTCTGGTCCAGCAGGCCGAGTTCGAGATTGGTTTCAGCCGCGGCGAGCTTGACGATGCCCAGCGCACGAACGATCTGCATCGGCATGCGATCATGGCCGATGCGGAAATTTTGCCGGGACCGTTCGGTCTGCGCGCCCCAGTAGCGATCTGCGGCGACCTCGATCGGGCCGAAGCTGTCGGTCTCCGTGCGGGTGGCCTTGGTGGCGGTTGGAGAGGCGGGGGTCTTGGACGATTTTGCCATGGATCGGGTCCTTGCTATGCCGCGATCCATGACGGGTGCGGCGCATGCGTATGGGGCCGCTCGTCAGCGGCTCCTTCACCTTACACCGTGGTGTCGGCTATTTCTTCCGGAAGCGGTCTAAACGGACGACCTCGGCGCCTTCGCTCGGCTTGGCCGGTTCGTCTTCGGAGGGCGTTGCGGGGGCAGCTGCCGGAGCGGCGAGCGCCGAGGCCGCGGTCTCTGCCGAGGTGGTCGCGCCGGCGGTCGCCTCTGCGGCAGTCTCCGTTGGCTCGAATTGCAGGCCGAACTGCACCGACGGATCGAAGAAGCTCTTGATGGAATTGAACGGCACCACCAGGCGCTCAGGAACGCCGTTGAAGGAGAGGCCGACCTCGAAGCGGTCCTCGGTCACTACCAGATCCCAGAACTGGTGCTGCAGAATCACCGTCATCTCTTCCGGATACTGCGCCAGCAGCCGGGGCGAGAGTTTTACGCCTTCGGCGGTCGAGACGAAGGTGATGAAGAAATGATGCTCGCCGGGCAGGCCGTGTTCGGCCGCGTCGATCAGCACGCGGCGCAGCACGCCGCGCAACGCATCGCGCGCCAGGACGTCGTATCGGATATGATCGGTTGCCATCAGTCGGTCCCGTCGTATTTCGAAAAAGCCACATGCGGATCGGCGGCGATGCCGTGGCCCGACTCACGCCATTCACCCCATGCTACCCCGGCATAAGCCTGAGGTCAGCAGGCCAGGCAAGCTGGCGGCCTCTATATAGGGTGGAAATAGAGGGGATAAAGCCGAGCGCGGTTTTCAGGCTCAGTTCCCCCCGGACGGAAGGTAGAAATCGGTTGGCCTGATCCCGCCGTCGCTCTGTCGATCGGGTTGACGGGCGCGAGCGGATTGATCCTGGCGCTGACCTCGGACCGGTCGTGGTCGACGTTCCTGGTGACGGCGGTTGCAGCCATTTTGGCGTTCGCCACGCGACTCAACCCGCTATGGTTGTTGGTGGCGGGCGGCTGTCTTGGTTTCGCTGGCATTCTCTGAGGAAAATCGCTAGGCAAGCTCTGTCTGGGGACCGCAAGCCGCTTCCCAAAAGACGTTGGGCTACAAGCTCGTTACAGGGGAACGTACCGATGAGTGATGCGCCGAGCCATGTGCCGGGAAAATCCATCATGCCAAGCTGGGTCAAGGGCCCGCAGGATTTTGTAGGCGGTCTCGCCTTGATGGCGATTGCGCTGTTTGCGTTGTGGGCGTCGAGCGACCTGCAGGGAATGCACGGCTTCTCGTTCGGCGCCGGAACCGCGCCGCGGATGTTCGGCGTGCTGTTGCTGGGGCTGGGGGCCGCCGTTGCCGTGGTCGGGCTTCTGACCGAAGGCCCTCATCTGGCGACCTATGCCTGGCGCGGACCGTTGTTCGTCACCCTGGCGATCGTGTCCTTTGCGGTCACGATCCGGCCGATGGGGCTGGTCATCTCGGCCTTCCTCAGCTTCATGATCTCCGCACTAGGCACGCCCGAAACCCGGTGGAAAGAAACCACCATTGTCGGCGTCTTGCTGACGGCGTTTTGCAGCTTTCTGTTCCCCTATGCGCTGGGGCTGCCGTTGCAGCTTCTCCCCGCATTCTTGATTCGTTGAGGCTGCAATCATGGATATCTTTTCCAACCTCGCGCTCGGTTTCGGCGTCGCCTTCACCCCGATCAATCTCCTGCTCTGTCTGATCGGAGCCCTGGTCGGCACCCTGGTCGGCGTGCTGCCGGGCATCGGCACTATCGCCACCGTGGCCATGCTGCTGCCGATCACCTTCGGTCTGCCGCCAGTCGGCGCGCTGATCATGCTCGCTGGCATCTATTACGGCGCGCAGTACGGCGGCTCGACCACGTCGATCCTGGTCAACATTCCCGGCGAGGCGACGTCGGTCGTCACCACGCTCGACGGTTTCCAGATGGCCAAGCAGGGCCGCGCTGGTCCGGCGCTGGCCATCGCCGCGATCGGATCGTTCTTCGCAGGCTGTGTAGCGACGGTTCTGATTGCCGTGCTGGGCGCGCCTTTGACCAAGCTTGCGCTCGCCTTTGGGCCTGCCGAATACTTCTCGCTGATGACCCTCGGCCTGATCTTCGCGGTGGTGCTGGCCAAGGGCTCGGTGCTGAAGGCGATCGCGATGATCGTGTTCGGGCTGCTGTTGTCGATGGTCGGATCCGACATCGAGACCGGCGCCTCACGCATGGCCTTCAACATTCCCGAACTGGCCGATGGTCTCGGTTTCGCCACGGTGGCGATGGGCGTGTTCGGCTTCGCGGAAATCATCCGTAACCTCGATGCGGGTGCGGAGATGGACCGCGAACTGGTGCAGCAGAAGATTACCGGCCTGATGCCGACCAAGAAGGATCTGAAAGACTCGGCGCCGGCGATTTTGCGCGGCACGGTGCTTGGATCTATTCTCGGCATTCTGCCGGGCGGCGGTGCGGTGATCGCGTCGTTTGCGGCCTACACGCTTGAGAAGAAGCTCGCCAAGGACCCGTCGCGGTTCGGCCGCGGCGCCATCGAAGGCGTTGCCGGTCCGGAAAGCGCCAACAATGCTGCGGCGCAAACGTCGTTCATTCCGCTGCTGACGCTCGGCATTCCGCCGAACGCCGTGATGGCACTGATGGTCGGCGCGATGACGATCCATGGCATCGTGCCGGGTCCGCAGGTGATGCAGAAGCAGCCGGAACTGGTCTGGGGCATGATCGCCTCGATGTGGATCGGCAACCTGATGCTGCTGGTCATCAACCTGCCACTGGTGGGGATCTGGGTGCGGCTGCTGCGTGTGCCGTATCGCCTGATGTTCCCGGCGATCGTGATCTTCTGCGCTATTGGCATCTACTCGATCAACAACGCGCCGATGGACGTGGTGCTGGCCGGCATGTTCGGTCTGGTCGGTTACTGGCTGATCAAGCACGATTTCGAGCCAGCGCCGTTGCTGCTCGGCATGGTGCTGGGACCGCTGATGGAAGAGAACCTGCGTCGTGCGCTGCTGATTTCCCGCGGCGATGCGACAGTGTTCTTTACCCGTCCGCTGTCCGCCAGCCTGATGGCCGTCTCGGCTTTCTTGCTGATCCTGGCGGTGTTGCCCTCGCTGCGCAAAAAGCGCGACGAGGTGTTTGTGGAATCCGAAAGCTGACATGCGGCGTTGCGTCGCGGCCCGAAGTCGAATGGACTTCGGGCCGCGCGTTGTATTGATTTCCCCCAGATCCGTCGCGTTGGCGATCACATAACAATCTCTGGGGAGGCACTATCATGAAGTTATTTAGCCGCACGCTTGCGACCGCCGGTCTGGCGGCGCTCGTCGGCCTCGGGGCGATTTCTGTTGCCGCCCAGGCCCAAGCCCAGGACTATCCGACCCGCGCCATCACCATGATCGTGCCGTTCGCCGCAGGTGGTCCCACCGACGTCATCGCCCGGATCGTCACCGGCCACATGGCGCAGACGCTGGGCCAGAGCATCATCATCGAGAACGTGGTCGGCGCCGGCGGCACCACCGCGACGACGCGCGCCGCGCGCGCCACCAATGACGGTTACACGCTGATCACCGGCCACATGGGCACCCACGCTGCGTCGGTGCCGCTGTACCCCAAGCTTGCCTATCATCCGGAAAAGGACTTTGAGCCGGTCGCGCTGCTCGCGGGCACGCCGATCCTGATCCTCGCGCGCAAGGACTTTGCGCCGAAGGATCTCAAGGAATTCATCACCTATGTGAAGGCCAACACCGCGAAGCTCAACGCGGCGCATGCCGGCATCGGTTCGGTGTCGCATGTGTCGTGCGAATTGCTGAATTCGGTGCTCGACATCAAGCCGACCGGCGTTCCCTTCAACGGCACCGGTCCGGCGATGAACGCGCTGGTCGGTGGTCAGGTCGATTACATGTGCGACCAGATCGTCAACGCCGTGCCGCAGATCAATGGCGGCACCATCAAGTCCTACGCGATCGCGACGCCGGAGCGCAATCCGTCGCTGCCGGACCTGCCGACCACCGCGGAAGCCGGACTGCCGGCGTTCCAGGCGCAGGCGTGGAATGCGATCTTCGCCCCGAAAGGCACGTCGCCGGCGATCGTCGCCAAGCTCAATGCCGCGGCCGTGAAGGCGCTGGACGACGAAAACGTCCGCAAGCGGCTGCTCGAGCTCGGCAGCGTGATCCCGAAGCCGGCGGAACGTACCCCGGAAGCGCTGGCAGCGCTGGTGAAGAGCGAGATCGCCAAATGGACGCCGGTGCTGAAGCAGGCGTCGAACTAAGCCGAAGCGGAATTCTCGTCTGATTTCAAGGGCCGGATGCAGATCCGGCCCTTGTCGTTTGTGCGGCGGGTGCGCACTTTTCCGGGTATAATCCGGGAATCGCCGTGTCGAATGGCGGGCCGGAGCGATAAGTTCGCCGGCTCAAAACCCGCAAGATCGATCATGAACCAGTATCACGACCTGCTAGAGCGAATTCTCAGCGACGGCGCCGAAAAGCACGACCGCACCGGCACCGGTACGCTGTCGGTGTTCGGCCACCAGATGCGCTTCAATCTGGCCGCCGGCTTTCCGATGCTGACCACCAAGAAGCTGCCGTTGAAGGCGATCATCCACGAATTGCTGTGGTTTCTCGCCGGCGACACCAACATCAAATATCTCAAGGACAACGGCGTCTCGATCTGGGACGAGTGGGCCGACGCCAATGGTGATCTCGGCCCGGTCTATGGCTCGCAATGGCGATCCTGGCCGGCCGCCGACGGCCGCAGCATCGACCAGATTTCCAACGTCATCGACATGATCAAGCGCAATCCGGATTCGCGCCGGCTGATCGTGACGGCGTGGAATCCCGCCGACGTCGACAAGATGGCGCTGCCGCCGTGCCACTGTCTGTTTCAATTCTATGTCGCGAACGGCAGGCTGTCGTGCCAGCTGTATCAGCGCTCGGCCGACGTGTTCCTCGGGGTGCCCTTCAACATCGCGTCCTACGCGCTGCTGACGATGATGGTCGCGCAGGTCACGGGCCTGAAGGCCGGCGACTTTGTCCACACGCTCGGCGACGCGCATCTGTACTCCAACCATCTGGAGCAGGCGCGGCTGCAACTGACCCGCCCGACGCGTGCGCTGCCGGTGATGAAAATCAATCCGGCCGTGAAGGACATCTTCGCCTTCCGCTACGAAGATTTTGCGCTCGAAGGCTACGACCCGCATCCGCATATCAAGGCCGAGGTCGCGGTGTGACCGCGACTAACAAGTCTGTTCCTGACATCGTGCTCATCGTCGCCGTTGCCGAGAATGGCGTGATCGGGCAGGGCAATGCAATTCCGTGGCGGCTAAAGTCCGACATGCAGCGCTTCAAGGCGCTGACAATGGGCAAGCCCATTGTGATGGGGCGCAAGACCTTCGAGTCGCTGCGCAAGCCGTTGCCGGGGCGAACCAACATCGTCGTCACCCGCAATGCCGGGTTTCAGGCCGCCGGTGCGGTGGTGACCACATCGTTCGCATCTGCCCGTTCGGTCGCTCTCGGCGACGCGCTGCGGCGTTTAGCCACTGAGATTGCGGTGATCGGCGGCGCGGAGATTTACGCGCAATGGATGGGTGTGGCCGACCGGCTCGAGATCACCGAAGTCCACGCCCGGCCGGAAGGTGATACGCACCTGCCGCCCATTGATCCTGCGGTGTGGGAAGAGTTCGCGCGCGTCCGGCATCCGGCCGCGGCCGAGGACAGCGCCGATTTCTCCTATGTGACATATCGCCGGCGCTCGCCGCGTTAACCGCGTTTCCGGCTGTTAACATTGACAATTGTGGCTTTAAGCATAGCTCCAGCGTTCCAGAACCCGCGTTGTAAGAGCGGGGGCCGTCCCCTATAAAGCCGTCCAGATGTGGCGAGACCGGTTGTCCGGTTCGCGCAGAGGAGATTGTGAATGCCGTGGAAGAATCAAGGCGGAGGTCCGTGGAGCTCTGGTCCGAAGGGACCATGGGGTTCCGGTCCGCAATCGTCCGGACCGAGGCCGCCTGATCTCGAAGACCTTCTGCGACGCGGCCAGGATCGTCTGCAGTCGCTGTTGCCCGGCGGATTTGTCAGCGGCGCGGGCATCACGCTGGTGCTGTTGGCCGCGCTGGCGATCTGGGGCCTGTCCGGATTCTTCCGGGTGCAGTCCGAAGAACTCGGCGTCGTGTTGCGCTTCGGCAAGCATGTGCGCACCGTGCAGCCCGGCCTGAACTACCATCTGCCCTATCCGATCGAGACCGTGCTGCTGCCGAAGGCACTGCGTGTCTCGACGCTGAGCATCGGTATGTCGCTGATCGACGATCCCGCGCGCCGCGGTCGCACCATGCGCGACGTGCCCGAGGAAAGCCTGATGCTGACCGGCGACGAGAACATCGTCGACGTCGACTTCACCGTGCTGTGGCGGATCAAGCCGGACGGCGTCGGCAATTTCCTGTTCAACATCCAGAACCCCGAAGGCACCGTGAAAGCGGTCGCCGAAAGCGCAATGCGCGAGGTGGTTGGTCGCGCCAACATTCAACCGATCCTGACCGGCGCCCGCACCACCACCGAAGCCGGCGTGCAGGAATTGATGCAGAAGACACTCGACAGCTACGGCTCGGGTGTTCTGGTGCAGCAGGTGCAGATGCAGAAGGTCGATCCGCCGGCCCAGGTGATCGACGCCTTCCGCGACGTGCAGGCGGCGCGCGCCGATCTCGAGCGTCTGCAGAACGAAGCCCAGACCTATGCCAACCGCGTCGTTCCCGATGCGCGCGGCCGCGCCGCGCAGATTCTGCAGGTCGCCGAAGGGTACAGGGAGCAGGCGATCGCCGAGGCCAAGGGCCAGAGCGCGCGCTTCCTGAAGGTCTATGACGAGTACAAGAAGGCGCCCGACGTCACCCGTCAGCGCATCTACCTGGAAACCATGGAGCGGATTCTCGGCGGCGCCGAGAAGCTGGTCTATGACGGCGGCACGGGCAGCTCGCAAGGCGTCGTGCCCTATCTTCCCCTGAATGAACTGACGCCGCGGCGTCAGCCTCCGGCGCCATCTGGTCAGCCTCAGCCAAGCGGGAGCACCCGATGAAGTCCGGAATTTCAGGTATCGTCGCACTGATCGTGCTGCTCGCCGTCATCATCGTCGGCTACAGCTCGCTGTTCACCGTGCGCCAGACCGAGCAAGTGCTGGTGGTGCGACTCGGTGAGCCGGTCAAAGTCGTCACGGAGCCGGGGCTGAACTACAAGTGGCCGTTCATCGACAGCGTGATCAGCATCGACAAACGGATTCTCGATCTGGAAAACCCGGCGCAGGAAGTCATCGCGTCGGATCAGAAGCGCCTCGTCGTCGATGCCTTCGCCCGCTACCGCATCAAGAACGCGCTGCGTTTCTATCAGAGCATCGGTTCGATCCAGTCGGCCAATATCCAGCTCACCACGCTGCTCAACGCGTCGCTGCGCCGCGTGCTCGGCGAGGTCACCTTCATCCAGGTCGTGCGTGATGAGCGCGAAGGCCTGATGAACAAGATCCGCGACCAGCTCGACAAGGAAGCCGACGGCTACGGCATCTCCGTGGTCGACGTCCGCATCCGCCGCGCCGATCTGCCTGAGCAGAACAGCCAGGCGGTCTATCAGCGGATGCAGACCGAGCGTCAGCGCGAAGCGGCTGAATTCCGCGCGCAGGGCGGCCAGAAGGCGCAGGAGATCCGCTCCAAGGCCGATCGTGAAGCGACGGTGATCATCGCCGACGCCAACTCCACGGCCGAGCAGGTGCGCGGCACCGGCGACGGCGAGCGCAACCGGCTGTTCGCGGAAGCCTATGGCAAGGACGCCGACTTCTTCGCGTTCTATCGCTCGATGACGGCCTACGAGAACGGGTTGAAGAGCAACGATACCCGCTTCCTGCTGCGGCCGGATTCGGAGTTCTTCCGTTTCTTCGCCAATCCGTCGGGAAAGCCCGCCGCCGCGAAGCCGTAAGGCGAACGCCTCCGCGCTCGTTCAGCATACGCAAATACCTGTTTTGCGTTCGCTCTCGCTCTGATCTATGGATGGGCGCGCCTGAGCGGTTCGGTTAATCCCGAACCGCTCCCAGCAGGCGCGCTTCGTTATAAAAAGCGCTCAGGGTGCGAACGTTCGGGAGTTGAAGTCGGATGAGGTCCATAGCGTTCGCCGACTTCCTCATCGGCATCGGTATTCTGTTCGTGCTGGAAGGCATCCTGTTCCTGGCAATTCCCGGCTGGATGCGGCGGGCGATGAAAAGCGCGCTGGCGACGCCGGACAACATTCTGCGCATCGCCGGCATCGGCTCCGCGATCGCAGGCCTGATCCTGATCTGGATCGTGCGCCGCTAGGCCAGCCCGCCGGACAGCCTCCCTGTTCAAAAATGCCTGTCCGATCAACGCGATCGTGTAACCCTGCGTCCGCATTTCGCCGCAATCGACAGCCCTGATAGAAGCCGCATCTGCGGGCCCTCGAAGGCTTGCGCCGACGCGTGGTTCGGGCGCACTCTTCATCAAATTGCCGACTCTCTTCAGGAGCGTTTCTCACATGTCCATCGCGATTCCAGCCTTGAGCTATCGCCTTCGCCCGCTGCTGACGGCGCTCTGCCTCGGCACCGCGGTTGCCACGTTCTCCGCACCGGCATTTGCGCGCGGTCCCGACGGGATCGCCGACGTCGCGGAAAAGGTGATCGATGCGGTGGTCAATATTTCCACCACGCAGACCGTGGAGGCCAAGGGCGGCGGCGGCAACAGCGGGGAAAATAACCGGGGGGCGATGCCTCAATTGCCGCCGGGCTCGCCGTTCGAGGAGTTCTTCGACGACTTCTTCAAGAACCGCCGCGGCGGTCCGGGTGGCGACAAGAACGGCGGCCTGCAGCCGCGCAAGACCAATTCGCTCGGTTCCGGCTTCATCATCGACACCTCCGGCATCGTGGTTACCAACAACCACGTCATTGCCGACGCCGACGAGATCAACGTCATTCTCAACGACGGCACCAAGATCAAGGCCGAACTGGTCGGGGTCGACAAGAAGACCGATCTGGCGGTTCTGAAGTTCAAGCCGGTCAAACCGCTGGTCGCGGTGAAGTTCGGCGATTCCGAAAAGCTGCGGCTCGGCGAATGGGTGATCGCGATCGGCAACCCGTTCAGCCTCGGCGGCACCGTCACCGCCGGCATCGTCTCGGCGCGCAACCGCGATATCAATTCCGGCCCCTATGACAGTTACATCCAGACCGACGCCTCGATCAACCGCGGCAATTCCGGCGGCCCGCTGTTCAACCTCGATGGCGACGTCATCGGCGTCAACACGCTGATCATCTCGCCGTCGGGCGGCTCGATCGGCATCGGCTTTGCGGTGCCGTCGAAGACGGTCTCCGTGGTGGTCGATCAGCTCCGCCAGTTCGGCGAATTGCGCCGCGGCTGGCTCGGCGTCCGCATCCAGCAGGTCACCGACGAGATCGCCGAGAGCCTCAACATCAAGCCCGCGCGCGGCGCGCTGATCGCCGGCGTCGATGACAAGGGCCCGGCAAAGCCCGCCGGCATCGAGCCCGGCGACGTCGTCGTCAAGTTCGACGGCAAGGAGGTCAAGGAGCCGAAGGATCTGTCGCGCATCGTCGCCGATACCACAGTCGGCAAGGCCGTCGATGTGCTCATCATCCGCAAGGGCAAGGAAGAGACCAAGCAGGTCACGCTCGGCCGGCTCGACGATGGCGACAAGGCCGTGCAGGCTTCGGTGAAGACCGCGCCGGAAGCCGAGAAGCCGGCGACCCAGAAGGCGCTCGGCCTCGATCTCACCGGGCTCAGCAAGGATCTGCGCACCCGCTACAAGATCAAGGATAGCGTCAAGGGCGTGATCGTCACCGGCGTCGACAGCGGCTCCGACGCCGCCGAGAAGCGGCTCGCTGCCGGCGACGTCATTGTCGAAGTCGCGCAGGAAGCCGTCACCAACGCCGGCGACGTCAAGAAGCGCGTCGACCAGTTGAAGAAGGACGGCAAGAAGTCCGTGCTGCTGCTGGTGTCGAACGCCGACGGCGAATTGCGGTTCGTGGCACTGAGCGTGCAGTAGCTCTTTTCTTAATCTCTCCCCGCAAGTGCGGGGTGAGGTTAAGAGGGCTTCGCCCTGAATATTCCTCGGCAGATTCAAACAGCCAAGCCTCCGCATTCTCGCGGCTCATCGAGCCCGAGTTTTGCGGGTGGTTTCCCCTCGAACATGAGGGGTGGCAGCGCGCCGAAAGGCGCGGGGGTGGTAGATGACGCGATCCGCTTCGCCGCATCGGCGACAAAGCTGAGACCGCGCAACGCCTTTCGGCGCGCTACATCGCAGGCAAGTTTACGCAGCCTGCGGCTGCTATGGGCGATTTTGGGCGCTGGGACCGTTCTTCCGGGTACAGGTGCGAGCCTCCGACCCGCTGATCCGGCGGGATTTCCCCACCTTCGCCTGTACCGCGTCCAGCCAACCTGAGTGGCAGGGCCTCGTAGTAGGCCCGGACGGTGACCCAAGGCCTCCCGAGTGCGCAGGGATACGTCCCCCCCACACCCGCAGGGCCGCCATCCCATTCCACCGCAAGACGCCTCATGAAGCGCCCTCGCGAAGGGATGCAGGGGAATATAATCAAGATAGGATTGTTGTCGACAAGGTCGATATGAATTTTTTTCTTCCCGACCCCTCGCCTGTCATTCCGGGGCGCGAGCAGCGCCAGCTGCGAGCTAGCCCGGAATCCATATTCTCGACGGTGGTTATGGATTCCGGGCCCGCGCCACCCGTCGGCTACGCCGACGACTGGCGCGTCCCGGAATGACGAAGGAGAGGCTGTGTCGTCGCGCGAGTATCCCGGATGGCGCTTCGCTTTATCCGGGCTACGAAACTACGGGCAGAACCTCAGCTCACAAACTCGGACCGCTTGTAGCCCTGCGCATAGAGCAGCGCGGTGAGGTCGCCGAAGTCGATGCGGCCGTGGGCGGCGGCGGCGACGGCGGGCTTGGCGTGGTAGGCGACGCCGAGGCCGGCGCTTTCGATCATGGCGAGATCGTTGGCGCCATCGCCGACGACGAGGGTGTCGATGCCATCGACGTCGAAGGATTCACGCAGGTTATCGAGCGTCGCGAGCTTTGCGGCGCGGCCCAGAATCGGCTCGGCGACCAGGCCCGCGAGTTTGCCGTCTTCCACCAGCAATTCATTGGCGCGGTTTTCCTGAAAGCCGATCAGCGCTGCGACCTTGCTGCTAAACAAGGTGAAGCCGCCGGAGACCAGGCAGGTATAGGCGCCGTGCGCGCGCATGGTCTGCACCAGTTCGCGACCGCCCGGCGTCAGCGTGATCCGCGTCGCCAGCACCTCATCGACGATGGCGACGGGCAGGCCCTTCAGCAGCGCGACGCGCTCGCGCAGCGCCGGCTCGAATTCGATCTCGCCGCGCATGGCGCGTTCGGTAATGGCGGCGACATGGGCCTTGAGGCCGGCGAAGTCAGCGAGTTCGTCGATGCATTCCTGGCCGATCATGGTGGAATCCATGTCGGCGAGAAAAAGCTTCTTGCGCCGGTTGGCCGCAGGCTGCACCACAATGTCGATCGGACGATCGCCGCGCGCGGCGCGCAAGCGATCGGCGATGGCCTGAATATCGTCGGTGCTGGTAAAGGTGATGTCGGCGGCGATGCCTTCGTGCAGCCAGTGCGGCGTCGCATCGGCGGGCAGGATCGCGCAGGCGCCTTCGATCACGGTGCTTTCGAGCGCGGGATCGGCGGGATGGCAGATGAGTGTTGCGACGAGAGACATGACGTGAGTTCCGGACCGAACAACAGAGCGCTGCTTATCGCAGGGCCGACCGCCAGCGGCAAGTCGGCGCTGGCGCTGCGGCTGGCGCGTGCGCACGATGGCGTGATCATCAACACCGACTCCATGCAGGTGTATCGCGACCTGCGGGTGCTCACCGCGCGGCCGACGCCTGAAGAGGAGGCGAGGGTTCCACACCGGCTCTATGGCCACGTCGATGCCGCGGTGAATTTTTCCGCTGGCGCATGGGTAGCTGACGCGGCGGCTGTGCTTGCGGAGGTGCGCGCGCAAAACCGTCTGCCGATTTTTGTCGGCGGCTCCGGGCTGTATTTCAAGGCGCTGACGCGGGGGCTGTCGTCGGTGCCGGCGATTGCTCCGGAGGTGCGCGACGATGTGCGCGCGCGGCTGGAGCGGGATGGCCCGGAGGCGTTGCATGCGCAACTGATGATAAGCGATCCCGTCTCGGCCGAACGGCTCAATCCGCGCGACCGCACCCGTATCGCCCGCGCGTTGGAGGTGGTGGAAGCGACCGGGCGTTCGCTCACCGATTGGCATCGCGACGGCCTGCCTCCGCTGCTGCCGCCGGACGACATCGCCGCGCTGTTTCTCGCACCGGAGCGCGACGACCTCTATGCACGGATCGATGCGCGGTTCGATATCATGCTGAAAGCAGGCGCGCTGGACGAAGTCGCGGCATTGGCATCGCGAAATCTCGATCCGCTGCTGCCGGCGATGAAGGCCCATGGCGTGCCGGCGCTGATCCGGCATCTGCAAGGCGAGATCACGCAGGAAGAGGCGGCGGTGATCGGCCGCGCCGATACGCGGCATTACGCCAAACGGCAGTTCACCTGGTTCAGGCATCAGCTACCGGAATTCGAATGGATGAAGCCGGAGGCGGCGGGCGCATGGCTGGGTGAGCAATTTTCGCGCTCGCCCAACGCCCAAGACCCCGCTACTCTCTAAAAATCGCGTTTCAGCCGCCTCTCCCTTGACATCCCGGGTTTGGCAGCTATGTTCCGCGCAACCTTTGGAACGTTCGGTCGATCTCATGCGCAACAAAATTACTCAGATTCTTATTCTCGTCGTACCCTGGCGCACCGCCGGGGGTGGCTGACGCCATCCCGACTACGGGCGGTGTGCGCAGGGTCCCTCTCGGGACCTTTTTTATTGTCCGAACCTCGACCGATAAAACGTCCAGACCAAGCCGCGCCAACGGGCGCATCCGGAGCCAGCCAATGACTACCGCAGCGAGTGACAACAAGCCTCACGACCCCAACCAGATGACCGGCGCCGCGATGATCGTCCGCGCGCTCGCGGATCATGGCGTCAAGCACATCTTCGGCTATCCCGGCGGCGCGGTGCTACCGATCTATGACGAGATTTTCCAGCAGAGCGAGGTTGAGCACATCCTGGTGCGCCACGAGCAGGGCGCCGGCCACGCTGCCGAGGGCTATGCCCGGTCGACGGGCTTACCGGGCGTGGTGCTGGTGACGTCCGGGCCGGGCGCCACCAACATGGTGACGCCGCTGGCCGATGCCCTGATGGATTCGATCCCGCTGGTCTGCATCACCGGGCAGGTTCCTACTCACTTGATCGGCAATGACGCGTTCCAGGAATGCGACACCGTCGGCATCACCCGTCCCTGCACCAAGCACAACTGGCTGGTGCGCGACGTCAACGATCTCGCCAAGGTGCTGCATGAAGCGTTTTACGTCGCCACCACCGGCCGTCCCGGTCCGGTCGTCGTCGACGTGCCGAAGGACGTGCAGTTCGCGACCGGCACCTACCATCCGCCGCGCAAGTCCGACGTGCACGTCTCCTATTCGCCGCGGGTGAAGGGCGATGCGACGCAGATCCGCAAGGCCGTGGCGCTGCTGGCCAACGCGAAAAAGCCGGTGATCTACACTGGCGGCGGCGTGATCAATTCCGGCACCGCGGCGTCAAAACTGCTGCGCGAGTTGGTGGAGGCGACTGGCTTTCCGATCACCTCGACGTTGATGGGCCTCGGCGCCTATCCGGCGTCCGGCTCGAACTGGCTCGGCATGCTCGGCATGCACGGCACCTACGAGGCCAACATGGCGATGCATGATTGCGACGTCATGCTGTGCGTCGGCGCGCGCTTCGACGACCGCATCACCGGGCGGACCGACGCGTTCTCGCCGAACTCGAAGAAGATCCACATCGACATCGACCCGTCCTCGATCAACAAGAATATCCGCGTCGACGTGCCGATCATCGGCGATTGCGGCAACGTGCTCGGTGACCTGCTACAGGTGTTCAAGGCGGAAGCCAAGAAGCCCGACACCAAGGCGTGGTGGAAGGAGATCGCGACCTGGCGCGCGCGCAATTCGCTGGCCTACAAGAAGAACAGCGATGTGATCCTGCCGCAATTCGCGATCCAGCGATTGTTCGAGGCGACGCGCGGCCACGACACCTACATCACCACCGAAGTCGGCCAGCATCAGATGTGGGCGGCGCAGTTCTTCGGCTTCGAGGAACCGCATCGCTGGATGACCTCCGGTGGATTGGGCACCATGGGCTACGGCCTGCCGGCGGCATTGGGCGTGCAGGTGGCGCATCCTGACAGCCTCGTCATCGACATTGCAGGCGATGCCTCGGTGCAGATGACCATGCAGGAGATGTCGACGGCGGTTCAGCATGGACTGCCGATCAAGATCTTTATCTTGAACAACCAGTATATGGGCATGGTGCGGCAGTGGCAGCAACTGCTGCACGGCAACCGGCTGTCGCATTCCTATTCGGAAGCGCTGCCGGATTTCGTCAAGCTGGCGGATGCCTATGGCGGCGTCGGCTTCCGGGTAGAGAAGCCCGGCGATCTCGACGGCGCGCTGCAGGACATGATCAAGGTGAAGAAGCCGGTGCTGTTCGATTGCCGCGTGGCGAACCTGGAAAACTGCTTCCCGATGATCCCGTCCGGCAAGGCGCATAACGAAATGCTGTTGCCGCTGGAAGCCAATGACGAAGCCACCGCGCTCGCCTTCGCCGGCGGCAAGGCGCTGGTGTGATGCACTAAAGGGGGACCTCATCCTGAGGAGCCGCGCCCTTGCGCGGCGCCTCGAAGGATGAGTGCCCGATCTCATGGTTCGAGACGCGCGAAGACGCGCTCCTCACCGTGAGGGACGTAACATCGTGGCGAAAGCCAAAAGAGAATTTGACAGGGAACGACAATGGAACAGCCCGCATCCGCCTATTTCATGGAAGATCGCCACGATCCCAACGAGACGCATACGCTCTCGGTGCTGGTTGCCAACGAGCCAGGCGTGCTGGCGCGGGTGATCGGGCTGTTCTCCGGCCGCGGTTACAACATCGAGAGTCTCACGGTGTCGGAGACCGAGAGCAAGAAACACGTTTCGCGCATCACCATCGTCACCACGGGGACGCCGATGGTGATCCAGCAGATCAAGCACCAGCTCGACCGCATGATCCCGGTGCATCGCGTCGTCGACATGACGCTCACCGGCCGCTCGATCGAGCGCGAGCTGGCGATGGTCAAGCTGCGCGGTACCGGCGAGCATCGCGTCGAGGCGCTGCGGCTGGCGGAAGCATTCCGCGCCCGGGTGATCGACGCCACCACCGAGAGCTTCGTGTTCGAGATCACCGGCAATTCCGCGAAGATCAACCAGTTCATCGACCTGATGCGGCCGCTTGGCCTGGTCGAAATCTCCCGTACTGGCGTCGCCGCCATCAGCCGCGGCCCGGAGGGGATGTAGCTTCGCGCGCATCGCAACCATGAAACCTTTCGATATCGCACTCGCCACCGCGGTGGCCGTGACCTGGGGACTTGCCTTCGTGGCGAGCCGGCTGGTGCTCGACGAATTGCCGCCGCCGCTGATGACGGCGCTGCGCTTCGTCATCGCGGCGCTGCCATGCCTGTTCGTGCGGCGCCCCGACGTGTCGTGGCCGCTTCTGATCGCGATCAGTTCGACATTGTTTCTCGGACAGTTTCTGGCGCAGGCGTTCGGTATCGCCCATGGCGTGCCGGTCGGGCTCGCCAGCGTGATCGTGCAGAGCCAGGCACTGTTCACGGTGGCGTTCGCGGTGGTTGTATTTCGCGAAGTGCCGACGCCGCGGCAGGTTATCGGCATTGGCGTCGCCGCGTTCGGGCTGCTGCTGATCTGCTTCACCGTCGGCTATGATTTCAGCGTCGGCGCCTTCACGGTGCTGATGATCTCGCCGATCAGTTTCGCGGTCGGCAATCTGCTGCTGCGCCGCGCCCGTCACGTGCCGATGTTCGACCTGTTCGCCTGGCTCTGCCTGGTGCCGGCGCTGCCGCTGCTGGCGCTGGCCTTGATCGCGGATGGGCCGCAGCCGACCTGGCAGTCGCTGACTCACATGTCCCCGACGGGCATCGCCTGCATCATCGGGCTCGGCGCGATCTCGACCAGCGTCGCCTATTGGCTCTGGGGCCGGTTGCTGCGCGATTATACCGCGGCGCAGGTGGTGCCGTTCGCGCTGCTGGTGCCGTTCGTCGGCGCCGGTGCGTCGAGCGTTGTGTTCGGCGAGCACTTCGGGCCGCTGCGGCTCGGCGGCATGGTCGTCGTGGTCTGCGGTATCGCCGTGATGCTGCTGTCGCCACGGCCGCTGGCCATCGCCGAAGGCGCCTGAGCCCGATGATGTCCCAGCAACTTTTCATCGCCTTCATCGTGTTCGCCGTCGTGATGTTCATCACGCCGGGGCCGAACAACATCATGCTGCTGGCGTCGGGGCTGAATTTCGGCTTTCGCCGCACGCTGCCGCATCTCGCCGGCGTCGTCTTCGGTTTTGCCTTCATGATTGCCGTCACCGGCCTGGGATTGGGCGCGGTGTTCACGACCTATCCGATGCTGCAGACCGCGCTGAAATATGCCGGCGCCGCCTACCTGGTCTATCTCGCAGTTGCGATAGCGCGATCCGGGCCGCCTGATCCCGGCGAGGCAGAACGGCGCCGGCCGATGACGTTTTTCGGCGCCGCGTTGTTTCAGTGGGTCAACGTCAAGGGCTGGGTGATGGTGATCGGTACCATCACCGCCTATGCGACGATCGCGAGCTATCCCTGGAACATCCTGCTGCAGGTGGCGCTGTCGCTGCTGATCGGGGCGGTGTCGTGCGTGGCCTGGGTGCTGTGCGGCACCTCGCTGCAATCGCTGGTAAAATCGCCCCGCGCCGTGCGTGCCTTCAATGTCGTGATGGCCGTACTGCTGCTGGCGTCGCTGTATCCGGTGCTGATGGAGCTATGAGCCGGGGGACTGGCCACAAATCACCGTCGCGGGCTTGTCTCGCGGCTTTCGTCGCCCTAGAAACCGGCGGCAATTCATGGTCATCCGCCATTCGGCGAATGACCGGTTCGAACAGGCAACGGAAATAATGTTGCCGAACTAAAGGAACGACCAATGCGAGTTTATTACGATCGCGACGCCGACCTCAACCTGATCAAGGGCAAGAAGGTCTGCATCGTCGGCTACGGCAGCCAGGGCCATGCGCACGCGCTGAACTTGAAGGACTCCGGTGTCAAGGACGTCGCCATTGCGCTGCGCAAGGGCTCGACCTCGGCGCAGAAGGCGGAAGCCGCCGGCTTCAAGGTGATGGAAGTCGCCGAGGCCGCGAAGTGGGCCGACCTGATGATGATGCTGACCCCCGACGAATTGCAGGGCGACATCTATCGTGAGCACATGCACGACAACATGAAGAAGGGCGCGGCGCTCGTGTTCGCCCACGGCCTCAACGTGCACTTCAACCTGCTCGATCCGCGCCCCGATCTCGACGTGCTGATGATCGCGCCGAAGGGCCCCGGCCACACCGTGCGTTCGGAATATCAGCGCGGCGGCGGCGTGCCCTGCCTGATCGCGATCCACAAGGATGCCTCCGGCAACGCCCACGACCTCGGCCTCAGCTACGCCTCCGCCATCGGCGGTGGTCGCGCGGGCATCATCGAGACCTCGTTCAAGGAAGAGTGCGAGACCGATCTGTTCGGCGAGCAGGCGGTGCTGTGCGGCGGTCTGGTCGAACTGATCAAGGCCGGCTTCGAGACGCTGGTGGAAGCCGGCTACGCGCCGGAAATGGCATACTTCGAGTGCCTGCACGAAGTGAAGCTGATCGTCGACCTGATCTATGAAGGCGGCATCGCCAACATGAACTACTCGATCTCCAACACTGCAGAATACGGCGAATACGTCACCGGCCCGCGCATCGTGACGCCTGAGACCAAGGCCGAGATGAAGCGCGTGCTCGACGATATCCAGTCCGGCAAGTTCGCCCGCGACTGGATGCTGGAAAACAAGGTCAACCAGACCTCGTTCAAGGCCACCCGCGCCAAGCTCGCCGC